>DSBV01000066.1 GCA_011045955.1 Bacteroidales bacterium | reverse complement strand
CCAGCGGTAATCGGAAAAGTTTTGCGAGTTTATTGCAATAACTATCTCCTTTTCCGGTACAACAAACACGTATTGATCGCCATAGCCTGCTGCATAGTAGATCAGGGGTTCACCAGTAAGATGCTCAATCCACCAGTGTAGCCCGTAGGCTGTACTCTGATTATAAACTGATTGAATAGCGATGGAATTGCTTACCCAACTTGCCGAAACTATCTGTACATTTCTGTACTTTCCGTTGTTAAGCATCAAAAGGCCAATCTTGGCCATATCGATGGTTGACATCGATATACCTCCCCAGGCTGGCAAGGGATTATTGGGGTATGGATCCCAACTAAATGAACTAATATTCAATGGCTTAAAGATATTCTCAATCACAAACTGGCTAAACTCCATGCCGCTTACGCGGCTTACCACCTCAGCAATAACCTGCGACGACAGGCTATTGTAATTGAACTTTACACCAGCCAACGTATCGACAGACAGGTTAAAGAAATGGTCAATCCAATTCTCTTTACTTTCCAATAGGGCCATCAAGTTGTTCGATGCATAGTTGTATGGGTAAAACCATTCACCCCACTTTAGCCCTGTGGTTTGATTTAAAAAATGCCTTAAGGTGATATTTTTCTTGTCAGGATTTTCAGCAAATTGCTTTTTGTATTCGGGGAAATACTTGGCAACCGGCTCATCAATTGATGCAACCAACCCCCTATCGATACAAATGCCCAAGGCAATTGATGTAATGCTCTTGGTAACCGAACTAATCGGATTAAGGCTGTACCTGTTTTTGAAACCGTAGTATTGCTCAAAAATTGGCTTACCCCACATGTTAAGCACAACCACACCGCTAACCTTGCCATACTGCTCCTGCCTAATCTGGTCGTTCAGCTCCGATAGTTTTGTTGAAATGCTTGTTAAATTGGAATTACCGGGAAATCCAAAACCGAACGATGTGGTGAAAACTAATATCGATATAAAAGTTTTACGCATATATAAGTGGCATTTACAGTATAAATATACTCAAAAAACGGCAAAATGGCAATAGTACCTACATCATAAACCGATGGAGATACGTTTTGGTTTTATGAAACGATAAAGAATTTTAACGATGATTAACGGTTAGCCTATTAATCTATGTATTTGGCTATTTTATGGAGTCTGTTTAAAGCCAGCTCAATGGTTTGATTAGGACAGGCAATGTAGATGCGTTGAAAGCCGGTGCCCTGATGGCCATATTCAGTTCCAGGACTAAACCCCAAACCCGCTTCATGGACTAAAAGTTTGTTTAGCTGGTCATCGGTTAAATTGGTTCCCCGGAAATCGGCCCAAACAAGGTAAGTGGCAACGGCTTTACGAACCTTAATCTTACTGAACCCTGCAAGTATTCTACTAAGCAAATTCCAGTTGGAACCAAGATGTTGCATAAGTTTTTTCAACCACTCCTCGCCTTGCGGAGTAAACGCGGCTTTTAAGGCCTCAAAACCAAAAATATTACCCATGCCTGCCCCGCTGGACTCCAGCTCTGCCGCATATTTTGCCTTTAGCTCTGCT
>DSBV01000015.1 GCA_011045955.1 Bacteroidales bacterium | reverse complement strand
GTATAATTCCCTGTATTGTGGTCATAACTAACAGATTTAGATGCTTCTCCTAATTTATATGCGGTTTTTCCATTGATTTTATATGTTTTATTTTCTTGACTTATATTCAATGTAATTCCATGTTTAGCATCAACCATCTTGTTGAACTGTGAAGTCCCTGTTCTTGTCCCCATCATCGCATTGCCTAACCTTACAGCATTCTCTGGTGCGTTTTTTGCCCAACCACCACTATGCGTATAAATAATGTTACCATTAGCATCAACGATTTTTCTTCCATCAGGGTCAATAAATCGCAATGGATTATTAGCGACATAAGCATATGGACTAATCGGATAATATTTGTGCGCCAGTGGGTCCACAGAATGCCACCTCCCTAACTGCGGGTCATAAAACCTTGCTCCATAATCGTACCAGGACAAATCAAAATCATTCTGGATTTCCTTGCTGTTGTAAAGGTACCTGTTACTGCCTGTTCCGTAGGAAAGCTCGCTCATCTCCATCCCGAAAGGGTAATAGTGCCTCTCCTGTATAACTTCTGCCAAACCGCTGCCTCCTTTGCGGATAACAACACTTGTGTTTCCTAAATGGTCTTTCAGGTTATATTCATAATCCCATGTACTGCCATTCTTTACAGCCCGGCCTTCGGGCGTTACAAAGTATTTTAAAGAACGTACCCCGCTCGCTGTCTCGTAAACCCCGACTAACAAAATCTAATTCAAAATTCATAATATTTTGTAAGTCGGGGCAGGCGCCCGACCCGCAATAATCCACTTTGGTGACCGTGCCGTTGTCTTCTACCGTTTTGCGAAGTTTTTCACCATCAAATGTATAATAATATTTTATTTTAGCATTCGCACCAGCCCAATAAATTACTTCCCGTGGAAGGTTTAGCAGATTCCGTTGTTCCTTTTGTAGCCGATTTGTTTTCTTGGTTCAGGGGTTGCCTGTTTCTCCATCAACTCGTCGAGATAGTTAAAAACCAATTCTATGTTTTTGTCCTGGTTGGCAAGTTTCTTTTTGATTTCTTCAATGTCCAGCTTTAAGCTAAGTGTATCCACCAGCATTTCACGGATTTTTGTAAAAATTCGCATAATCTGAATGTTAACCCTAATTGCCTGCTGGCTTCTCAAGACACTTGAAAGCATTGCTACGCCTTGCTCTGTAAACACCATTGGTAAGTATCGTGCACCTCCCCAACTTGAGGTCACAAATTGTGACCTCAAGTTGTCAAACTCCTCTTTTGTGAGTTCAAATTTAATCAGTCAATTGGATATCGCAATTTGCGACATCAAGTATATAACCGGAACTTTCCCAGTTCCCTGAAAACCGCCCCCCCAGGTTTCAAAATACTCCGGTAAAAAATAAACTTTTTGATTGTGGCTGTTTGAAAATATGTTTCCCTGTACATTTCCACAGCCTCGTAAAATGCTTTTTTGTTTTTCAGAAATTTTATCCGGGCCAGGGTAAGGTGTGGGTTGAATTGACGTGTTTCGGGTTCAAAACCGAGGTTTGCCAGCCGGTTGTCGATTTCGGCAGCAATGAGTTGAAGCTCT
>DSBV01000062.1 GCA_011045955.1 Bacteroidales bacterium | reverse complement strand
GTACCCAAAGATGAAATTTTTGGATTGACACAACAAATAAGAAAAAGTGCAACTTCAATTCCTTCAAATATTGCGGAAGGCATTGGCCGCAATCATTTAAAGGAGACAACCCAATTCCTTTACATTGCAAGAGGCTCACTTTTTGAATTAGAAATTCAAATATATATAGCTTTTAAACAAGGTTATATTAATGCTACAGCTCTTGAACAAATAACGTATGACAATGAGAAATGCAAGAAATTGCGTAATGGATTTATCAACTATTATCTTAAGAAGAAACATGAAGACCACACTAACACTAAACACCAAACACTAAAAACTAAACACCAAGCACTAAACACTATAAACCAAATAATTCGCCATGATAAACAAACAATTGCTAATAGAACGCTTTATTAGGTATGTTAAGATTGATACCCAAAGCGACGATACTGTAACCGATAGGTTTCCAAGCACCGATAAACAGCTGATTTTGTGTAATTTATTAGCACAGGAACTCAAGGAGATGGGGGCTCAGGAAGTTGAAATTGACCAGTATGGGTATGTAATGGCATCCATACCCGCCAATACCAACAAGCAGATACCAGTTCTTGGATTCCTTGCCCATGTGGATACCTCGCCCGATATGCTGGGTAAAGACGTTGCCCCACGATTTGTGGAGAATTACGATGGCACCGAAATCGTTCTGAACAAGGATTTGGGAGTAGTGCTATCGCCTAAGGAGTTTCCCGAACTTAAAAATTACTTAGGGCAAACCCTAATAGTAACCGATGGCACCACTCTACTTGGTGCCGACGATAAGGCAGGCATAGCCGAAATTATGACAGCCGTGGAGTTTATGATCAAAAACCCCGATTTTAAGCACGGCAAAATTCGCATTGGCTTTACCGTTGATGAAGAGGTTGGCCGTGGGGTCGACCATTTCGACGTAAAACGATTTGGTGCCGATTTTGCCTACACCCTCGATGGTGGAGCAATTGGTGAATTGGAGTTTGAGAATTTTAACGCTGCAAGCGCAAAAATCTCCATTCAGGGTCGTAATATTCACCCGGGTTACGCCAAGGATAAGATGCTTAATGCCATCCAAATAGCCCAGGAATTCAACAGCCTGCTTCCTGCCCATGAGCGTCCTGAGCATACTCAGGGTTATGAGGGATTTTATCATCTTATTAAAATGGATGGTTCAGTGGAAAAAGCCGCATTCCAGTACATTATACGCGACCACAACCGTAAAAAGTTTGAAGCCCGAAAAGCATACATGCAGCGCATTGCCAATTACATGAATACCAAATACGGTGAAGGAACTGTTAGCGTGGAGCTAAAGGACCAGTACTACAACATGCGCGAGAAGATAGAGCCGGTGTACCATGTGGTTTCCACTGCCATTGAGGCAATGGAGGCGGTAGGCATTAAACCTATGGTTAAACCAATCCGAGGTGGCACCGATGGTGCACGCCTTTCGTACATGGGACTCCCCTGCCCCAACCTATTTGCAGGCGGCGAAAACTTTCACGGAAAGCATGAATACGTAGCCGTAGAAAGCATGGTAAAGGCAACCGAGGTTATGCTCAAAATTATTGAACTATTTTCATCCAAATGAACATTAGAAGCATGGTAGATATTTCCAAAAACATCCGAATCTGGCCGTTTGTTGGCATCTGATATGGTTGTGATAAAACAAAACTACTGTAAGGGGTTGGGAGTTCCTTGTGGCTCCCTACTCTTTTATTTTTATCGGGCAACAGTGATTTTTAAATAAAATGCTCAAACTGACTTTTTAATGGACGACTAAATAGGAGTACGAGTCATTTTTTTTGGTTAAAAATGGGCAATAAAAAACCGCCCCGTAAGGGGCGGTTTAAACGCAACAGCAAATAACTATTGCTGCCACCAAACCTTAGTCATGAGATCATCAGGGCCTTGGGCAGCAACTGCTGCTTCATATCCCGGCTGATTTACACCTTGTTCTTCAACAGGATACCACATTCTGTTAGGAATATCTGTTACACCATCAACAATAGGAGTGAAAATAATATCCACAGGACCGTCATCAGTAAAAACTCTGTGTGTTATTTCACCAGGTTTTATGAGAGTTTTTGGGAATCCGGTCCTACGATATTCAAACCAAGCTTGCTCTGGTTGCATATACAGAGCAATATACTTTTGGGTTAAAACATTCTCCTGATTTGCAGCAGG
>DSBV01000063.1 GCA_011045955.1 Bacteroidales bacterium | reverse complement strand
TTCCAATGGCATTCTCAAAGCTATCGGAAAAAATAGGATTTTGCCTATACCGCTATCTGTCACTGGAATACGTATGCAATGAGGTTCGTGAAGGCGCAAGAAAAGTAACCATTAAAAAGCAACCGAGAAATTGCTTTCGGGAAGGACTTATTTTCCGAATAATGCAAATTTCATAGCTTATTCAGTGGAATTCCGATTTTTTTTACTTGTTTTTGAAAAGTTTTGGATGTTAGCGATTTTTTTATATTTTTGGTCTATCCTGAATTTAAAAGCATATGGCTAACCAAAATATTAAATGGATGCATATGGGTAATGTAACAGGAGAATTGGCTGTAGCAGCGGTTTTTTAGTGTTACGGTTGTAGCACTGCTCGAACGTAAAGCCTTAATGCCCAGAAGCAAAGGCTTAAAAAGGCCGAATAACGGGTTATTGAGGCCATTGATGCGGTTAACCACGAGCCCGAATTAACATGGTTGTTAAAGCTTGGCACCATATTCTTACCGTAGGTCGGTTTAAACAGCCAACTGGTATGTGCTCATTTAAAAGAAAAAAATGGAGGTTAAAACATATTCATACAAGCGGAACCCGAAAAGCTAAAACAGAGTAGGGACTAATTTAAGCTATTTAGCTATGAAATTAGTTATGAAACCCCCATAATAGATTCCAAACGCCCTTGATAATTTAGCTGCGAATTACGTATGTATGAATAAAAAAAAAGGAATATGGCCAAGCAGCCAATGGTATTTGGGCAAGTAATGAGGTTGTGGGCTCCATGTGCACCGCTATACGGTATTAACCACCGTAATGAGCAAAGAAATCCGAACAGGAACCCTAAACTTCGGATCCACAACAAGCTCTTTGAAAGGATTTGGCGAGTGGTTTTATATTTTACAAGTAACCGTTGGAACCATGGAAAGCACAGGTATTTACTGTAAGCCAGTACTGCATGCACATAGCAACTACTCGTTAAACCTGTTGGCTGTCAATGCCAGGCATATAATTAATGTGCCAAACGGGGCAATTGGTATTGTGGCTGAAATAGGGGTTGACGTGAATATTTTTCCCAGCGAGCACCATTTGGCATCGCATTCGGGGATGTGTCCTGGTAACAGCGTGGGTGCCGGTAAAAAAAAGGCTCAGGAACCCGACTAGGTAACAGGCATTTAAATGCAACCCCTACAGAATTGGCGTGGGGCGCCACTCGCACAAAGTAGAGTTTTTACAAGACCATGCACCAAAGTTTGGTTGTATGTTGTGGTATGTAACGGGCACTTATTGCTATGGGGCATAAAATCGTTTGTGTAGCTTACCACATAAAAAACCAAAGAAGCCTTAAAAGAATGCGGATGAAATTTTAACCTCGCATCTGTTTTTTATATATACTGTTAGTGTTTAACTTATAAATTATTTTAAAGATGAAAAGTAGAGCTTTACTACTACTAGCATTCCTCACTCTATGGGTAGTGCAAGTTAAAGGACAATGGTCCATTACTGCCGTCGATACCGATTTTACAATCGATTTCGATAATACAGTGGCAGGCGTAAACGAGGGCGTTTTCGCGGGTAGCGGTTTTGCTTCTAATCCTACTACAGGACAGCTTTACGCTGACGCATGGGCAGTGTTTGGAATGAGCGATGGCAATAAAGATTTTGGAGAAGAAGCAACAGATGGCGACTTTGCTAGAGGGGCTTCCCCAGGCGGTGTTACCACGGGTGGTATTTATGCTTTTGAAGTAGAATCTGGAAACTTTGCCTTGGGAGTCCAACCCGGTAGCTCTGATTTTACACCCGGCTGGATCGGGTTAAAGGTGCAAAACAACACCGGACAAACTGTTAATTTTATACAGTTTTCTTACGATTTGTGGGTATTAAATGACCAGGATCGTGCAAACACATTTAACGGTGAGTTTTCTTTTGATGGTTCTACATGGCAACCGATTCAGCAAGCATTGTTTACTTCACCTGAATTAAAAGACGACCCAGCAGTTTGGGAAAAAACAACCTTCAACCTTGGTGGATTTATCGACGTTGATATAGCTGATGGAGATTATTTGTATTTCCGTTGGTACTCTAACGACGCTACAGGCGGTGGTAGCAGAGACGAATTCGCTATTGACAATATTGTTCTGAAGATGTCAAAAACTGTTCCTCAAATTGCAGATATCGACATTAACTCCGATGTTGTTGACGTAACAGTTTGCCAGGGTACTTCAGAAGCTGACGCCATTGCTGCTCTAGCTGCTCAAATAACAATTACTGACACAGATGGTGCTGAGCATGTTGTTGATCTTTCTTGGACAATCGATTCTTACGATGCTAACACACCAGCTGATTACACTGCTACTGGTACATTTACATTACCTGATGGCGTAGCACAAACC
>DSBV01000114.1 GCA_011045955.1 Bacteroidales bacterium | reverse complement strand
GGCATAACGATATAACGGAGCTGTCTATGAGTTTTACGCTTTTGTCCTTAATCTCCTGTATGGTATGCGTGTTGTGCTACTTTTTTAAAACCGTTTTGTAGTGGCTCAATAAACAATACTACGGACTCCTAAACACCTGCTAGTTGCGCTTCCTGTTCGCATCGCTCATGGCGGAGGGGGCGGGGCTCTGCTTGAGCCCAGGGTCGTCAATGAACACCTCGCTCACACCAATCCCTGCCGATATGTCGTTTAGGCTCTGACACTTATTGAGCTTTCCGAAAGGTAACGCAACAAGCTGGTCGAAGGTCTTGTATTTACTGCATCCTTTGTCCGTTTTGATACGTTCTGGTGCAGCTATCGAGTATCCAGCGGGGAACTAAATCTAGAATTTGTCGAGTAAGTGGCATTTTGCTATTTTTGTTTCGCCTGAGGAGGCCCATATTTTAAAAAGTTTTTGTTGAACTCAAAAATAAGGGATTCTGAGGGCTTTTTAAAATTTTGGACTTTCGGATACTAGTGTGATAAAATCAAATACAAGTTATTTTAGTTATTTAAGGATTTTCTTAAAACCCTTTTTAATTGCTAATTTTGCAAGCGATAAATGAAAATATATGTTTTTTGAGGACGAAGTTAAGCGCCGCCGTACTTTTGCCATTGTTAGCCACCCCGATGCCGGTAAAACAACCCTAACCGAAAAATTGCTGCTATTTGGCGGTGCAATTCACATTGCTGGTGCGGTTAAAAGTAATAAGATAAAAAAGACTGCCACATCCGACTTCATGGAGATTGAGCGCCAACGTGGTATTTCGGTTTCCACATCGGTAATGGAGTTTGAGTATAACGGCTATAAGATTAATATTCTTGATACGCCCGGTCACCAGGATTTTGCCGAGGATACCTACCGTACCCTAACGGCAGTTGATAGTGTTATTATTGTTATTGACCACGCCAAGGGCGTTGAGGCGCAAACCCGCAAGCTCATGGAGGTTTGCCGTATGCGTAAAACCCCCGTGATCATCTTCATTAACAAGCTCGATCGTCCCGGAAATGACCCATTCGATTTGCTCGATGATATTGAGAAGGAACTCCAAATAAAGTTGCGACCGTTGAGTTGGCCTATTAGCCAAGGCCCAACCTTTAAAGGTGTTTACAACCTGTTCGAGCAAAAGCTCTTTCTTTTCTCTGGTGAAAACAAGCAAACCGTAACCGATGATATAGTTGAGATAACTGACGTTTACTCAACTGAGCTTGATAAGTATATTTCACCGTTTACTAAGAAATTTTACGAAGAAATTGAATTGGTTAAGGAGGTTTATCCGGAATTTGATAAAAACAGCTACCTGAATGGCGAAGTGGCACCGGTATTTTTCGGGAGTGCCCTTAATAACTTCGGGGTAAAGGAATTGCTTGATTGTTTTGTTCAAATTGCTCCCCATCCTGGATCCACTATTACCGATACCCGAACAGTTTCGCCTTTTGAGCAAAAATTCAGCGGTTTTGTGTTTAAGATTTTTGCCAACATGGATCCCAATCACCGTAATAGAATAGCATTCCTGAAGATATGTTCTGGCCGCTTTGAGCGTAATGTTCCCTACTTCCATGTGCGTTTAGGTAAGTCGTTCCGTTTTTCGAGTCCCAACGCATTTTTAGCCGACAAAAAGTCGATAGTTGAGTATGCTTACCCCGGCGACATTGTCGGTTTACCCGATTCGGGTAACTTTAAAATAGGCGATACCCTGACCGAAGGAGATGTAATGAACTTTAAGGGTATCCCTAATTTTGCTCCCGAGCTCTTCCGATACATTGAGAACGCCGATCCTTTAAAGCATAAGCAGTTGGCGAAGGGTATTGAGCAGCTAACCGACGAGGGGGTTGCGCAACTATTTACACAAAAATCGAATGGCCGTAAAATCATTGGAACGGTTGGTGCCCTGCAGTTCGATGTTATTCAGTTCCGCTTGGAGCATGAGTACGGGGCCAAGTGCCGCTATGAACCAATAAATCTTTATAAGGCTTGCTGGATTGAAACCAGCAACAAGGCCCAACTCGACGACTTCCATATTCGTAAGTACAGCAATCTTGCTCTCGATAAGCATGGCCGCGAGGTGTTCCTGGCCGATTCACCTTACTCCCTGCAAATGGCCATTGAAAAGTTCCCCGATATTAAGTTCCACTTCACTTCAGAATTTTAAAAGAGATAATGAAATAGGTTGTTGGTTGATACTGATCACTCCTCTTTGCGCGCGTCTTTTGACGCGTGCATGAATAGTATCAAAACCTAAATTCAACCAATAAATGCAACTTTCGGTGAGGATGACATCAATATTTTTTCAGCAAAGAGAGGGGAAAAAATCCCGCTCTCTTCCGCTGAATGGAAATAAGCTCTATATTCGTCC
>DSBV01000070.1 GCA_011045955.1 Bacteroidales bacterium | reverse complement strand
CATTAAATGTGATTATTTTAGTCATAATTACAGGGTTTTATAATGATTTTTACACCTTAAATATAAAAAATTTTGTTCGAAGTATAAAATGATTTAACCAAATTTTAACGTTAAAAAAACACATTATTTTCTAGTTTTTTATACTAAATTTCCCTTTAGATGCTCTAATATTGAAGTAGTGGAAAATATTACTATTCTTGTAAACGATACGAGGTTAACACAAAGACAATTATTGTTTTACAAGTAAATTGTTAAACTCTAGATTAATTTTAAGCCACATATGCCAATTACGGCTCTAAACTTTTCTGTAACCTTAATATCTTTGCGTAAAACATAGGCTTTTCATGATTAGACTGGTAGTAACCGATTTGGATGGCACACTCCTGCGTTCTGACCATAAGTTTAACGACGAAGATATGGTTTCCCTATACCGATTAGGTGAAATGGGGATCATTCGTGCTATAGCTACTGGTCGTTCACCATTTTCAGCATCAACTGTTTTGCCCGCCGATTTCCCCATCGATTACCTTTTGTTTTCTTCTGGAGCAGGAATTATGCGCTGGTCCGATAAGTCCATTATCCAAGCCAACCAGCTTTCACTGGAAGTTGTTCAGTATGTAATTGCCCTACTTGTGGAAATGCATGCCGATTTTATGGTTCATGAGCCTATTCCGCTAAACCACTGTTTTCACTACCACAGTTCTGGTAAATTAAACTCTGATTTTGAACGACGTATCAACCTGTATAAGGATTACTCACAACCCTTAATTACTGGTGTACCATTTCCAGGACCTGCTTCGCAGGTGTTGACAGTTTTACCCGATGACATTGAAAGGTTCAATGCCATTTCCGAAAAACTAAAAGGGGTTCAGGTTATTCGAGCAACTTCGCCGCTTGATGGCAAGTCAATTTGGCTTGAAATTTTTCCCGAAGGGGTTTCAAAATCCGGGGGTATTCAATGGTTGTGTAGTTTTATTGGCGGACTTTGTCCCGATAATTTGTTGGCCTTAGGCAACGATTACAATGATATCGATATGCTTACCCTTGCCGGTGAGGCATTTGTGGTGTCAAACGCACCCAGTGAGCTAAAAAACAAATTTCAGGTTGTGCCGGTAAACGATGAGGCCGGTTTTTCACATGCAGTAAAAAGGGTTCTAAAATTGGTTGAATAGGGTTTTTAAAGTATCTCCTTAACCTCTTTCTTTAAAAACTCAATGGCGAGTGAGGTGGGGTTTATTTCTTGTTCAGCGTAAGTTTCAAGAATTTTTTTGCTCAAATCGAAGCTGCTATCGTTTGGAGCAACTTTCTCGCTGCAAATATTTATAAGTTTAACAATGTTTTCCTTCGCGTTTTTAACCATTTCCCATGCCTCATTGCTTACATAAAGTTGCTGGGAGAGATTATGTTCCCATTCAGCCCTAATGTCCCCTAGTAATGCACTTTGCAGGTCACTAGCAAGCATCCCTTTTTTATTAACTCTTATTATAACCGATTCAGGCGAAATCCGCTCCATTAAGAGTATCAGGCGTTCGTAAGCCTGAAGCCGGAGCGGTAGTGAAACCTTAATGGTATTGAACATTAATTCGGCTTTTTGCCTTCGGGTTTCATTCTTGATAAGGGTTCGTAAGGCAAGGTATCCTGCCAGGAATACCATGAGTGCGGGTATTGTGATTTTCAGTATTTCGGCAAACATATTTTAATGTTTTTGGACAGTTTAGGTGTATATGAATTACAAATTACTTTATTTTTGAAACTCTAAAATTAGTAAAACAATTTGGAATTTCCTAAAACGTTAAACCATGGAAAAGGTATCAACCAGAATAGCAGCTCTTGAGGAGTCGCAAACCATTGCTATGTCGAAAAAGTCGCGTGAACTTGCTGCACAGGGTATCGATATAATTAACCTTAGCGTAGGCGAACCCGATTTCTTCACCCCCGATTTTGTAAAGGATGCTGCCAAGAAAGCCATTGACCAAAACTTTTCATTTTATACGCCAGTTGCGGGTTACAAGGATTTACTCGAAGCTATTTGCGGTAAGCTTAAGCGCGAAAACAACCTCGAGTATCAGCCCGATCAGATTGTGGTTTCAGGTGGCGCTAAGCATAGCCTTTCAAACGTGTTGATGTGTGTTGTAGATAAGGATGATGAGGTTATTGTTCCCGCCCCATACTGGGTTAGCTATGTTGAGCTGGTTAAACTTGCTGAGGGGAAAAGCGTGGTGATTGAAACCTCCCTTGAGAGCGATTTTAAAGTTACACCAAAACAGCTTGAGGCTGCTATTACACCTAAAACCAGAGCCTTACTATTGTGTTCCCCATCTAATCCAACGGGTAGCGTATATTCATACGATGAGCTAAAGGCAATTGCTCAAATTATTGAGAAACACCCAAATATCATAGTAATTTCCGATGAGATTTATGAGCATATCAATTTTATTGGCAAACATGAGAGTATTGCCCAGTTTGATTCTATTCGGAATAGAGTTGTAATCATCAACGGGGT
>DSBV01000051.1 GCA_011045955.1 Bacteroidales bacterium | reverse complement strand
CCGCTAATGCGGGACAGGTTCCCGCTAATGCGGGACAGGTTCCCGCTAATGCGGGACAGGTTATGAAATTTGGAATTTGGAGTTTGGAATTAGGAATCTGGAATGATTTACCAAACACTAAAAATCCAGTTAAGCATGAAAGTTAGTCAACATTAAAGCTATATCAACCAATTTCCCCGTTTAACGTTTAACGGTTCATAGTTCACGATTTATAAGCAATGGAAGAGAAAAGAATTTTTACTGTAAACACCACGGCAGAATTTGAAAATCTTGCCCTTGAGATATTTCAGTTCCAGTATAAGAATGTAGATGTTTACCGAAGCTATGTTGATTTACTGAAAATTGACCCAAATAAGGTTCGTAGGGTTGATCAGATTCCATTTCTACCGATTCAATTCTTTAAAAATCGCCAAATAATTGCGAAAGGATTAAGGCCAGAGGTAGAATTTACCAGTAGCGGAACCACAGGTTCCGAAACCAGTAGGCATTACGTGGCTAAGGTTGACATTTACAAACAGAGCTTCACCATGGGTTTCCGCTACTTCTATGGTAGCGAGCAACAATACTGCATACTTGCACTACTACCAGCATACCTGGAACGCACTGGGTCATCGTTGGTTTACATGGTCGATGGGCTAATCAGGCAATCGGGCAACCCAAACGGAGGCTTCTACCTAAATCAGCTCGATGAGCTGGCTGAAAAGCTAACTAAGCTAGACAGTTCTGGCCAAAAATGCTTGTTGGTAGGTGTATCGTTTGCTCTGCTCGACCTTGCCGAAAGGCATAAGTTCAACCTGAAGAACACCATTGTGATGGAGACAGGCGGTATGAAGGGCCGACGTAAGGAAATGGTGCGCGATGAGCTGCATGGAATACTTGCCAAGGCCTTCGGCGTTGATAGCATCCATTCGGAATACGGCATGACCGAACTGCTATCGCAAGCTTACTCCAAGGGAAAAGGTGTTTTTAGTTGTCCTCCCTGGATGCGCGTTTTAATCCGTGAGACAACCGACCCGTTTACCATAGCCTCTGTTGGAACCACAGGTGGCATTAACATTATCGATTTATCTAACCTATACTCCTGCGCTTTTATTCAAACGCAGGATTTAGGGCGATTACATCACAATGGAACGTTTGAGGTGCTAGGTCGGATGGATTCAGCACCCATTAGGGGCTGCAACTTGCTTGTTTATGGGTAGGCTACAATGCTAACTTTTCTCTTATTTCTGCAGGTATGGCATTTTTGTGAACCGTCACAGCTATGGTTTTCATGCGCACATAGGGTTCCGACATATACAAATACCCATTATAAACGCCCTCAGTCCTCCAGTTGTTCTTAGTCAAAAAGTATATTTTCTCATTCTGATCGGTTGCCCATCCAGTGATATGCATCAGATGGTCGTCGGTTGAGGTTAGGTTATCCAAGTTTGCCTGTCGGTTTTCCTGATTAACATTGATTTCAGTAACAGGCGAATCGAAGTTTGCCATGCGTGATGTAAAAATCCTTTTCCGATAATTCAATCCAACGTTCCTTGTCGGAACCCGTTAGCTCATCTACTTTACTAGCTGGTAGTAATGCAACTCCTTTGCGGTAGGCAAAACTTTTCTCGCTCACATCGCCATCTCAGCATACCGAATAGCCATTATTTAGGGCATAAACAATAACCTGCATCATGTCATCGAGAGGGATGTTGTAGTATTGGTCGTGCGACCAGTTGTCGGGAATCTCAAGCGATATCTTTTGGTAAAATGGATGATGGTTGAATGAGGTTATCTCAATGTAATCGTCAGGATTAAAGGGAACTTTCGATAGAGAAGAATTATCCTTATTGGGAACTCCACCCAAATATGCATCAAGTATGATTCGGAATGCAGGGAGCCATGCGGTTGATAGTTTTTTTGGGGATTTTTTACAACAGCATCGAGGAAACTTTTCAGAACGGCCTCAAGTTCTGAGTGAGCATGAACATCGGAGCCGTAATTCAATCCTGGATATTCTTTTTTCGGTTACCATGCCATGCTTTCGGATAACATGCATTACATCGTGTGCCTGACCGCCCTGCCCAAAATTATTAGCTCCCTGAAATCTAACATAGTTTTGTGCTTTAGCCTCATAGGCAAAGCGCACAAAGTACATCTCGGAGATATCAAAAACGGGTTGTCCCATTCGTATTAACTCGGTTTCAACAAACGAGGTGGTTGCAAAGTTCCAGCAAGTGCCTGTGCGCTGCTGATCCTTAACTGGCGATGTGGGAATATCTACTTTTACTGTAAACTGGAAGTTATCGGTTTGTGAAACAGCTGTTAGGGTAAATGCCAGCAGGAAAAGTGGAATAATTTTTCGGATCATGCTTTAGCCAATTTTATTAATGAAATTTAGTAAAAGGAACGGAAATTCAATGCAAGATTCAAGTCACAAATGCAACTTTTGTCTTTGTTAATAATTGGTTTTTTACAAATATAGGACTTTTATAGCTATACCGCTTCCTTGGCCTGCTGTTAATTCTGTTCGCAACAAACT
>DSBV01000084.1 GCA_011045955.1 Bacteroidales bacterium | reverse complement strand
TACTTTTTCATCCCGGGCGACTCGAACTGGAAGATGGCAGTGGTCTCGCCTCGTGAGAAAAGCTCAAAGGTTTTGGCATCGTCTAAAGGTATACTACCAATATCAACCTTTTTGCCTGTTGATTGCTCAATAAGCTGAAGGGTATCCTTAATGATGGATAGGGTTTTTAACCCAAGGAAGTCCATTTTAAGTAAGCCGATATCCTCAACATGAGTGCCTTCGTACTGGGTAACATAAAGCTTTGCCTCGGAGTTAGTGCAAAGCGGGATGTATTCCTCAAGGTCATCACGTCCAATGATAATACCGCAAGCATGTACGCCTGTTTGGCGAACAGTTCCCTCTAACACCTGTGCCTGCTTTAGGGTTTCTCTGATAAGCGGGTTATCGGATTCTTTTTCCTTTTCGAGTTCTGGAACCTCCTTGAAAGCCTTTTGTAGGGTTATGCCAGGGCGCTCAGGAACCATCTTAGCCAACCTGTCGGCAGCGGGTAATTCAAGTTCAAGGGTACGCGCCACATCCTTTATGGACGACTTGGCTGCCATGGTTCCAAAGGTTACAATATGAGCCACACGCTTAGCGCCATACTTGTTAACAACGTACTGCAACACCTCCTCACGCCCGTCTTCATCAAAGTCAATGTCGATATCGGGCATTGAAACACGCTCGGGGTTAAGGAAACGCTCAAACAGCAGGTCGTACTTAATGGGGTCGATATCGGTAATGCGCAAGCAGTAAGCCACTGCAGAACCGGCAGCAGAACCCCTACCGGGCCCTACCGATACCCCCATATCGCGCGCTGCCTTAATAAAGTCCCACACTATAAGGAAGTAACTGGGGTATCCCATTCGGGCAATTACTCCCAACTCAAACTCCAGTCGCTCAACTATTGTATCGTTGAGGTTTTCGCCCCAACGCTGTTTGGCACCCTCGTAGGTTAGGTAACGCAGGTAATCATTATCATCGGTAAAGCCATCGGGCAAAGGGAAATAGGGCATAATGGGTTTGCTGGATATATCGTACACCTCAACCTTGTGGAAAATTTCCATTGTATTGCTAATAGCCTCGGGGCAGTTGGGAAAAAGTTCCAGCATCTCCCCCTCGCTTTTCAGGTACTCCTGAAAAGTGTAGCGCATTCGATTTGTCTCGTTCAACTTTTTGCCAGTATTCAGGCAAATCAGAATATCGTGAGCCGAGGCATCGTCGGCCAGCACAAAGTGCACATCGTTTGTTGCAATGCACTTTACTCCAGTCTTTTTCGATAGTACAATGAGTGCTTCGTTTACTTTAACCTGATTCTCATAAACCTCATAGTCGATGCGTGGCTCACCCGACTTATGAAGCATGAGCTCAAGGTAGAAATCATCACCAAAAATTTCCTTATACTCATAAAC
This sequence comes from Bacteroidales bacterium, assembly GCA_011045955.1. Taxonomy (GTDB): domain Bacteria; phylum Bacteroidota; class Bacteroidia; order Bacteroidales; family Tenuifilaceae; genus Tenuifilum. Next base: position 1,165 of record DSBV01000084.1, on the reverse strand, counting down.
CAGCCTTTCGGCCTCATCGATATTACCATTCAGAATGGTCTGAGGGATTTCACCGCCCAGGCAGGCACTTGAGGCAATAATTCCCTTGCTATACTTGCGTAGCAGTTCCTTATCAATACGGGGTTTGTAGTAAAAGCCCTCGGTATAGCCATAGCTAACCAATTTCATAAGGTTATGGTACCCCTCCTTGTTCTTGGCAAGCAGAATAAGGTGGTAGTTGTGCCTATCCTCCTTATCGGTTCTATCGAAACGGCTTTTCTTGGCAATGTAGGTTTCGCATCCCACAATGGGTTTAAAAAGCTTGGCTTGAGCCTCCTTGAGCCTTAATCTAAGTTCCTCTAACCTTTCCTGTTGTCCACCCCCATGCTCAATTTCGCCCTCGGCATTCTCTATGTCATATTTAATCTGCTTTATTTCATCGTTTACCTTGCTATTTACCTTACTAACCTTCGACAGAAACTCCTTTACCCCAAACATGTTACCATGGTCAGTTAGGGCAATACCGGGCATTCCCAACTCCAAGGCACGTGAAATTAACTTGTCAATACTCGATGCCCCGTCGAGAATGGAGTAATGGCTATGAACGTGTAGATGTACAAACTGGCTCATTAAGCAAAAGTATTATACCTGATTGATTACTTGAAGAATAACATTTTATCACCCTTTGCGAATTTAACCAATTAACCCCAGTTAACCGAACACTATAGCTTCAATTAATAATTTTTTATCAACAATCCCATGGGATTAAATCCATAAAAAACGGTTCAAGGAAATAACAACAAAAGCCATTATTTTTTTGATGGATTTCAAAATTTGGTAGATTTTATGTAAATACAACAACTTTGTTAACCAGCAATTTTCCCTTCGTTAGCCTGTGCATTCTTCCAATTCACTAACAACGCCCCTGTCGTTCCGAGCACCTGCGAGGAAATTTAGGATGAGGATAAAGGGTCTGCCCCGCGTTACGGGATTCTGAATTTAGCGTGCAGTGTACAGAGAGGTGTTGGGGACCAATGTTTTTGGCGTTCTGTTGAATTTACTGTCAACAATCAACTTAAATGGTATCACAGTGAAAATCTGCCCAATCTGCGTCATCGGTGTACCATTTAAATTTACAAATAACGACCAACGTTTTCAGCCCCGTAGGGACGTAATATTAATCAAG
>DSBV01000003.1 GCA_011045955.1 Bacteroidales bacterium | reverse complement strand
TCGTTGGTTACGATACCACTTCGTATGCAGCAGTTCCAGGTACTCAGGTCGCCTCGTTTGATATAAACTCAATGGCAACTAGCCCAGCAGAAGCCAACGAAATAATGCGATTCCGTATTACCGACACGGGCAGCGATGGCGCACCAACCTACCTGAGGAAAATTCGATTGAATAGGGCAAATACCCCCAATGCTGCAGCGCTGAACAAGGCTATTGAGAATGTGCTGGTAAAGCAGGGAACAAACTATATAGCAACTTCGAACGTGGATATTAAAACTTCAACTATCGATATTACTTTTCCGATAGGTGCATTGACCATTGCCGATGGCCAAAGTGAAGAGCTGAGTATATGGATATACCTGAAAAGTGGCGGGTTAATTGATAATCAAACCATTCAACTCCACATCGATAAGTTAAATCCTAGCTTTGAGACTTACGATATTGGAAGTCGATTCGCCACTAAATTCCCAACCAATATCAACTCAGCAATAGCCACAATAAGGGTAAATGCTACAAAGCTTAGTTTTACCTCAACTCCAACCCGAGTTGGGGTGAACGAACCTTTTACTGTAGGGGTTAAGCCCACCGATGCAAACGGAAATGTGGATATCGATTTTACGGGTGATGTGGAACTACTACTTGGTATGGGCAGTGGTGAACTTGGGTTGATATCGGAAAATCCAGCGCCAATTATTAATGGCGAATCCCAGCTTGAGGCTAACTATTCCAATCCCGGAGTATTCACCCTTATAGCCCGAAACTCTAACCTTAACGATGCAGTATCTGACAAAATCACTTGTGGCGATGCCGACGGATACGCTGCACCGTTAATACAACCCACCGATACAGTAATTTTTACTGTAAACAATAGTTACGCTGCAGCAGCACAGGAAATCATACGCTTTAAGCTGAAAGACCCAGGCAGTACCGATGGCCTGCCGTTAAATGTTAGCCGAATAAAGCTACTCGCTTTTAATCCAAGTACCTTACCAGAGCTAGCACGAATGGTTCAGGGATTTGTTTTGGATAATGGCATGGCAACAATTTCGCCAAAATCGTACTCGTTTAACGGCAATGTTCTTCAAATCGATTTCAACGAGGGTGATGTTGTGGTTGGCGATTCCGATTCGTCCAACTTTATCCTCAAGCTCTTTTTAAAGGACAGGGACATAGTAGATGCTTTTAGATTTCAGTTCTATATTCCTGCCACCAATCACGGTTGGAGTACCTTTGATAATAGTACAGCCTTTAACAGCACCTTCCCTTCTACCATTTACGGCCGACCCTGCCGCATTGAGGTGCAAGCGGATAGACTTAAATTTTTAGACCAACCCTTTGGGGTTAATCCCAACGAGCCTTTCGACGTTAGTGTTGTGGCCTGCGACGCACGCGGCAATGTTGACCGCGAATTTCAGGCTTACGCAGCTCTTGGAATTCATAGCGGACCAGGCAGCCTTGTGGTTGACTCTATCCTACAACCCCTCAACAACGGAATGGCTACATGGAGTGGTGTAAAGTTAACATCATCTGGAATATACCAACTAAAATCGTACTTTGGCTGGTTAACCGATGCCATATCGGAAAATATCTATTGTGGGTATAACCATTTCTGCCATGTAAATGAGGACTTTGAGGGGCAACTACCCAGCTGGGATGGAATTGAAAACTGGGTGGCATCGAGGGTGGACCCAATTGGCGGCGAGTATTCACTTGCCCATGCCGGCGATCCCGAAGCAAGGCAATCGGTGCTAAGCATCCCTATTGAAACCAGCCTTCCGGGTAAAGCATCAGAGTGGAACATTACCATCAGAAACGGCAACTGGGATCCTTCGTCGGAGAACTATTTTTACCTGGCATTTGTCTCTTCGTTCGAAAACCCAACAGACATACATGCTGAGGGGTATGCAGTAGGCATAAACCCAACGAGTGGTAACGATAACATTGCGGTTTGGCAGTTTAAAGGAGGTAAGCGAACCAACATTATAGAGTCAACTTTTGACTGGAACGAGAATGATCAGGTAAAGATTACCATCACCCTATCACCCAAAGGAACCTTAAAGTTATGGTTTACACCAGAATCAACCGGGTTAAAAACTTTTGGAGGCGAAGCTAATATTGCGGTACCTCAGAGCGGTTACATGGCATTTGTGTTTACCTACACGGCTAGCCGCGCTGGTCAACTATGGATTGATGACCTAAACTTTTGCACTACCGATTTTGCACCGGTAATTACTAGCGCTAAAGTAATAAACCTAAACACAATTAGAGTTAAATTTTCAAAACCTATATCCATCCAATCGGCAGAAAATGCCCAGAATTACAAGCTTAAAACACGAACAAACCAAAATATCGATATACAATCATTAAGAATTGACGGTAATCAAGTGGTTTCAATTACCACTCAGAAACTCCCTTTTGAGCAACTGTTGCTCACAGTGAAGGATATCGAAGATGAGAATGGTTACAGTGTTGTCGATAGCATTGAACTTGGTTTCACTGCCCAGGGCAATTTGGGTAGGTTGATAATTAATGAGATAATGGCTAATCCTGTACCTTCCAATGGTCTTCCGGAGTATGAATACATTGAACTTTTTAACCCGGGAACCGACACCGTGTTTACCGAGGGTTGGAAACTTTACCTGAATGAGAAAACCGTTACAATGCCAGCCGACACAATTCCTCCGAAGACATACGCACTGATTGGTGGAACAAC
>DSBV01000061.1 GCA_011045955.1 Bacteroidales bacterium | reverse complement strand
TTGCCTTATTGGCAAAAATGTACCGTTTTTCGGTATCCTTTGCCCAAATCATATCAGGGGTTGTGTCGGCAAGCAATCGGAGTAGGTTGTAGAGCTCCTGATAGCGCAACTCGCTCTCCTTTAGGGTAATTTCATAGTTCTTCCTTTGGGTAATATTTCTAACAACGGCTAGGACCTTATCGTTGCCATATTTAACAAGCCGACTTTCGAAAAACATTGTTTTACCCTCAATAACCAAATCGTAATCGTAAACCTGCATTTTACCAGATTCAAAAAGCATCTTTATCTTCTCGTGAGTTAACTTTGCCATTGGTTCAGGTAAAACCTCATCAACTCTCCTACCCACAAATAGTTCCGGAGGGACAAACATCTCATTAAGGCCTCCATTATAGTCAATAAAATTACCTTGCTTGTCGAAAACAAACATAAGATCGGGGTTGGCCGATAACAGAGCAGCACTACGAGCTTCGCTATCAAGCAATCTGTTTTCGATATCGCTTTGAATCTTGTTTTGAGCATCATAAAGGGCCTTTAGTTCTTCGTACTTTTTTCTTAAATCATCAAGTTCTGTAAGTATTGATCTTATCGCAAACTCATCCATAATTATTTTTTCAATTTTTTATTGCAAGATATTGTGAATTTCAGCAACAATCAAAAAATGAACTATTTTTTTGAAGTTAGAATCCATGTCGCTTAGTGAAATGTAAAGTTAACGCTAGTTTTCACTTTGATCATATCAATGAAGCACTTTCATTAAGGGTCGATACCTTGCCCAGCTTAAATCAAAATGACAACAACTAGCTCTTGAAGTTTTGCAAAAAATAACAAAGCCAGACTTGTATAATAGGCTGAGTCAATTGCAGGAATGCTATTTTTTTGTAACTTGCCGCATTTTTAAACAGTAAACCAGTTAGCCATGTCGATCTTAGATGATAAAGTAGTAGCCGAAGGATTTACCTTCGACGATGTGCTGTTAGTTCCGGCATACTCAGAAGTACTTCCACGCAATGTTGATTTAACATCGCGTTTTACCCGAAACATCACAATAAAAGCGCCAATTGTTTCAGCTGCCATGGACACAGTAACCGAATCGGCACTGGCCATTGCCATTGCCCGCGAAGGGGGCATGGGGGTTATCCATAAAAACATGTCGGTTGAAGCGCAGACTCGCCAGGTGCGTGAGGTAAAACGTGCCGAAAATGGGATGATCTATGAACCCGTTACCATTCATCCCGATGCTACAGTGGGTGATGCCCTTGCCATGATGAAGGAGTACCGTATTGGGGGCATTCCGGTGGTTAATGACGAGAACTTCCTTATAGGCATTGTAACCAACAGGGATCTTCGGTTTCAGGAAAATATGCGTACCCCCATTAGGGATGTGATGACCTCCAAAGGAATTATTACCACCAACCAGTCCATCGACCTTGAAAAGGCAACCGAAATACTAAAGCAGCATAAGATAGAAAAGTTACCAGTGGTTGACGAAAATAATAGGCTTATTGGCTTACTCACCTACAAGGATATCACTAAGGTTAAAGATAACCCCAACGCCAGCAAAGATGCAAAAGGGCGTTTAAGGGTTGCAGCAGGAGTTGGAGTTACTGCCGATACCTTAATCCGTGTTAGGGCACTCTACGAGGCTGATGTTGATGCCATTGTTATTGACACAGCACACGGCCACAGCAAGGGCGTTATTGAAATGATAAAAACAGTGAAAAAGGAATTCCCAAAACTTGATGTAATAGTGGGAAATATTGCCACCGCCGATGCAGCTAAAATGCTTGTTGATGCAGGAGCCGATGCGGTTAAGGTTGGCATTGGCCCCGGTTCTATCTGTACAACCCGTGTTGTTGCAGGCGTTGGTGTTCCTCAGCTAAACGCCATTTGGGATGTTGCCATTGCTATTCAGGGTTCAGGAGTTCCTGTAATTGCCGACGGCGGAATACGTTACTCGGGCGATATTGTAAAAGCCCTGGCGGCTGGTGCCGATACCATTATGGCCGGTTCGCTTTTTGCAGGTGTTGAGGAGTCGCCGGGCGAAACCATAATTTACAACGGCCGTAAGTTCAAGTCGTACAGGGGCATGGGCTCGCTCGATGCCATGCAGCAGGGATCCAAGGATCGTTACTTCCAGGATGTTGAGGACGACATTAAAAAACTTGTACCTGAGGGCATTGTGGCTCGTGTTCCTTACAAGGGAGCCCTCTCCGAGGTTTTCTATCAGCTTATTGGTGGACTACGTGCCGGCATGGGCTACTGTGGCGCACCTAATTTAGAGGCGCTCAAAAAAGCAAAATTCGTTCGGATTACTCATGCAGGCATTATTGAAAGCCACCCCCACGACGTGGCAATCACCCGCGAGGCCCCAAACTATAGTCGCGATACCAGCTATTAATGCAGACAAATATTTTGAAAAGTAATTTTTAAACCCCAAGCAGATGAAAAAGGCATTTCGAGTAGTGTTCGTTATTGCCGGAGTGATAGTAGGGCAAGTTGCGTATGCCCAGATACAGAACTCTGAAACGCTTTTAACAATAAACAATACACCTGTTTCAGCCGATGAGTTTATATCGCTTTACATTAAAAACACAAAGACAACTGGTGCAAAAATTGACAAATCGACCCTTGATGACTACCTAAACCTTTTCATCAATTTTAAGTTAAAGGTGCAAGCTGCCCTCGATGCAGGAATCGACACCTTATCATCGTTCAGGAATGAGTATAATG
>DSBV01000032.1 GCA_011045955.1 Bacteroidales bacterium | reverse complement strand
AGCGCAATTTGAGCGCATTAATGCAAAATACGGTGTTTTTGCGGTAACCGGAAATCATGAATTTTTCAGCAATCATCAGGCAAAAATTGAATACCTCCAAAACCATGGCGTAAACGTATTGAACGATGCGGTTGTCACACTTGCCAACATTAACATTGTAGGTCGGTACGACCGGCAAAGCAATTACGCACTGGGACAAACCCGTAAATCCTTATCGGAGTTAATGCTAAATATCGACAAAAGTAGGTTTACCATTGTACTCGATCATCAGCCTTTCAACCTTAACGAATCCGTTGAGTCCAGAGCTGACTTGCAACTTTCAGGTCACACCCATCACGGACAAATGTGGCCTTTTAACTATATTACCAAAGCAGTTTATGAAGTAAGCATGGGTTATACGAAGAAAGAGGATACACACTTCTATGTTTCACCAGGTTATGGAACTTGGGGCCCAAGGGTGAGACTGGGTAACCGACCAGAGATAGTTGTGATTAAGGTTAAAGGATAAAAAATAAGGTTTAAAGTTTGAGGTTTAAGTTTAAGGCTTGAGATAGATTCCGCCAAAGCATCTCTTTATCATGCTGAGCTAGCCGAAGCATCTTTTTGCTTTTTTGCCCTTCTGTCGGGTCTTAGAACCTTCGCTACGCTCATGATAACAAGTTAAGTTGATGGTTTAAAGTTGATTGTACTGCAACGGGTAATAAAACCTTACACCGTGAAACTTTCTGTTAACCTGTTTAACACTGTGGTACTGTTTATGATTACGGTAAGTTTTAAGAAAATCAGAAAGTTAGCTTTATATCATATTGAGCATCCCGTTCGGTCATAGCGGGGTTTTTAGTACTTCAAAGATCCCTGTTGATAAATTATCTCGCTCATATTCTGCAGTTTATAGTATTTAACAATTCATGCACCTCTGTTAGTTTAAGTATTTTTCTATTTTTGTTCTAGAATTTTTGGCAGAATGGAAAATTTCATTGTATCGGCCCGAAAGTATCGCCCAGCTACGTTTAAAAGCGTGGTTGGACAGGCATCAATTACTACTACCCTAAAAAACGCCATTCAACGTAAGCAATTAGCCCAAGCCTACCTGTTCTGTGGCCCGCGAGGTGTAGGCAAAACAACCTGTGCCCGTATTTTTGCCAAAACCATAAACTGCCTAAACCTGACATCGGAGCTTGAAGCTTGCAACGAGTGCGAAAGTTGCAAATCGTTTAATACCAATCGATCTTACAATATCCACGAGCTCGATGCAGCTTCGAATAATTCGGTTGAGGATATCCGGAAACTGATAGAGCAGGTTCGCATACCGCCCCAAATTGGTAAGTACAGTGTATACATTATCGATGAGGTGCACATGCTCTCGCAAAGCGCATTCAATGCCTTCCTTAAAACGCTTGAGGAACCGCCAGCCCATGCCATTTTTATAATGGCAACCACTGAGAAACACAAAATACTCCCTACTATTCTTTCGCGTTGTCAAATATTCGATTTTAACCGTATCCGCGTTGAGGACACTGTTAATTACCTTGAGTATATCGCTAAAAATGAGGGGGTTGAATACGAGATAGAAGCTTTAAATATAATTGCCCAAAAGGCCGACGGGGCCATGCGCGATGCGCTTTCAATTTTTGACCAGGTAGTGAGCTTCAGCGAGAACCATATCACCTACCAAAAGGTGATTGAAAATTTGAATGTTCTCGATTACCATTACTACTTCCGTTTAACCGAGAATTTCCTTAAAGGCGATTATGCTGACTCATTGCAGATATTCGACGAGTTACTATCCAAAGGCTTCGATGCACAACAGTTTATTACTGGGCTGAGCATGCATTTAAGGAATGTGCTTGTATGCCACGATCCAAAAACAATCCCCTTACTCGAGGTAGGGGCCGCTATTGCCCAAAAGTACAAGGAAATGGCAGCAGCCTGTCCGGCAAGTTTCTTAATTGAGGCGCTTCAGGTTACAAACCAATTTGATGTTGCCTTCAGGCAAAGCCCCAATCAAAGGCTTCATGTTGAGCTGATGCTTATTAAGCTTTGTGGGCTTAATCAAAAAAAAAAATCTGACAACACTCAGGTAGAGGACTCCGAATCCGTTGAGGACAGTCAGCCTATAGCGTCAGCTGTAAAACCAACATCTACACCAAAAGCAACCCCAACAATCCCTAAAACGCCTGTACGCACCACTTCAATCAAAGGCGCATTAAGCGGGGCACCCCAAACTGCCGATGTTAAAAAAATTGAAGAGCCCGAACAAGAAGATATCCAGCCCGAAAATAAAAAGAATATAAGTGTTGAGGTTAATAGTATATCGCCAGTTCAGTTACTTCAGGCCTGGACAAGTTTTGCAGAACAAATTCAAAAAGATAAACCCGTCCATTTCAGCTTAATGCAGGTGTACAAACCAATTTTAAGGGAAGAAAACAAAATAGCAATTCAATTTGAAGGGCAAATCCAAATTGAACTTTTTAGCGAGATAAAAAAAGATTTGCTCACCCACTTCAAGAAAAGTCTTGGAATCCTGAACATTGAAATATCCGAAGAAATTGTTGAAAAAATTGAAGATAACGGAAAACCAAGGCTTTACACTCCAGATGATAAGTTTCGTTTTATGGCCCAACGTAACCCAGCCCTACTGCGATTAAAGCAACAATTGAACCTTGACCTCGATTAATTGTTATTTAAGTAGCAATTAACTATATTTGAAACAAAACCCTAAAACATTAAATCTATGAATAAACGTTTAGAGCAAGCTATCAATGAGCAAATAAATGCCGAGATTTGGTCGGCATACCTTTACCTGTCCATGTCGGCCTACTTTGGAGCCCAGGGCTTCAATGGCTTT
>DSBV01000064.1 GCA_011045955.1 Bacteroidales bacterium | reverse complement strand
TTGGGGGACAATTTCTGAACCATCACCCTCCAAGGGGTACTCCCGAATAAAGGTACTTGATGTATAGCTGTCTGGGTTTTTAGGGTCAAAATTCAGTATTTTAAATTCAGGATGCGCAAATACTACATACCCTTTCAGGTTTTTAAAATCTTTGGCATTGGGTAATTCAAAGTAAGTTGTTGAGTAGTATTCCTCACCAGCTAATCCCCAGTTATTTATGGTTAGTTTTTGCCAGGTGCCTTTCTTATTAATGTTATAATATGAGGCCCAATAACCTCCTATTTTTTTTGTACTACCAACTATGCGAACTTTTTTGCCATTGAAATCCCCAGAAACATAGGCATATACTGATGTTTTAACCCTTTGCCGATTGGTTTTAAACTTTACTTTACCAATATGATTTACATTGTAAACCAAATTGTTTATATCCCTGGGCTGTGTTTCCCGGTCAACCCTTAATCCTACACTATTTCGTGGAACAATCTCAACATTTTGACCGGTTAAAGGATATACACGTTTGACGTTTGAGCCTGTCCATGTTAACGGATCCGTGGAGTTGAACTTATAGAACTGTTCTTTGGGGTAGGCAAAAAGGACGAAACCGTTAATGGAATCGGTGTGCGATATAACCTTCTTACGGAAACCATAATTAACCCAACTTTTACCCTCAAAAATGGTATAGGATAAATAGAGCTGTTGCCAGGTTCCCTTACTGGACAAATCGTATTTATTTTTTGTAAACCCAAAGGTTTTCCCACCTGCATAAAGTGCAACCTCATCGCCATTAAAATCGTCGGAAACATAAACAAATATCGATGGGTTAATTCGAACACCTTCGTGCGATTCATATCGGTATAAACCTGCGCCATAAACCCACAAACTATCTTCTTCCCTAAACCTATAATACCTCCTTAGTGGCTTCATGGCTATTGCGCTATCAGGTAGAATATTCCTGTTCTTTCCAGGTAGATTTTGTACCAGTTCAAACTGCGTTGCAGCCCAGGTTAATGGATTTGCAGGATTTGGGGCAATCTCTATTAACTCAGGATAGGCATAAATAACATGGCCATTTAGGTTTGTAAATGTTGAATCGTGCTCCTTGCAAATGTAGAAGTAGGTATTAAAATCACCACTATCGGCATAAAAGGTGTTTTGTAATTTCTGCCAGGTTCCCTTTTGCTCGGTATTGTAATACCAGTCCTTTAACCCTTTTACTTTCCCTTTTGTTGCAAGCCTAACCCATGATCCATTAAAATCGGGCGATACGTAACAGTAAACCGACGCTAGGTAATGTTTGCCGGGCTCAACCCTACCTTCAAAAAGTTTAGAAATGTAATAAGCATTACCATTCCAAATTCTAGGTTGAACCCAATTCCCTACCCTGGCGCCCTTAGCATCAGCTGGCACTGCTGCTAAACCTAAATCGTTGAGGTTATCAACTAACTGATAGCTACCATTAGCCCATCCAGTATAGGGATATCGAGAGTCGAAACTGGTGCTCCAGTTTTTCCTTTGAACATCATCATAAGTAACATCTCCCCGAAATATTGACCTACTCGACATAGTAAGCCAATTCACGTACGTTATGGTTTGATAATTATCGAAAGAGGAATTTGCCAGCCACTCATTTCGCTTAAGAGGGCTTATTCCAAATATTGCATAGGCAAGAAAAGATGTGGACAAACTAAAGGTTAACAAGAAAATTGTAGAGTTTCTTCGTAGCAGCTTTAACTGATTCACGTTAGTAAACCACGATACTAACCATACTATAAGGTAAGCCAATATGTAGATAATTGATATTATCAAACCCCTTCGCGAGGTTGCCAGCATTATGTTTACAATAAGTACCCAAAGGGCAAGTTGAATTAAAACGCTTTGCCAGCGCTTTAACTCTTTAAAAAGGTAAGAGGAGGCAATAAGAATACCCACAACACAAACAAGGGTAAAAAAGTTATCGTCAACGCTCAGCGACGTTCCTTGAGGGAAACCCAACCCATCAACCGATAAGAATTCCCATTTATGCCCCTTAAGCATAAAGTATAGCTTTGCAATTCCGGCAAATGCAAAAAGAGCGCTGAGGATTACGGCAAGGGGCTTAAAACGCCTCAGGAAATAGTTTAATTCATCGGTTTTAAAGTCAAATAGTAGGGCTGCAAAAATGAAAGCGGTTAACACAAGAAGATTAAAAGTGTCCTTAATCAGCGTTTCGGCACGGTATGGGGTTTGAACAAATGCAAAAAAGTAGGCAAATAGTAATAGAACAAGTGGGATAAATAACCTGTAACTTTTTAAAGAAATTTGTTGCCATCGTTTCGACAGGGTAAATTCGGTAAGGGCAAGAATACCAAGGAAGGCAACGGAGAAGAATAGAAGGTATTTTAGGTATTGCGGTAAAGCTAACCTAAGCAGGAATAGCAGCAGGGTAATGGTAAATACATTGATGATTGTTTTGCGTAGCATGATTTTGGTTTATGCACCTACCCTTACAGGGCGTGTTAATATTTTTGCGTTCATTACCCAACGCGGTGTGTTGGGTTAAATTTACCTGCTCCTACGGGGCGGAATATTTATTTAGTTGCCAACAACAGTTACGACTTCTGGGGCTGAAAGTCCGACTCTCGCTAACATTGGGCAATGCCTAATGGAAAGAGAAATATGCGAATCATCGCCCTGCAAGGGCGGGTTAAATTTATATTTTAAGAATTAAACCTACTGTAGTCTTATGGATTTATATCCTAAATTCAACCAATAAATGCAACTTTCGGTGAGGATGACATCAATATTTTTTCAGCAAAGAGAGGGGAAAAAATCCCGCTCTCTTCCGCTGAATGGAAATAAGCTCTATATTCGTCCTC
>DSBV01000127.1 GCA_011045955.1 Bacteroidales bacterium | reverse complement strand
CGATGTTTCTGAAGTGGCCATAAACTGCATCATCCTTAAGAACAGCAACTATTTTATCATCGGCCTGGTTGCCATCAATCAGTCTTAATCCACCAATGGGTATTGCATATGCTAAGAGGTTACCATATACAATGCTTTTCTCTGTCAGGACACAGATATCCAAGGGATCGCCATCGCCAGCCAGATTGTTTCGCTCTGTTTTTTCCCTTGCAATGGATGCCACCTACTCGTCACAAAGCGTTTGCGGAATAAAACCATATAATGCAGGTAAAACATTTGAGTATTTCTGGGGTCTATCAATCCGAAGATAGCCCGACACCTTATCCACCTCATACTTAACAGTATCGGTAGTTACCATTTCAATATAGGTGGTAACCTCATGTGGTGCATTGGGCCCAACATCAACCCCAAGCCAGGGGTGCGACTTATACCTCAATCCCATCAATCGCCCAATGGGATCCATAATCCTATTTGTCATAATTTGAGAAATTTAGCCCGCAAAGATAATAAAGCAACCAAACTAAAAAACGTTTACCTCACGCTCCAGTTCAATACCAAACTGTTCCCAAACTGAGCGCTGAATAGATGAGGCCAAATCAAGAATATCGGTTCCGGTTGCGCCTCCATAGTTTACCAAAATCAAGGCTTGTTTATGGTGAACACCGCATTCCCCCATTTGTTTACCCTTCCAACCAGCTTTTTCAATGAGCCAACCGGCGGGAATTTTATAGAAACTCTCTGAAACTTGAAAACCATTTAAATCGGCATGTCGCACTTTAAGCATAGTATATTTATCAGCATCAACAATGGGGTTCTTGAAAAAACTGCCGGCATTACCTAACTCGGCCGGATCGGGCAATTTGCTTTTTCTGATATTGATAACGGCTTTACGAACATTTTGTACTGAAACCTCACCTAATTTGGCAACCTCCTCAGCCAAATTACCATAACTCAATTCAAAACTGGGATTCCTTGAAAGCCTAAACCACACATGGGTAATTATTACCTTTTCTTTTAACTCCTGCTTAAAAATACTATCGCGATATCCAAAATGGCACTCTGAAGCATTAAACTCAACAAGTTTGCGCGAAGAAACCTCTACGGCTTCAACCTTAACTATGGTATCCTTTACCTCAACACCGTATGCCCCAATGTTCTGTATAGGCGATGCGCCAACAAGACCAGGGATATGGGATAGGTTTTCAACTCCTCCAAGATTGTTATTTGCTGCTAACTCAACAAACTTATCCCAAACAACTCCAGCCCCTACCCTGAATACATAGTATTGCTCGTCGTCGGATTGTAGTTGAACTCCTTGGATAGCCGGATTAATTATTACGCCCTCAAAATCCCTCGTGAATAGAATATTGCTACCTCCTCCCAAAACAAAGATTGGCAGCTTGTTGTAGGATGCAAAATTTATCGCGTATAGAATCTTTTCAACCGTGTTAGCCCTTGCGTAGTAACTTGCCGCTACATCAATTCCAAAGGTGTTGTAGGGTTTTAGTGATATATCTTTCTTAATTACAAACATTTATCAGTGGGTTTGTAATAACAAATATAACTTTTTTATGTTAAAACCTAATTTTTGATATTTTTACACATGCAAAACCTTATGGTTTACTTGTTGTTTTTTTACCAAAAAATTGATTATGCGTATCAATTTATATAGCACATCATACATCGCTACCGATCAACGTATTCAAAAAATTGCAAATTCTCTCTCTGGAAAAGGGTTTACCGTAAAGGTTTACTGCCGGAATCATAGCACTTTCAGCATCACAACCACAAATTTTAAGGTCAAGTACCTTAAATCGGTATTCAAAAAAGGACCTCTATTTTATTTGATTTATAACACTAAAATTTTTTTCCGTATCCTTTTTTCCCAACTAGATATAATATATTCCAATGACCTCGACACCTTGCCAGGCTGTGCCCTTGGTTCATTAGTAAAACGCAAAAAATTGATTTACGACAGCCATGAGCTTTTTACCGAAATACCAGAGCTTATAAACCGACCAATAATAAAATTTATTTGGCGAATTCAGGAACGAATTTTCATTAAGCGAGCCAAAGCGGTTATTACGGTATCGGATGGCGTTGCAACTGAACTTGCTAAGCGATACAGAATTAACAAGGTTGAGGTGATACGGAATTTTCCTGTTCGTACTAACACTAAAACACTCAGAGAGAAACAACCAACCCTAATATACCAAGGTGTGTTAAATGTTGGAAGAGGTATAGAACTTGCAATTGATATGATGAAACAACTACCAGGCTACAAATTGCTCATAGTTGGTAGCGGTGATGTTGAGATAAAACTCCGTAAACAGATGCGTGAAAACAACCTTTTTGATAGGGTTCAGTTTTTAGGGCAACTCACTCCAGACAATTTAAAGTTGATTACCCCCACTGCCTGGCTTGGATTATCGCTTGAAGAAGATATGGGACTTAACTACAGGTATGCGTTACCCAACAAACTTTTCGATTACATTGCAGCCAATGTTCCTGTTCTTGTTAGCGATTTGCCTGAAATGAGGAAGGTTGTTGAGGAATTCGAAATAGGGATAGTTGCCAGTAGCCGAAATCCCATTGAGCTAGCAAATCAAATTGCCGACCTTTTAGATGATAAAAAAAGGTACGAGAGTATTTCGAAAAATGTAAAAAAAGCTGCGGAGCAGTTAACCTGGCAAAATGAGGAACCCAAATTGCTTAACCTAATTAACGGTGTTATTAAAAACTAGTATTTATTAAATGATACCACATCGTCGAGGCTTTTGCGACGCTTGGGGCGGATTTCATCAGTTGCAGGGTAACCAATGGTTATTATCAATGGAACCCTTCGTGATTTAGGAATACCGAGTAACTTTTTAACTGCGGATTCATCGAACCAACCCAACATACAGTTTCCAAGTCCTTCAGCTTTGGCTGCAAGGCAAATATGCTCGGCTGCAATTCCTATATCGATAAGGGGAAAAGTTTTCTCTTTCACCAAGCTTCCAAAATTTGAACTAAGATTAGCTGGTTCCATCACTATTACGATGTGAACGGGTGCCTGCTTGGTAAAGTGATTGATACCCAGCACTCTACTTGCAGCAGCATCGGCAAGCTTATTCTTAAGCACTGGCTCATCAACAACAATAAAACGCCATGGCTGAGCATTAAATGCCGATGGTGCTAACCTAGCGGCCTCTAAAATTTTTAATACTTTATCCTTTTCCACAGGGCGGGTATCGTAAGCCCTGTCGCTCTGACGGTTTTGAACAAGATTGTAAAAATAATCGCTAGGGATAGTTGTCATGTTTCACAAGGTTGTTTATGATAACCTGTGTTAATTATAAGCAAAGATAAAACTTTATTTTTAAACTGTATTGGATTTTCTTT
>DSBV01000025.1 GCA_011045955.1 Bacteroidales bacterium | reverse complement strand
CATCAGGTAACTTTGCAGGCGCGCCATCTCCAGCGTTAAGGTTCTAAGCCATTTTGCTGTTTCGGGGATTTCAATGCCTGCCAATTCCTCAACTCCAGCTGCAAAGCAATACTCGTTGTGGTCGGGTTCCGGTACGGTAATGCGGCAAACAATTGGGAAACATTGAATCCACTTGCGGCGTTCCATTAACTTCTCAAAACCACGGTGAAGGTATCCAACATGGGTTTCGCAGTCCATAATCTCGTCGCCCAGCAAGGTGAGCTCCAGCGACATGTTGCCCGTGGTACCCGGGTGCTGGGGCCCATGCCACAACTTTACATATTTATGTGAGCTCAGGTCAACATCTATTTTGCCCTCGCTGTTAAGAGGAGGGTAAAGACTGCGGTCTTCCTTTATCTCTAAAATATCCTTAAATTTCATCGGGGTAAAGTTTTTTCTTCATGTACTCTTTTGGATCGTTAGTTTCTCTTCCCGGGCGTGGGAAGTAGGTTTCCTCAGCATACTTTTTGGTGTCAAAGTCGCGCCGGTATGGAGGAATGTTGTCCCAGCCTTCAAGGATAAAGGGTTTGTCAACCCTTGGACTACCTGGGAAGTCGATCCCAAACATCTCACGTAGTTCGCGCTGATAGGTTGCGGCTTGCTCCCACATGTGGTGGATAGTATCCATCGTTGGATTATCCCTATCAATAAATGTTTTCACCATAACATCCAACCTTTTTGTGGGATTATTAAGGATGTAGGTGAGTTGAAACTGATTTTTTTCAATCCAATCAACAGCAGTAAGTTGAACTAAGTGTAAGTAGCCTTCCACTTCCTTAAGGTGAGTTACCAGTGCTACCAGCTGTTCCTTTGGGATGCTTAGGTGGTAAAGATCTTGTCGTTGTGGCTTCACCTCAGCATTGCGGAACACGGTTTTTATGTTGTCAAATGGTGTGCTCATTGTTGTAGTTTTTACCAGTTATAATCGGGCATATCCCAATCTTTGATTATTTTTTTCTGGTTAGCCTTATACCAGTCGAAGTTCTGGGCGTAGAGGTTGGCTCCTTCGCCTTTTCCTTGGCGAATAAGCTCTTTAAGTTTTTCAAATCCTGCCAGAATGGCTTCGGGGCGTGGCATGCAGCCAGCAATGTAAACATCAACCGGTAAGTAGTGGTCGAGCCTTTTTATGGTATTGTAGCTATCCCAGTACATGCCCCCGTTAATGGTGCAGCTACCCAGAGCAATTACAAACTTTGGATTTTGCATTTGCTCGTAGCTGCGGATAACCCTCTTTAGGGTTTTTACCGAAAGGTATCCCGAAATAATAAAAACCGATGATTGGCGTGGCGTAGGTCGCCATTGAATACCAAAACGGTAAGCATCAAACCGTGGGGTCATGAGCGGACGCATCTCAATGGCACCGCAACCGGTACCAAACCCTAATACCCATAACGATTCGGAACGGGCCCAGTTCAGAAATTTTTCAAAGATGGGAAGTACGGGTTCATGGACTTTTGGATGGGCGTCGCAAAAGTAATCCTGAAGCGGATTAATCTCTATCGGTTCCCCATCGGGCGACATTACAGTCCTTTTCTCTAAATCACTTTTACTCATGGTTATAGTGATATTACTTATTTCAAAATCAGATTAAAAGAATGGCAATAATTCCAAAAAGGAGCGGAACACCCAGAAACCAGCGAACGCTCTGGTCAACCCTGAAGCGCGGAAAGGCAACCCCAACAAATACCGACCATAGGTAGATGAAAAAGGTTTTAATGAACAGTTCAGGCCAGCTGGTTGCGCCCCCGTAAAGCAGATTCATGAAAAGAATTAGCTTAGCCACTGGAAAAATGGCACGGTTAAGCTGGAGTATTCCCAAAAATCCCGAGTGGTATTCGGTGGGAGGCCCTATGGGGATTTCCTGCGGGGCAAGAACAACATCGAATGGTGCACGCCCCATTGAACCCAGGAACGAGAGCATCAAAGCAGCTCCAGCAAATGGATTGGTAAATATAGTCCAGTTCATGATTCCTCCCTGTTGGGCTGCAACAATATCGGCAATCCTAAGCGTGCCATATTGCATGGCAATAGAAATTACACCCAGCGTTAAAGGCAATTCAAGGGCTGTAACCTGCGATAACCCTCTGGAAACTCCTATAGCCGAATGTGGATGCCCGCTTTCACCTGCGCCAAGAGCCATGCCCAATACGCCAAAAAACTGGAAGTAAAGCACAAGTGTTAGGTCACCGGCAAAGGAGAAGTTGCCAAAATAGGGTGAGCCAAAAATAACAGGCATAAACATAAGTAACCCAATACCTCCCGAAAGCCTGAATACCGGCCCCAAGTAGTACATTATCCCATGGGTTATCTTACTTCGCTTTGCATGGTTTTTAATAATGTCGATATAAGGTTGATACCACCGAATTCCGTACCTTCGGCCAACCCGGGCTGCAATTTTGGGCATAATACCCTGAAGGATTAACCCATAGTTCAAAACAATGAACAGAGTAAGCAACCCATAAGTAATATGTTTTAGTTCAAATTGCATCTAAAATCCTCCGTTGATTAGAACATAAATAATTACCACATAGGCAATAATATGAGCCAGATATGTTTGTCCGTTTCCGTTGTAAATGCTACGAACTTTATCGGCAATGGCATGTGCGCCATCGCTAACAGCATCCCAGAAATTGGTTATGCCCGGTGCTACCAGAAATCCAAGTGCTTTGCGGTAAGGGGCAAAAAAGTTATACGCAAAATGTGTTGTTTCCGGACGCGATGGCCTTTCGGCAGCATATACAATGTTGAACTGTCTTACCTTTTGAGCCTTGCGGTTGATAATGTAAAGCCATGCAAAGACTGAGGCAAAAATTCCGAATACTATCATCATGATTAGCATACCGTTCCAGTAACCGTATGCACTAAGCGCAAGCTGGCCATGCCATTCAAGCGCACCTGCCGGAAAGTAAGGCATCAGAATCTCACCAATGGGTTTTAACAGTGAATTGGGTAACGCCGAAATCACTAATACTATAATGAGAATGATATACTGTGGGAAGAGCATCCAGAAAGGTGCTTCCTTTAACTTGCGATGCTCATCTTTCAGTTGTCCTAAAAATATGGTGTTTATAAGTCGGAAGCAGTAAAGAAATGCAATTACACCGGCAAAGAATACAATACCCGCTTGGAAGAACCATTCTTTTTCCATTATGGCGTTGTACATTATCCATTTGCCACCAAATCCGGTTAGAGGTGGTACGCTTGCAATAACTATAATTCCTATTAGAACAGATATGAAGGTAAAAGGCATCTTCTTTATAAGCCCACCCATCTGGTACATGTACTTTGTCTTTGTTCGCATTGCTACACCACCTATGGCCAAGAAGAGTAGTGCCTTAAAAAGGAAGTGCATGATTACCAATGCAAGCGCAGCTAACCAGCCAAGGTGCGACATCAT
>DSBV01000079.1 GCA_011045955.1 Bacteroidales bacterium | reverse complement strand
GGACGAATATAGAGCTTATTTCCATTCAGCGGAAGAGAGCGGGATTTTTTCCCCTCTCTTTGCTGAAAAAATATTGATGTCATCCTCACCGAAAGTTGCATTTATTGGTTGAATTTAGGTTTTAAAAAGTGTAACGATGGAAAATAAACTCCTTGTCGCCCTATGAAGTTTTTAGGGTAACGCTAATTGCGCTCAGCCTATTTTGCTTGCATTTGCATCAGATGAAGGGTTAACTGCCGAGCAATGCCTTAAACTGGGTTCAGGATTGGGTGGCGGTGTTGGACATAAGCAACACATTTGCGGAGTTATAAATGCAGGGGCAATGATTATTGGCCTTAGGTTCGGCAACAGCAAGCCAAACGATACCGAAGCCAAACAAAGGGCAACCGAACTTGTGGCCGAATACATGGATAAATGTGCTCAAAGTTTAGGTTCAACTGATTGCTGTAAAATCCTAGGTGTTGATTTAAACGACCCCATTGCAAGGCAAAAGGCCCGCGAAGCAGGTCTGTTCGATATGGTTTGTGGCAACGTCCTTAAAACTGTGTGCCAACTGCTGGAAAACGATTACCAGGCAGAGTAACCCTTGGCTTCAGCTAAACCTTCATCATAAATATCCACTGCCTGATGATTTGAATCGATTTGGCTATAAGGTAAAAGGCCATCATGGTTGTAATGATAGTTGCTCCAGAAGGAACATTCAGCCTGAACGAAATGGCTATTCCAACAACAATCGAAATTAAACTTATGAGCGTTGATAGCAGAATTATCGTTTTAAACCTGTGCGACACAATATTGGCAATATTAGCCGGGATGGTAAGCAATGAGATGATAAGAATGATTCCCACTGCCCTTATGGCAAAAACTATTGATAGAGCAATAAGAATGGCCAACGAATAACCTATAAACTTTACCGGAACATTTTGAGTTTTGGCAAAATCGCTATCGAAAGCCACAAAAAGTATATGGTAGTAGAAAGCCACAAAAAACATAAGGGTTAACCCTGCTAGGATTAGCAATAGTAAAATATCGGTTTTTGAAATGGTTAGGATACTGCCAAACAGGAACGACATCAGGTTTGGGGCGTAACCCGGTGTTAGGAAAACAAAAAGAATACCCACAGCCATACCAAATGACCATAACATGCCGATTGCGGAATCCTCGCGTAGGGTTCGCCCCTGCGATAAATACTCAAGCCCCAAAGCCGATAATACGGAAAAAAAAGAGGCTCCCAGTATTGGGTTTAATCCAAGATACCAAGCAATACCTATTCCACCAAACGATGCGTGGGTTATGCCCCCGCTCAAAAAGACCAACCTCCTAACCACAATGTAGGAACCTATAAACCCGGTTATTACCGATAGTAAAACTGCTGCTAATAAAGCATTCTGAATAAAAGTGTATTGAAAGAACTGTGTAACTACCTCAAGCATAGAAAGTTTATTAATGTTAATGGTTATGTTGGTTAACCTTATCGTGATCGAGCAAAACGGTATGGGGTACTGGTCCATGAGCAATTATCTGAATGGGACAGTTGTATGCTGCCAGCTGCTCGTTGGTAATCTGGTTCGATTGGTGGTAAAAGAGCGTACCGTTAACGCAGGCTATTGTTTTAACGTATGATGTTATAGTACCCAAATCGTGCGACACCATTACAATCGCCATTCGCTCGTTCAGCTTACGGAGCATTTCGTAAAGTTCGCCCTCAAATTTGCTATCAACATAGGTATTGGGCTCATCCAGAATAAGTACCTGCGGCTGCGATATCAGCGCACGGCAAAGCAACGCCCGTTGCAGCTGCCCACCCGAAAGCTGCCCAATGCTTTTATTTTGAAGATGATCGATTCCCACCCGCTTCATTAGGTCGAGGGCAATATTTTTCTGTTGACGGCTGTAGCCGCCAAAAAGTCCTTTTTTCTCCAAAAGCCCCGATAGCACAACCTCCTTTACCGTTACGGGGAAATTTTTATCGATCTGGCTTGCCTGTGGCAGGTAGCCTATAAGAGAACCATTTCCCTTGATGTGAAAAATAACCTCGCCACTAAAGGGCTTCAGTTGACCAATTATCAGCTTAATGAGGGTGGTTTTACCACCACCGTTGGGGCCAATTATTCCTATAAAATCGTTAGTGTTGATGGTAAGGCTAACGTTTCGCAAAACAATGTTTTTACCGTATCCAGCGGTAACGTTAACTACTTCAATTAGCTTTTCGGGTTGGTTTGTCATTTTACATTACCTGCTATGGCGTTAGCAATAAAAATCATACTCTCAGCCCAGTTTTCCTGTAGCGGATCAACCTTAACCACCGTTCCGTCAAGCTCGTTGGCAATGGTTTGTGAGTTGTGCGTATCGAACTGACTCTGTGAGAGAACAGTTTTGATACCCTCGGCGCGGCAGCGCTCAACAAGTTCCAACACCCCCTTGGCCGATGGGCTTTTCCCCTCGTGCTCAACGCTTAGCTGGGTTAACCCGTAATCGCGGGCATAGTAACCCAGTGCTGGATGGTATATTACAAAGGTTTTACGTCCAGAACCTAATAAAATATTTCGAACAACAGTATCAACCGAATCGATATGGGCAACCAAGCGGTTGAGGTTGGCGTTGAACTCGCTTTCCCTCTCGGGAAAAAGTTCGTTTAGGTTTTGGGCAATGGCTTTAGCCATTACCCTGGCATTGGCAGCCGACATCCAGGTGTGGGGGTCAACGGCATGGTGCTGCCCCTGATGGCTTTCGTGATCGTGGTTTTGCTCACATTCCCCCTTAATCAGCTCAAGACCCTGCGATAGGTCGATATACCTGAATTCTGCATTGTCCTTTAGCTTTTGCTCCATTCCCTTCTCAAAATCGAGTAGCCCAATGGCAAAAAAGGCTTTGGCCTGTGTAAGCTCAGCCATTTGCTGAGGGGTTGGCTCAAACATCTCAGGGCTACTACCCGGAGGAACAAGTACCTTAACCTGAAGGGAGGAATCGGCAATAAATTGAACGAAATACTTAAGGGGTTGAATGCTAACAAACACTGTGTTTGAACTACTACCAATCTGCTTGCCCTTACAACCAAATAATGCCAATAGGGCAAAAGATAGAACCGAGAAAAAGAGAATTTTTTTCATATCCAAAAATTATTAGATAAAGTTAGTAAATCCAAATATATATATACATTAGAGGCAGCATTTTTGTTCTGAAACATTTCAAATTTTTGTTAATCAATGTCTATTGTTTTGAATATTATAATTTTCCCAAATTCAGAAGACGTTTATTTATGAAGATACTATATACAATAAAAAAGGGTATTGCTCAACCTAAATTGTATTTTTATCAAATTCCTTTGCCTAAATTCAACCAATAAATGCAACTTTCGGTGAGGATGACATCAATATTTTTTCAGCAAAGAGAGGGGAAAAAATCCCGCTCTCTTCCGCTGAATGGAAATAAGCTCTATATTCGTCCTC
>DSBV01000031.1 GCA_011045955.1 Bacteroidales bacterium | reverse complement strand
GTCTATTGTAGAGAACGTTTCGGCACCCGATTACTCAGGTGATTTAAGCATAAATATTAGTTTTAACGAGCCCGACTTTGAGCTTATACAGGGTAGGGTAAACGAAACCCTAAGCGTATCCGATCAAACCTATGAGCTAAGCGCTTTTAATTCAACCATTTTTGCCATTCAGCATTTTGCCGAGCCTTACTTTAGCTTTACGGTTGAGAATAGCTACGGGGTCCCCGTTGGCTTTACCTTTACTACCTTTGAGGTAACAAACAACAATAGCGAAGTATTAACCATTGAAAATACTGGGGTTCCTGGTCCTGGCGACTTAAATCTTTCGGGTACCAATCAGGTTGACTTTTTGCAAGACCCTGCCGAAAATTTTGTGGTAACCGAATTTGCGCTTACAAACGAAAACTCCAACATTGCCGATGTTTTCGATATTGCTCCAAACAAGCTAAACTTTGGAACCGATTTTACCTTAGGTGATGCAAGCCACGAGCGCTTTATTAAGCGCAATAGCAAAGTTTGCTTCATATCCGATTTGGTTTTACCGCTATACGGCTGGGCAACTACTCACCAGCTTGGCGATACCATTATGGATATGGAATGGCCCGATTTGACAAACGATTTCGAGTTTCTCAACGATGATTATTCGGTAACGCTCAAGTTTAAAGTTACTAACGAAATGCCACTCGATATGTACCTGCAAATAGTTACTTTATTAGAGGTTGGCGACGAGCTAGTTCCCGATTACTATTTTATAGAAGATCCTGAGAGCACTCCACTGGCCTCAAGTGCAATTATCGATCCCAATGGAATTTCTATTACTCCTACTATTACTTACTTAACAATATCGCTAACTAAAGAGGAATACGAGCAAATAGAATCATCCAATCACATGGTGTTGCTTTACACCCTAAAAACTGGTGGTGACGATTATCAGGATGTTAAAATTCTCTCAACAAACCATATTCAGGTGCAAATGAGTATGCTCGTTTCAGGAACAATTCAGGTTGAATTTTGAAAACTATAAGCCGTGAAAAAACTAATATTATTTCTGGCCATAGCTTTATCAGCATATAGCCTAAAAGCTCAATCGGAGCTTACGCTTCCTCTTTTTGATGATGTTTTCCAATCGAGCTACCTTAAACCAACGGTTAGGCCTGAGCATACCATTAGCATTGGGTTGCCTGGCATCTCATCGGTTTACGTTCAGGGAATTCACAACGGTTTTGTACCAAACTCGGTAATTAGCAATGCAAGAGATACAAATTGGTTTAGCCCATCGAGTTTGCTAGGTGAACTATCGGATCAGAACATGGTTTTTGCCAATGCCGATGTGGATATCTTTCACCTCCGTATTCGAGTGCATAACTTGGACTACTGGTTTGGCATTAGGCAAAGGCATAGCCTATCGTTTTTCTATCCAAAGGATTTAATGAGCATGGCCGTACTTGGCAACGCTAATATGGTTGGTGAAGATATTGACTTTGGATACTTGGGTCTTAATGCAAATCTCCACAGGGAGTATACATTTGGCATGGCAACCGAGTATAATAGTTGGGTTTTTGGTGGAAGGGTTAGCCTTTTACAAGGGCTCTCGAGCCTGTACCTAAAACCTGCAACGCTTCAGCTAAATATCGAAGATGATATGTACGCCCATACCTTTGCGTCCGATGCAATTCTGTATAGCGCAGGCATTCCGCTAACTGAGGATAAAATGCCAAACGAAGCCCTGTTTCAAAATACTGAATGGCTGATCAGCTATTTAACCCGATTTCGCAATCCTGGTGCATCGTTCGCTTTAGGTGTAACCTATAAGTACGACCAGCGCACATCGTTTAGCTTTTCGGTTAGCGATTTAGGATTTATTCATTGGAACGATAGTACCGCTAACTATAAGGTTAGGGGAGATTCCCCTTTTCAGGGTGTTGATGCACTGGGCGATTTTCTTTACGGAAGAGATATCGACATTGACTCTACGATAAACGCATTCCGTAGCAATTTTGACGATGAGGAATTTGAGCAGGCATTCACAACTTGGCTATCGCCAAAGTTCTACCTTTCGGCAAACTATCAGCTAGCACGCCGCACGCATTTAGGATTTCAGTTTTACGGCATAGTTAACCGTCGATTCTATCCTGCTTTTTCGCTTGGAGTTACCCAAGGAATTGGACGAGCCTTTAACCTAGCACTTACCGGATCGTTTAACCAGCGCACCATTACCAACCTAGGCTTTGGCCTTATGGTTAAGCCAGGCCCGTTCCAAATACATATGCTAGCCGATAATTACTTTACCCCACTTGTCGATCCGCTTACGTTTACCAACCTTAACTTCAGGTTCGGTTTTAACCTCGTGTTCGGAAGGGTAAAAACGGCTAAAGGATTGCCATATAGGTAAACAAATCAATCGATTATTTGACTCAACAAGCTATCGACATGAAAAGGAAATATTTTTTAGCGCTGCTTTTTTTCACAATAATGCTTGGCTTGCCTCAAGCATACCCGCAAACATCATTCGAACCCCAAAATCTGGGCGATGCTGTTAACTCCGAATACGCAGAGGTTAATCCTGTGCTATCGCGCGATGGGAAAACCCTGTTCTTTAGCAGGGTAAATCATCCCGAAAACAGGTTAGGCGAGGACAATAGTCAGGACATTTGGTTCTCGACCCTACAGGATGATGGAACGTGGAGCAAAGCTATTCGCCTTTCCAATGAGGTAAACATTGGCCGCTATAACGCAATTCTTTCAGCACTTGATGATGGAAAATCGTATCTTATCCTTGGGCGTTACAACAAGGAGGCTACACGTTGGTTAACCCCTGGGTTTTCAATAATTGAGCAGCTTAACCCTTACCAGTGGGGTAAGCCAAAGCCCATTAAGGTTAAAGCATTAAAGCGGATGAACAAGGGCAGTGTGGTGAACGCTTATATGTCGCCCGACAGGGAGCAGCTATTCATTGCATTTAGCAAAAAGCCAAACGGGAAACGACTTTCAATTTATGTTTCAACCCGTAAAAAGGAGAATGTTTACACAAAGCCCAAACTCCTTAAAGGAGGGCCAAAGAATGCCAACAAGGCCAGAAGCATGGAGTCGCCCTACCTTACTGAGGACAAAAATCGTATTTACTTTAGCGCCGATTATGGAGATGGAAGGGATAACTTTGATATATTTTATGCCGACAGAACCGACGATACATACCAAAACTGGTCCGCTCCAGTAAAAGTTACCGACACCATAAATACCCCAAACTGGGATTCGTACTACAAGATGAACGCAAAGGAGAGCTGGGCCTACTACAGCTCAATTACAAGTTCAATTGGCAAATCGGATATTTTTAGGGTTAAAATATACGAGGAGTTTCCATTCGTAAGGCTTACGGGTTTGGTGCTTAACCAAGCCGACCAGAGTTTAATGCTTGAGGAAAGGGAGTACGAAATTTTAGTTAATGGTGAAGTGTTTGAGGAGATGACTATCGACAAAGAATCGGCTTCGTACGCCGTTTATCTCCCGTTAGGCGAGAAGTACACGCTTTTACCTCAAATGGAGAACTGGAATGGAATATCTGCCGATATAGATTTAACTAGTATAAGAGAATACTCAGAAG
>DSBV01000054.1 GCA_011045955.1 Bacteroidales bacterium | reverse complement strand
TACCTGAAGCAGCTCGTAGGCATCAAAGGGTTTAGAAACGTATGCCACACAGCCAGCTGCCATGCAATTCTCCCTATCGCCGGGCATTACGCAGGCGGTTTGTGCTACAATTGGAATATTGGGGTTGTGTTCGTGGATTACTGCTGATGCCTGAATGCCATTCATGCCTTCAAGCTTAATATCCATTAGGATTAGATTGATAGAGCTATTGGATTTGACAATATCAACAGCTTGTTGCCCATTAGTGGCAAAGTAAAGCTTAGCGCCTGTTCGGTTTAAAAGGGCAGTAAGTAGAATGGTGCTAAGCTTGTCGTCTTCTACTATTAAAATTTGTTTTCCTTTCCAATTGAATTGTTCTAATGAGCCCATTCTGATGCATTTGAAAAAGTATGGGCAATTTAGCCTTTTAGATAAAAATAAAGAATAGTTAAACATGGTTAATGTATGAAATGATAATTTTGGTTTATGAAGTAGCCTATTTCAGGCATGAAGTGTTAATTTCTGTTGAAGGTTACCTATTTTCTAGGAGCTTGAGTTGTTGAGGTGAACCGGTTATCTTGAAAACCAAATCGTTTTTTTGAACAATACAAACCTTATTCCTGCGATCAATTTTAGTGAGGTACTTCAGATTGATTATGGCAGAGCGGCTTATACGATAAAAAGGATGCTGAAGTAGTTGCTGCTCCACATCCTTAAGCGATACCGATACAACCTCGTCCTTTCGGGAGTGTAGGTGAAGCACAGTGTAACTACCGCTTGCCTCACACCAAACGATATCGTCAGGGTCAACAAATAGTACCCCGTTTCGCATGTTGAATTTAAGCTTAGAAAACTCCTGAAGATGTTCGAAAAGAAGCTCGGCCTTTGACTTTTCTATCTTAATGCCACTCCTACGTTTCTCGCGGTACCGGTCTAATGTGTCGTTAATATCATCAATATCAATTGGTTTAAGCAGGTAATCGAATGCGGCATGCTTTATGGCTTTAATGGCAAATTGGTTATAGGCGGTAACAAAGACAATGGTGGGGTTGTAGGGAGTATTCCTGAGCAATTGCAAAAGGTCGAAACCTGAGCCACCAGGCATTTCTATATCCAAAAAAACAATATCGGGATTGTGGAGTTTAATCGATTCAAGGGCTTGGGTAATGTTATCGCATTTATCCAACACCTGAACATCCTTACTTGTTTTAAGCAGGAAATCAATCATATCCCTTGAGTTGGGCTCGTCGTCAACAATGATTGCCTTTATAGTATTCGCCATTTGATATTATTTATCACATGTATTAAGAGCATTATCGAAAATTTTACTGTCTATATCAAAGGTATAAAACTTTTTTGGAATATAAGCAAGTATCAGAGCAGATTTATTTGGATTAGTTGCTGATTGATAGTAAAAGAAATTACAATCAGTATTGAATTTTGAATCTTAAAACAATGTCGTTTAGATAGCAAAACAGGCACTCCTTTTGTCATCCTGAGTGAAACAAAGGATCTATTATTTATTTATCGTTTTGAAATGTTTCGCTGGAGTCTATCCCGATATATCGGGACTCAACATGACTAATAACCATGATTAAACGACATTGAACCCCTAATCCCGCTTCACGGGATAGACTCTTGAACCTTGAATCCTGCTTCGCGGTTCAGGCTCCTTATCCTTTTGTTCGCGGCATACTATACACAATTTTTAACTACTTTTGTCTATTATGGAATTCAAACTAACATCGAATTTTAAGCCAGCCGGCGATCAACCCGAGGCAATAAAACAGCTTTCCGAGGGATTGATTCGTGGCGATAGGTATCAAACACTCCTAGGAGTAACGGGGTCGGGCAAAACTTTTACAATTGCTAACGTCATTGCCAAGCTAAATAGACCCGTTTTGGTGCTTAGCCACAATAAAACCCTTGCAGCCCAGCTCTACGGAGAGTTTAAAGCCTTTTTCCCTGAAAACGCAGTTGAATACTTTGTTTCTTATTACGATTACTACCAGCCGGAAGCCTACCTACCCGTAACAGACACATATATTGAAAAGGATCTATCCATTAACGATGAGATTGAAAAGTTGCGGCTTAGTGCCACTTCATCGCTGCTTTCCGGTAGGCGCGATGTAATTGTTGTTTCTTCGGTTTCGTGCCTGTACGGCATTGGTAATCCTCAGGATTTCTACAATAGTAAGATAAATCTTAAGGTTGGGCAGAAAATTACACGCAACCATTTACTCCGCCAGCTAGTAGATAGTCTTTACTCGCGCAACGAGGTTGAATTTAAACGAGGGACTTTCAGGGTTAAGGGCGATAGCGTTGATGTTTACCTTGCATACGGCGACAGGGGAATTCGTATCATTTTTTGGGGCGATGAAATTGAAACCATTGAGGAGTTTGACCCTATTTCTGGCCGGTTTATTGAAACCTTAGAGGAAACCGTTATTTATCCGGCAAACATCTTTATCGCAGGCAAGGAGCGAATAAATGAAGCTATCAGGCAAATTCAGGACGATTTAGTAAAACAAATCGATTTTTTCCAGAGCCTAGGCCGCTTGCTTGAGGCAAAGCGAATAAAAGAGCGTGTGGAGTACGACCTGGAGATGATACGCGAACTTGGTTACTGCCCGGGCATTGAGAACTACTCGCGTTACTTCGATGGTCGCCCACCAGGCATGCGCCCCTTCTGCCTGCTCGATTATTTCCCCGACGACTTTATTACGGTTATTGATGAAAGCCACGTTACCATCCCCCAAATCAGGGCCATGTATGGTGGCGACAACTCCCGCAAGCAAACCCTTGTTGAGTACGGGTTCCGCTTACCTGCTGCAATTGATAATCGCCCACTCCGGTTTGAGGAGTTTGAACAGCTAGTTGGCCAAACCATTTTTGTTAGCGCTACCCCTGCCAACTATGAGCTATCCAAATGCCAAGGCGTTGTGGTTGATCAGGTGGTTAGGCCTACCGGCCTACTCGACCCGCCTATTATTGTTCGTCCCTGCCAAACCCAGGTTGACGACTTGATTGGGGAGATAAACCAATGCGTTGCCCGCGACGAGCGCGTTTTAGTTACAACCCTAACCAAGCGCATGGCTGAGGAACTCACAAAATACCTTACCCGGCTTGATATCCGATGTAGGTACGTTCACTCCGATGTCGATACCCTTGAGCGTGTGCAAATCATGGAGGATTTGCGCAAAGGTTTGTTCGATGTTTTGGTTGGCGTTAACCTGCTACGCGAGGGACTCGATTTACCAGAGGTCTCCCTGGTTGCCATTCTCGACGCCGATAAAGAAGGCTTTTTGCGATCAGCGCGTTCGCTTACCCAAACAGCCGGCAGAGCGGCACGTAACATCAATGGCCGCGTAATAATGTATGCCGATAAGATTACTGACTCTATGCGCATTACTATCGACGAAACCAACCGCCGACGCGAAAAACAGCTGCGGTACAACGAAAAACACGGTATCACTCCTACCCAAATAGTCAAAGCCCATAAATCAATAATGGGAAGCATGCAAGCATCTGCAAAGGTTTATGTGGAGCCCGAAAAGGTTGATTATGCAGCCGATCCTGTTGTAAAATACATGACTCGCACCCAGCTACTCGATGCCATTGAGCACGCCCGCAAAGCCATG
>DSBV01000099.1 GCA_011045955.1 Bacteroidales bacterium | reverse complement strand
TTCATGAGGGCTATAAGTGGAGATATCACCAGGCACATCCCCTCCATGGCGAGAGCAGGCACCTGAAAGGTGATGGATTTGCCACCACCCGTTGGCATCAGGGCTAAGGTGTCGTTCCCATTGCAAACCGATTCAATAATATCGAGCTGAATGGAACGAAACGATGTGTAGCCCCAGTACTGCTTGAGTATGTCCTCAAACTTTCCCATACAAACAAAGATAAGAAAAATAGTGTTTAGTTTTTGGTGTTTAGTTGAGTTAAATGTTCAATGTTTCTCTAACTTCTTTACATTCCATCTATTCCGTCTCATTCCTCAAAATTCATGGCACTTGGGTTAAAAAAGAAGACATCCGGAACGTTTTGAGCGTCCCGGATGTCAACCACCTAACCTATTGTAAACCTAAACCAAAACCTAATTATTTGAAAATTTCATTGTTTCAAGTATGGAGCATGCCTCAAACCTGTCGGCACGCATAAGCTCGTTGTAGGTTTCCTCAAAATACCTCTGGTAAGCCTTTGATGTGTAAACCTCCATGTTTAAGGCATCCAGGTTCAAATTATTACTAAGGTAAGCAGGCATCTTCTCGTTAATTATCATTTGCTCCGATATACGATCAATTCTTATGCCAGAACTTTTCTCAAAGTTTAAGATGTACTTACTATCGTTATTTAGGAATGAACGCAACTTAAGCATTAATTTAAGGTACGATATGCTTTTACGGCGTATATCGAAATGCTTTATGAGTGCTGGAGTAAACTCATCGGACGTATACTCCGGATTACCAATCAAATGCTCCGAAACCTCCAGTGCAACCTTCTCAAGTTGTACCAACGACGATGAAAGTTGCTCATCAAGATTACGAATAAAGCCGTGTATAACCTCGTTGCTCATTAAAAAATGCCTTTAATTTAAATATAAACGTTTAAAAGTTAATATAGTTAGGGTGATTTTGGTCAACATTGGTTAAAAAATGACTTAACAAACGTTAAAATTCGTCAATTTGTAAAATGCAGATAATCAAAACCATAAATGCAAAGGGTGTCGCAATCGATTGTTAAAAGCAAAAACCTTATTGGTTGTAAACGGAATTGATATAGATTTGTACGCTCGTTTGAATGTATGGCTGAAAAATAAAAACATCTGCAAGTGTCATAAAATCAATAATATAAAGCATTTTGTGTAAATAAGCGGTTTGTTAATGCCAAGATTAGTTTAAATTTGTAGGTTTAAAAAATTAAGAGGTATGCTAAATGGATGTTTAACTTATAAATAATCAGTACCAATGAAAATTCTTGTTTGTATTAGCCACGTACCCGATACCACAACCAAGGTGAAGTTTGTTGACGGCGATACTAAGCTCGACACTAACGGGATACAGTGGGTAATTAACCCATGGGACGAGCTATCGTTAACCCGGGCTTTGGAATTAAAGGATGATGCCAGTACCGGCATAAAAAGCGTTACTGTTGCACATGTTGGCAATGCCACTACTGAGCCTACCATTCGTAAGGCTTTGGCAATTGGTGCCGACGATGCTATTCGTGTAAATGTTGATCCTGCCGATGCATACCACGTTGCAGCTCAGCTTGCTGAGGTGGTTAAAAAGGAACAGTTCGATATCATCATGTGCGGGATTGAATCGAGCGATTATAACAATTCAGCCGTTGGAAGCATGCTTGCAGAATTTCTCGATATACCTTCGGTTTCGGCTGTTTGGGGTTTGAAGATAGAGAATGGGCAGGCCGTTATTACCCGTGAGATTGATGGAGGCAAGGAAACCGTTACTGTTCCAACTCCTTTCGTGGCTATTGTTCAGAAGGGAATTGCTAAGGAACCCCGTATTGCTGCCATGCGCGGTATCATGATGGCTCGTACAAAGCCCATCAAACTATACGAACCAGTGGCCGTGGAATCGTTAACAGAGTATGTTAAGTTCGAGATGCCAAAACCGCGTGCAGCATGTAAGTTTGTGGATCCAGAAAACCCAAAGGAACTTATTACACTGCTCCAAAACGAAACCAAGCTCATTTAAGGTTTAACTAAAAAGTTTGTAGAACATGTCAGTACTAGTATATACCGAGAATTGGGACGGTAAATTCAAGAAATTATCGTTAGAACTTGTGTCGTACGCCGGCAAGATAGCCGAAATGATGGGGACAATCACCACCGCTGTTACTATTGGTGAGGTATCGGACGAAGAACTCAAACTGCTTGGCAAATATGGTGCCGATAAGGTTATATGCCTAAAGAGCGATAATCTGAAAAGCCTCGACAGCCAGCTATATACCAGCGCTATTGCGCAAGTTGCTCAAGCCGAAGGTAGTAAGGTGATTGTGATTGCTAACAATAACAGCGGCAAGGCCATTGCTCCGCGCTTATCGGTTAAGTTGAAAGCCGCTCTTGGTTCTGGGGTTTCGCAACTCCCATTAAGTTTGTCGCCCTTTACTGTGTATAAACGCGCCTTTTCCGGTGGTGCATTTGCTCACGTGGTGCTCAAAACCGATATCAAAATAATTGCTCTGACCCAAAACTCTTT
The DNA here is from genome assembly GCA_011045955.1 of Bacteroidales bacterium. Taxonomy (GTDB): domain Bacteria; phylum Bacteroidota; class Bacteroidia; order Bacteroidales; family Tenuifilaceae; genus Tenuifilum. The sequence goes on along the minus strand of DSBV01000099.1, from coordinate 1,325 downwards.
CGATATAGTTGAGAACAATAAGGAAGTTAAAATTGAAAGGGTTGACGTTCAATTTGATGCGCCAAAAACAGTTGTAAAGGATGTGCAAAAGCAAACCGGAAAGCTATTGCTAACCGATGCCGAAATAGTTGTTTCGGGTGGTCGTGGTATGAAATCGCCCGATAACTGGGGCCCGTTAGTGGAACTGGCCGACTTACTCGGCGGTGCTACTGCTTGTTCGCGCCCGGTTTCCGACGAAGGATGGCGCCCTCACGAAGAGCACACCGGACAAACTGGTAAAATTATTGCCCCTAACCTTTACATTGCAATAGGAATTTCAGGTGCAACCCAGCATATAGCCGGTGTTAGCGGTTCTAAGTACATTGTTGCCGTAAATAGCGATAAATCGGCACCAATTTTTGAGGTAGCCCAGTACGGAATTGTTGGCGATGCCCAAAAGGTTCTGCCAAAACTGGTTGAGGCTGTAAAGGAAGTTAAAGCTAAATAGTAAAGGCAGTTTATGAAGTGCCAAACCATGAACCTGCTGCAAGCACAGCAGGTTCTTAGGCAAATAAAAGGAAGACACTCTGATTGTTTTTTAACCAACAAACCATTGTAAACCAAAAACCAAAACCATGACCAAACAAATAGTATTTGCCATAGCTCTGCTGGTCACCCTTGGTGTATTTGCCTATACAGTTTCGCGAATAGTTAGGTTTTTCATGTTAACCCGCAAGGGTTTTAAGGTTGATAAACTTGGCAAACGCTTTTGGGTTACCCTTAAGGTAGCTTTCGGGCAAACTAAAATTTTTCGCAGGCCAGTTATTGGATTAATGCATGCCCTTGTTTTCTGGGGCTTTTGTGTAATCCTTTTTGGTAGTATCGAAATGGTAATCGACGGGTTATTTGGAGTTGAAAAATCGCTAAGCGTGCTTGGCGCATTCTACAATTTCATGATGGCTGCAGGCGATGTTTTTGCCCTTCTGGTTGCCATTTCAATAGTGGTTTTTCTATTCCGTAGGGTATTTCTTCATATCAAGCGTTTTGAGGGCATTGAAATGAAGAAGATTTCGCATATTGATGCTAATGTGGCTCTATCAATCATCCTAGTGCTCATGCTCTCACTCATGGGCGTGAATGCCGCCTATCTCAAGTGGGTTGAACTGGCTGGTCATGAGGCGCAAGGGGTTTACCTTGTAAGTCAGTATCTTACATGGTTATTCAACGGTATGACAGTTGATGCCGTTTTCACCCATTACCAGGTTTACTGGTGGATACATATTCTGTTAATATTCCTATTCGCCAACCTTTTACCCTACTCAAAGCATTTCCATGTGTTCATGTCG
>DSBV01000018.1 GCA_011045955.1 Bacteroidales bacterium | reverse complement strand
GGTGTAACCGATTTTAGTAATCTTACCGGGCATATCACCTTTGCCTATCCGCAACTTGTGGTTAAGCCGGCTAAGGGTTTATCGGTAACAAAAACTAATTCAGCCTCACTGAACTATGCATCTTGGCCTTTTTTACCCAAAAATGTCAGTTTGTCCGATTCAATTGCCGATGATTTTAAGTTTTCAATGGAAGGCGATCGATTTGCAGGTCCCAGAGTTGACCGGTGGCGATATGCAGCGTACCTTTTCATGAATGAATATTCGTTTCCTCAGAAGCTGTTTGGCGGAGGATTTACCTATACAATTAAATTTGCACGTAAATTTTATCCCGATGAACCCCAAAGAGATTATGATTACCCCCATAATCCCTTTCTTTCAGTTTTACTTTACTCTGGTTTACTAGGATTACTAGTTTATCTCTGTTTTTTTGCAAAAACTTTATATCTTTACTACATTTACCGTAAAGAATACTGGTTGTTTGGGTTGATATTCATAGCAACCTTTTTCTATTCATTCTTCAGCTCAAACTCTCCATTTGACCCCTCCTTGTTTGGAGCCATGTCGGTTTTGCCTTACCTAATTCATCACACTAAAAAATCTAGGGAGGATTTCCAATAGGTTATATCTTTGTTATTGAATTGAAGTGGAATACAGATGACGAAGATGATTTTGTTGTTCGTAGCTCGTTGCTTATGAATTGGAATGAAAAACTGTTGACGCAGGTTAAAGGTTGTTAAGCAGTTTAATCTTGAATTCCACTTTGCGGAACATTTTCTGGAATTTGAAATTTTGAATCCCGCTAATGCGGGACAGGTTCTTGAATCTTTAACCTTTAACCTTTAACCTTTAACCTTTATATTTTATGCCCAAAAAAGCGCTAATCACAGGAATCACCGGTCAGGATGGTTCATACCTTGCCGAACTTTTACTCGAAAAAGGGTATGAGGTTCATGGTATTATTAGACGAGCATCAACGTTTAATACCCGCAGGATTGATCATCTGTACAAGGATCGCCACAGTAAGGATGTTCATATGTTCCTGCACTATGGCGACATGACCGATTCCAGTAACCTAAACCGCTTGCTGGAGAAGATTGAGCCTGATGAAATTTACAACTTGGCTGCCCAAAGCCATGTAAAGGTTTCGTTTGAGGTTCCGGAATATACCGCTGAGGTTGATGCTATTGGTACCCTTCGGTTTCTGGATGCAATTAAGGATACGGGTTTGAAAACAAAATTTTACCAGGCCTCAACCAGTGAACTGTATGGATTAGTACAGGAGGTGCCCCAAACCGAAAAAACCCCCTTCTATCCCCGAAGTCCTTACGGAGTGGCTAAACTTTATGCCTACTGGATAACCGTTAATTACCGTGAAGCATACGGGATATTTGCCAGTAACGGAATTCTTTTCAACCATGAATCACCTCGACGGGGCGAAACCTTTGTTACCCGTAAAATAACAATGGCTGCTGCCAGAATTAAGGCCGGCTTACAGGATAAACTATTCCTAGGAAATCTCGATGCACGCCGCGACTGGGGTTATGCTCCTGAGTATGTTGAGGGCATGTGGCGAATGCTTCAACACTCAACTCCTGAGGATTTTGTGCTTGCAACCGGTAAAACTTATTCTGTTCGGGAGTTTGCCACCCTGGCTTTTAATGAGTTAGGAATTGAACTTGAATGGACCGGCAAAGGTGCTGATGAAAAAGGCATTGACAAAGCTACCGGCAAAACCTTAGTTGAGATTGATCCTAACTATTTCCGTCCAACCGAGGTTGATTTATTAGTTGGCGATGCAACAAAAGCTAAGACTTTGCTGGGCTGGGAACCCCAGGTAGGAATTCAAGAGTTAGTACGTACTATGGTTAAAACTGATTGGGAAAGAATTCAAAAATCTTATAATATTCAGAATTTTTGGAAGAAAAAGTAGTTTGAAAGTGGAAAAGAGTTCAAAAATTTTTGTGGCGGGTCATACCGGTTTGGTAGGCTCCGCCATTGTTCGTAAATTACGGGAAAAGGGTTATTCAAATATTGTTACACGAACCCACGCCGAGTTAGAATTACTTGATTATAAGGCGGTAGTTGAGTTTTTTAACACCGAAAAACCTGAATATGTATTTCTAGCAGCAGCTAGGGTAGGTGGAATAATGGCTAATAATACCTATCGGGCCCAGTTTATTTACGAGAATCTTCAAATACAAAATAATGTAATCCATGCATCATACCTAAGTCAAGTAAAGAAATTACTATTTTTAGGGAGTTCCTGTATTTACCCGCGCGAATCCCCTCAACCCATTAAGGAAGAGTATCTATTAACATCGCCATTGGAGTATACCAATGAACCTTATGCTATTGCAAAAATAGCTGGCATTAAAATGTGCGAGTCGTATAATCTTCAATATGGTACAAACTTTATATCAGTAATGCCAACTAACCTTTATGGGCCAAACGACAACTACGATTTAGCAAATAGTCATGTGCTTCCTGCAATTATACGGAAAATGCACTTGGCCAAGTGCATTGAACGCAATGACTGGCATGCAATTCGTAACGATTTGAATAGTTTGCCAATTGAGGGAGTTAATGGGGAGGCCTTGGATGATGAAGTAATTGCAGTATTGACAAAATATGGAATAGAAAAAAAATCAACCAAAGGCGATGTAACAGTAACAGTTACACTATGGGGGTCAGGAAAACCCCTGAGGGAGTTTTTGCATTCTAGCGATATGGCCGATGCCTGTGTTTTTATTATGGAAAAAGTTAATTTTTCTGATTTATTGAGTGGAATGCCCCAAGTGCGAAATACACATATTAATATCGGCATAGGAGAGGATATTTCCATAGCCGATTTAGCTCAAATGGTTAAGGAGGTGGTAGGTTTCAATGGTGAGATTTTATGGGATAGAACTAAACCCGATGGAACATATCGCAAACTATTGGATGTAACAAAACTACATATGTTGGGATGGAGCCATAGTACTGAATTGGCATCAGGAATAAGAGCCCTTTACCAGGACTATTTAAAACGAAATAGTTAATCGCATGAAGATATTGTTGATAGGTAAAAACAGTTTTATAGGTAAAAATTTTATAACTTTTTCAAAGTTTAATGATATTCAGGAAGTTGATTCCATAAATTTGATTCCTGAAAAGTTCAATTTTTCCAAGTTCGATGTAATAATTCATTTAGCTGCCATTGTTCATCAATCCAAACAAATTAGTATTGAAAAATACCTGAAGGTAAATGCAGAATTCCCTGTACAGGTGGCTAAAAAAGCGAAATCGAATGGCGTAAAGCAGTTTATCTTTTTAAGTACCACAAAAGTTTATGGAGATAATCCACCGCCGGTTGGGTATTGGGATGAGGGATCTGAATGTAACCCTACCGATGCATATGGGCTTAGCAAACATAAGGCTGAACAGGAACTCCTGGCCTTATCTGTGTCCACTTTTACTGTTAGCATTGTGCGCACCCCGCTGGTTTACGGCGAAGGGGTTAAGGCCAATATGCTTAGCCTGATGAAGTTAGTCAATAGGGTACCTATACTACCATTTAAAGGTATTAATGCAAAAAGGAGCATCACGTTTATTGGAAACCTAACCGCCTATATCGATAGAATAATTGAGATTCGTGCAATGGGGATTTTCCTGGCTCAGGATAAGGAACCCGTTTCGGTGGAGGAACTGGTTCGTTTAATTGCTGCTGGTTTAAAGCGAAAGACATTCCTATTTAATCCGGGTAAATTACTATTACGGCTAGTTAAAGAACTTGCTCCATCAATATATGCAAGATTATTCAGTAGTTCAGTTATTGATAATAGTGCAACAGTAAAAGAATTGGATTTAAATATACCATACACTACAAAGGATGGTATAGAAATAATGG
>DSBV01000037.1 GCA_011045955.1 Bacteroidales bacterium | reverse complement strand
CGAAAATATTTTGGATATAATAGGTAAAACGTATCGTATTGAAAGCGACGATGTTAGAAGTGTGACTAAGGGTTTTGAAGATTACAGGAATACTTATAACTACCGGCGAGATTTTACGGGCTTTAGAGTATTGAAGGTTAAGGATGATGCTGAAAAGTTGAGCATGCTTGGATTTGAGTTGGGTTAACTATTCAGCATATTAGTATGGAATTATCCACAGAACCCGCTCCTCGTCAATGCATTGATCAATGAGCCTCATGATATGCCGGTTAACCTGAATGAGCCTTCTTATATATCCTTTCCAGTGCCTTTCGTATTCAGGATCAATTTGCTTTAAAACTTCCAATAAATCCTTACCTAAAAAAATCTGGCTTAAGTACTGCTGAAATTGCGATACATTCTTAATTACCAGTAGTTGCTCAAGGTTAACAAGAAGTTCATTACGGAGTGGAATGAAACGTCGGGCATTATACATGGTGGGCGAGATGTAATCGAATAAATGATGGCTCCGTTCAAAGCATCCTGCAAAGATGTTGAACACGTTTGTTTGAAGGTAATACGACTCATCATCGCAACGGATATAGTTTTCAGCGTCGCCTGTAATATTAAACTCCACGAAGTCAATGATTTCGTCCTTTTTTAACAGGCTAATACGCATTTTACTACTTGTGGGTAAGGGCATAAATCATTTTTTTACAATTCAAATATACTAACTTTATTCATTTACACTTAAATTTTTTTTAACAATTGCTTATTCTGACGTAAACGTTCTATTTTAGCAGTATATTAAAATGCTATAAGGTGACAGGGACTTTAGTTAACGTAATTGCTGTATTGACTGGAGGCACAATAGGTTTGCTTATTGGATCCAGGATACCCGAAAAGTACAGTAAAGTTTTTTTTCATGTAGTTGGGCTCTTTACTTTGGTGCTGGGCTTATCAATGGCAATTAAAACCAATGAACCCTTACTGGTTGTATTCAGTTTAATTCTGGGTGTACTATCGGGGACATTGCTCGATTTACAAAGCAGGCTCGATAACCTATCAAACCGGTTAAAAAATAGGTTTAAAATATCAGGGAATCGCTTTTCGGAAGGACTGGTTGTGGCGTTCCTGCTTTACTGCATGGGTTCGTTAACTATACTGGGTGCCATTGAGGAGGGCATGGGTGGAACACCCAAACTTTTTTACCTCAAAAGTCTTATGGATGGCTTTTCATCCATTGTGTTAGCATCAACCCTTGGGGTAGGGGTTCTCTTTTCTGCCTTACCCTTGCTACTATATCAGGGTTCATTGACATTGATTGCATCTTTTGCAGCTGGTAGCCTGAGCGGAAGTATGGTGAATGAGCTATCGGCTGTAGGTGGTATTCTTTTAGTAACATTAGGGTTTAATATCCTAGAGGTAAAACGTTTCCACGTAATCAATATGCTTCCTGCATTGATATTCATCGTCATTCTAACTTCAATTTTCGCAAACCATGCATAGCATTTCCCATATCGAGAATCTTTCAATGCTCTTTTCCGAAGTATATGGGCATTCGCACCTTAGTATTGTTCAACTGCCCGGTTCTGGATCTGCACGCATTTACTATAGGATTGAATCACAGCAACTGTCGTGCATTGGAACATTTAACGATGATATAAAGGAGAACGAAGCATTTATCTACCTCACGGAACATTTATACCAACGCGATATTGCTGTTCCAAGGGTATTGGGTGTTTCAAACTGCAAGAAATACTACCTGCAATCCGATTTGGGTACATTATCGTTGTACGATAAAATAACTGATGCTAACGGCGATAACCTTGAAATTCAGGAGCTGATTGGACAAGCCATATCCAACCTTGCCCGGTTCAATATTCTGGGTTTTGATGGTATTGACGTATCAAAGCTATACCCGGTTTCCCATTTAGATATCAAATCGGTGATGTGGGATTTGTACTATTTCAAGTACTGCTTCCTTAAGCCTTCGGCGGTTACTTTTCGTGAGTCAGAATTGGAGTATGTCTTTGATTATTTAGCAGAAAAGGTGCTCCATGGCGACAATCAATTCCTGCAATTCCGCGATTTTCAATCTCGCAATATTATGATTTTGGCTAACAAGCCATACCTCATTGATTATCAGAGTGCCAGAGTTGGCTCAGGCCTTTACGATATTGCTTCTTTTCTATACCAGGCAAAGGCAAATCTCAGCGATTCATCTCGGCAGCAGTTTCTAATGCAATACCTCGATGAACTATCGAAATATCGTATGATTAGCAGGAGCGAAATGGAGCGGCAATTCCCCTACATGGCTATCTTTAGAATTTTGCAAACTCTCGGGACCTATGGCTTCAGAGGTATTTTTGAGCGCAAAACCCATTTTATTCAAAGCCTTCCTCTTGCGCTGCAGAACCTTGGCAATTTGCTTGATAAGGTTGATGATAACCGCTTACGGTATCTCAGTCAGCTTAACAAAGAATTATTAAATCTATATCAAGTTGAGCAAAGTGAAGATTTTGAAGGGCTTACCGTTCAGGTATATAGTTTTTCTATTAAGAGTGGCTATCCGCCAATAAATCCTGAACATGGTGGAGGGTTTGTATTCGACTGCCGTTATTTACCAAATCCTGGACAACTTGATGAATACAAGATTTTGACAGGATGCGATGAACCCGTTATCAACTACCTAAACTCAGTGGACGAGGTAAAGAGTTTTTGCGATAATGCTTTTTCTATAGTTAAATCGGCAATCGATAAGTATTTGTCTCGAAACTTTAAACATTTAGCTATTGGTTTTGGTTGTACTGGTGGCCAACATCGATCAGTATTTTGTGCCGAGCACATTGTTAAACAACTAAAAAGTACTTATGGTGATACTAGATTAAGAATCTTGGTTAAGCATGTTGAACTTGAAAAGCGTTAGCAGAATGTCCAAAAAAATGCGCGAAAGGTAAGGCCGGGGTTAAGGCTAAGGGTAAGGTATACGCTTGCTTAAAGTGTGGTGCTAGCTCTAATAACAAGGATAAAATTTGTAAACCTATTAAAAATTAAACTAACATGAGAGCAATGATTTTGGCCGCTGGCCTAGGCATCCGATTGCTACCCTTAACAGCTGATAAACCCAAAGCCCTAATTGAGGTTAACGGAAAAACCCTGCTTGAAATATGCATTAACAACCTGATTCGTTTTGGCTTTAATAAGTTAGTGGTTAATGTTCATCACCACGCACAACAGATTATCAATTTTATACGTAATAACAATTTTGATGCTCAAATTGATATTTCCGATGAAACCGAAAGATTACTCGACACCGGTGGTGCGCTTGTTTATGCTCGTAATTTACTCGATCAGAGCGAGCCTTTTCTGGTTCACAATGTCGATATAATCTCAAACATCGATTTACATTACCTATTCCAGTATCATCTTAACTCATCCGCCCTTGCTTCGTTAGGTGTTAGTAAAAGAGAGGCTTCGCGGGTATTCCTTTTTGATGATCAAATGATTCTTTCTGGTTGGAGGAACATGGTTACGGGTAAGGTTATTATTACTAATCCTTCAAAAACGCTTACTGCGTATGCTTTTTCTGGCATTCATGTTATCTCACCTGAAATATTCAAGCAACTGCCAACAAAAGGAGAGTTCTCAATTGTTGATGCATACCTCAAACTATCAAAGGATTTTCTGATTCAGGGTGTCGATTTATCCCATTCCGATATAATTGATGTAGGGAAGCCTGATACTCTGGAACTTGCATCCCAATTTGTAACAAAATGGGTGTAAACTGCCTTATTCGTTGGGTTTGTTTAAATGATTTTTTTTGAAAATTTTTCTTACTGTCTAACAGAATGTTGCCTGATTTTTGTCATTTTTCTAAAAAAAATTCGAAAATTGATTTGCGTAATTCAAAACGTTTTTCTACTTTTGCACCCGCTTTCGGAGGAGAGCGGCGCGCGGGTAGCGGGGCAGAGGGGATTAAAAAAAAGTTGAGGGGGCTCTTGCGCGGGACGGAAAAAGTT
>DSBV01000045.1 GCA_011045955.1 Bacteroidales bacterium | reverse complement strand
GGCATTCACTCCCCTTGTTTTTATGAACCGAATGGAATGACTAATAACATTTTCCCATTCCATTTGTTATTGTAATTTTGAAAACAAAAATTTGAACCTATGAATTTCGACCTAATAGTAATTGGAAGTGGCCCTGGTGGCTATGTTGCTGCCATACGTGCCAGTCAGCTTGGAATGAAGGTGGCCGTGGTTGAGAAAGAGAACCTTGGCGGTATCTGCTTGAACTGGGGGTGCATTCCCACCAAAGCATTACTGAAAAGCGCTCAGGTTTATGAGTATGCTTCGCACGCTGCCGATTATGGAGTGTTGGCAGCCGATGTAAAACCCGATTTTGAGAAGATGATTGCTCGCAGCCGTGGTGTGGCCGATGCCATGAGCAAGGGAATACAATTCCTTTTCAAAAAGAATTACATCACCGTTATTAATGGCTTTGGCAAGCTTAAGGATAACCATACCGTAACGGTTACCGCTACCGATGGCACCCAAGCCGATTACACGGCTAAACACATCATTCTTGCCACTGGCGCGTGTTCGCGCGAACTGCCTAACCTTAAACAGGATGGGGTAAAGGTAATAGGCTACCGTCAGGCTCTTACCTTACCCAAGCAGCCTGCATCGATGGTTGTTGTTGGTTCAGGCGCAATTGGCAGTGAGTTTGCCTATTTTTACAACGCTATAGGCACAAAGGTAACGCTGGTTGAGTACATGCCCAACATTGTCCCTTTGGAGGATGAGGAGGTAAGTAAAACCCTGGAACGGGCCTTCAAAAAGGCTGGCATAACGATTAAAACCGAAGCATCGGTCGAGGCGGTCGATACATCGGGCGATTTGTGTAAGGTTACCATCCAAACCAAAAAGGGAACCGAGGTGGTTGAGGCCGAAGAGGTGCTATCGGCAGTGGGCATTACCCCCAACCTTGAGGGTATTGGAATTGAGGAGTTAGGAGTTGCCATTGAAAATGGCAAAGTAAAAGTTGATGAGTTCTACCGCACCAACGTTGAGGGCGTTTACGCCATTGGCGATATAGTGCCAGGTCCTGCTTTAGCCCACGTTGCTTCCGCCGAGGGTATTGTTTGCGTTGAAAAGATTGCCGGGCTTAACCCCTATCCAATAAACTACAGCAACATTCCCGGTTGCACCTACACCACGCCCGAGGTATCGAGCGTTGGAATGAGCGAAAAGGCTGCCCGCGATGCAGGCTATGAAATTAAGGTGGGTAAATTTCCTTTCACTGCATCGGGCAAGGCTACCGCAGCCGGAAGCCGCGATGGTTTTGTGAAACTGATATTTGATGCCAAGTATGGCGAATTGCTTGGCGCACACATGGTGGGTGGTAATGTAACCGAAATGATAGCCGAACTGGTAGTGGCTCGTAACCTCGAAACCACTGGTCATGAACTAATCAAAAGCATTCACCCACACCCAACCATGAGCGAGGCAATTATGGAAGCCGCAGCAGCCGCCTACGGCGGAGCAATTCATATCTAAATTTACTTTGATATTATCGCGGAACCGCTACGTTTCCCGTGGCGGTTTTTTGTTTTTATGAAAATCTACGCTTTTTTCCCATGAATGCCCTTGGTTGCCTGGGTTTCCAGGACTTAATCAAGAAATAGATTACCGGGCCTAATATAGGAGGGAAAAATGCTAGAACAACAATTATTGGAGTTCTCTGTTTTTTCAGGTTTTTCAGCACATCAACAAAAGTAAACAGGTGTAACCCGATGATTAAAATGTATGCTGCCGTTTCAATACTTATATTCCACATACGAATTGCATTTAACCACAAAGATAATCAATATGGTTGAGAACTCATTGATAAATAAGTATGAGAAAGAATGCAACTAAAATAATGAGCAGCAATCAACTAATAACCAACAACCACTTATCAACACCTTTAGTTAATCACTTTAGGGTTACTGTTCATAAACATACCCTAAAATTACAGACCATAAAATCAACTTACACTATCTTTACAGGTGAATAGGGCAAAAAATGTATTACTAAATGATTGACCAGCACACAGTTGATAAAATACTGGCAGCGGCCGATATTGTTGAGGTGGTAAAGGAGTATGTTACCCTTCGGAAACGAGGGGTAAACTACTTGGGGCTTTGCCCTTTTCATAACGAGAAAACCCCTTCGTTCACAGTTAGCCAGTCGAAGGGTATATTCAAATGCTTTGGATGCGGTAAAGGGGGCAATGTGGTTAACTTCATAATGGAGCATGAGCGGCTTAACTACGTGGAGGCTCTTAAATTCCTGGCCAACAAGTATCACATTGAGATCGAAGAGAAAGAGGTTACCCCCGAGGAGATAGAGAAGCGGAATGAGCACGAGAGCCTAATGGTTATCAACTCGTATGCCCAGCGCTACTTTTCCGACATGCTGCATAAGCACTCAGATGGCAAAACCATTGCCATGGCATACTTCCGCGAGCGGGGTTTTAAGGATCATATCATTGAGAAATTTCAGCTGGGTTACTGCCTTGACCAGCGCGATGCCTTTACCCAAAGCGCTTTACGCGATGGATTTAAGCTCGATTACCTTGTAAAAACAGGCCTTACCATTAAGCGCGATGATGGCACTACATTCGATCGCTTTGCTGGTAGGGTAATGTTTCCCATCCACAGCATAAGCGGTAGGGTTATAGGATTTGGCGGGCGAATACTTAAAGCCGATAAGAAAACGGCTAAGTACCTTAACAGCCCCGAGAGCGAGGTTTACCATAAAAGTGAGGTGCTTTATGGCATTTTCCATGCCAAAAAAGCTATCACCCAGGAGAATAAGTGTTACCTGGTTGAGGGTTACACCGATGTAATATCGTTGCACCAAACCAGTATCGAGAATGTGGTGGCAAGTTCCGGAACGTCGCTTACCCAGGATCAAATCAAACTGATAAAGCGCTTTACCCCAAACGTTACCATTCTGTACGATGGCGATGCCGCAGGCATTAAGGCCTCACTCAGGGGTATCGATATGATACTGGAGGAGGGGCTTAACGTTAAAGTGGTGCTTATGCCCGAGGGCGAAGACCCCGACAGTTTTGCCCGGTCCCATAGCGCCTCGGAGGTGCTGGAGTACATCAACCAAAACGAAACCGATTTCATCAAATTTAAAACCCGTCTTCTGCTCGATGATGCAAAAATCGACCCCATTAAGCGTGCCAACCTGATTACCGACATTGTGCGATCAATAAGTGCTATTCCCGACCAGGTGATACGGGCGGTTTACATCAAGGAGTGCGCCCGTTTAATGGATATTGGCGAGGATGTACTTTACTCCGAGGTTGGAAAGTTGCGCAGGAGCAGAATGGAGCAGTTGCTCCAGCGCGAACGTACCGAGGTTGTCCGGGAGCACGAAACCCCAAAAATCCCTGCTTTTGTTCAAGGCATTAACTGCGAGGAGCAGGAAAAGGAGATTGTACGGTTCTTACTGAACAGCGGAAACCAAGCGCTATTTAGCCAACAGGTGGAGGAATCCCATGAGCTTATCACTATTACTGCCGCTCAGTATATCATTGATGAGATACTTAACGATGATTTAGAGTTTCAGAATTTGGTTTACAAAAAGATTTTTGATGAATACGTGCGCTTGCTGGAAACAAACGTTGAGGTCGACAACCGATTTTTTATTAACCATTCCGATCCCGAAATTAGCCAAATGGCTGTGGATTTACTTACTGAGAAATATGTGCTAAGCCGTATTTGGGAAAAACACAAGGCCGAGGTTACCGAAGGTGCCGATTTCCTTCAAACTGCCATACCCAAGGCTATTATGGTTTACAAAAGCAAAGTATTGAAGTTGGCTATTAGCAAGCTAACCGACGAGTTGAGTAAACTCAAGCCCAATCAGGTTGAGGAAACCAATCAGGTACTCCTGCGACTCAGGGAGCTTTATAGCCTAATCAATAAGATGTCAAAGGATTTAAATAGGGTAATTTTGTAGCAATTTTAGCTGCTTGCATAAGGATGATTGATACCTTCCCTTAAATTTGGCTAACTTTTTTAAGTGTTTTTCTTTTGTTATCATTGTTTTTAGTAAATTTACAAAAACCAAATTAGGTTTAACTGTTGTTTTAAACCTTTGCTGGTTTTACTGGTTCAAACATATTAAAGCAATTGTGGTTATTGTTCATGTCATATTTTTTACTGAACCTAAGTAGTTTAACCTTTAAACAT
>DSBV01000021.1 GCA_011045955.1 Bacteroidales bacterium | reverse complement strand
CGTCGGTAGTGGATCACTTGCATTCAACTCCCCTGCCCTCACCAGGCAAGCGGTAAGCGTACAACTGACCACGCTTGCTTTGACCATGTCGCCCAGCACCGATGCTGTTTACACCAGCACCACATGGCGGTTTGACAAATACGCCTGAACGCCTTTGCCGATAGTTCGCCTGTTGGTTAGGCGTTGGAGTAATTCTGCCAGTCAGTTCGCTCGACCTCCGCAATTATCCAATGCCCTTACATCTAAGGGCTATCATCTCTGATAAAGTTGTTGTTACCATCTCAAAGAACTTTTGTATCTTAGTACCCTGTGGTAACGCAAGACACACCGCACAGCACCAAACAGGTGGTTTATCTTACTGGGACTGATGATGCAAATGCAGAATTTTTACTACCTTTAACTAACTTTTTAACGGCGGCTAACGCCGCTGGCTTTTAACTCCCCAGCAGCCCAAACCACCGACCGTTGGCAGCAAGCGTAAATAAAAACATGTAAACAATAGAACGATCGACTTAAACAAAAAAGGCAGGGAAATTGTTATCCCTGCCTTCCATATTCATGGTTTATAAAGTTCTAATAACGCTGGCGTGCTTTATAGTGTGTATGCAGCAGCTCATGCGATTTATGACTGTTGGGTTCGCCGAGGAACTCCTTGTAAACGGCAATTACTTCGGGGTTCTCGTGCGATTTGCGGATAGGCATACCGGCATCTTCGCGATAAATGGCTTCGGCGCGTTTTTTGCGAATTTCCTCATTAGTGGGTATTGGTTGACCTCCACCACCAATACATCCACCGGGGCAGGCCATAATCTCAATGAAATGCCAGCTTCCTTTACCATCGCGAACGGCATCCATAACCTTTTTGGCATTGGTTAGGCCGTGGGCAACAACGGTCTTTAGATCAGCCCCTTCAAGGAACTTCCATTCGGGCTTAGTGCCTTCAATCTTAATGGCTGCCTCACGAACACCATCCATACCACGCACCGGGGTAATATTTAGCCCGTCGAAGGGCACCTCGCGCCCTGTAACCACTTCGTATGCGGTACGTAGAGCAGCTTCCATTACGCCACCGGTAGCGCCAAAAATTACACCCGCACCAGTTGAAACACCCATTACGCTATCGTAGTGAGATTCAGGAAGCGTGCTAAACTCAATACCAGCCTGCTTGATCATAATGGCAAGCTCGCGGGTGGTGAGAACGTAGTCAACATCCTTAAAGCCGCTGGAACGCATCTCAGGTCTGTCGGCCTCAAACTTCTTAGCCGTACAGGGCATAATGGAAACAGAAACAATCTTAGCAGGATCGAGATTCCGCTTTTGGGCATAGTATGTTTTGGCCAGTGCGCCAAACATTTGTTGTGGCGACTTGCAGGTTGAGAGATTATCAAGATACTCGGGGTAGGTATGCTCAATGAACTTAATCCAACCGGGGGAGCAGCTGGTAGCCATTGGGAGCTTAACTGAAGGATCTTTATCAACCAATGCCTTCTTTAACCTGCCAAGCAGCTCAAAGCCCTCCTCCATGATGGTAAGGTCGGCTGAGAAGTCGGTGTCGAGTACGGAATCGAACCCAAGGCGTTTGAGTGCAGTAACCATTTTGCCGGTAACAATCTCGCCTGGCTCCAAACCCAGTGCCTCGCCAAGGGCAACCCTAACAGCAGGAGCGGTTTGCACAACAACGTGCTTATCTTCATCGAAAATGGCTTGCCATACCTCGTCAACATAGTTGCGCTCTACCAAAGCACCGGTTGGGCAGCGGTTAACACACTGACCGCAGTTGGTACAAACCACCTCGAACATTGGATTTTCATAGAAGGTTGAAATCTTCATCTTGTCGCCCTTGTAAGCAACACCCAATGCGCTTACATGCTGAAGTTCCTCACAGGTGCGAACGCAGCGTTGGCAACGGATACATTTGCTGTCGTCCTTAATAATTGAGGGAGAGTAAGCATCCATCTGGTAGTTCTTGTGGGGAACCAGATCGATAAACATAGGTTCGGAAATCTTGTACTCAGCAGCTAAATCCTGCAGCTCGCAGTTTCCGTTTTTATAGCAGGTGGTACATTTTGCGTTATGTTCAGAGAGCAGCAAATCAATAATATGTTTACGAGCGGTACGTACCTTGATGGTATTGGTTTGGATTTCCATGCCTTCGGCTACGGGCATAGCGCACGAAGCTGGAAGCGTGCGGGAACCTTTCATTTCAACCACGCAAACCCGGCAGTTACCGGCAACGCAAAGGTCGTCGTGGTAGCAGAGTGTTGGAATATGGATATTCAACTTTTTGGCAGCCTGCAGAATAGTTGTTCCCTCATCCACGGCAACGGGCATGCCATCAATTATAAGATTTATCTGTTTTGCCATAATTGGTTCAATTTTGATGATTAATAAATCATTTCCTCCCTAAAGTTCTCAACAATTGAGAAGAAGGAGTTGGCCACGCTTTGGCCTAAACCGCACTTAGCGGTTATCTTCATGGTTTGAGCAAGTTTCTGAAGCTGTTCTAGGTAGTTAGCATGTTTCTCGCCCTTTTTAACGGCCTCAATGCCGAGCTTAAGCTGCTGGCAACCCACGCGGCAAGGAGTACATTGTCCGCAAGATTCCTCCTCAAAGAATTCGAGGTAATTATGCAGGACGTTGTACATGGAGCGTGAGCTATTGAAAAGCATCATGGAACCACCGGTAGGCACTCCTTCGAAACCAATTATGGTATCCTTAAACTTTTTGCGGGGTACACAAAAACCTGAAGCCCCCCCAACCTGTACAGCCTTGGTATCGCCATCGCCAAACTCCTGAACAAACTGGTCAACAGTCATACCAAGTTCCAGCTCGTAGATACCGGGTTTTGGGGTATCGCCAGAAACCGAAAATACTTTTGAACCACGTGAATCGGCAGTACCAAGTTCCTTGAACTTGCGGGCTCCGTAACGGAAAATCATAAACGAGTAAACCAACGTTTCCACGTTATTGATTACAGTAGGTTTCTTGCGGAAACCAGAAACGGTTGGGTAAGGAGGCTTATTGCGGGGTTCGCCGCGGTCGCCTTCCATTGACTCGAATAACGCGCTTTCCTCGCCACAGATGTAGGCTCCGCTTCCCATTACAATTTTAACACGGAAAGGTATCTTAAGCTCATCGAGAATGGAGTGGAAAATTTCAAGTTGGTGTTCAAGTTCCTTAAGCAAGAAACGGTACTCACCGCGAAGGTAGATATAACCTTCCTTGGCGCCAATCACCTTAGCACAAATGGCCATACCGCCAAAAACCTTAAGGGGAACCTGGAATAGGATTTTGCGATCCTTAAAGGTACCGGGTTCGCCCTCGTCGGCGTTACATACCACATACTTTTCGGAGTCGGGTTGTTCACTGGTGAATTTCCATTTCAGGGCTGTAGGGAAACCAGCCCCCCCCCTACCCTTGAGTCCAGACTCAAGGAGTTCGTTGATTATTTCATCGTTGTTGCGCCTGTAGGCCGACTGTAACACCTGTTTGAAATCGCAATCCTTATCAAAAATCAGGTCGACGCGACGTAAGAAGTTATTTGACATAATCGAATCTCCTATCATTACTTTTTCATGTATTCATTAATAATCTCACGAACCTTTTCCGGGGTAAGTTCCGTATAAGCCTCATCGTTGATTAGCATAGCTGGCCCCTTATGGCACCAACCCAAGCAGTTTGTTTCGAGCAAGGAGAACTTACGGTTCGAAGTGGTTTCGCCCACCTTAATTTTAAGCATATCCTCGAGCTCCTGAATAATAAGGTTTTTGCCTTTCATGGCGCACGAAATGGTTCTGCATACCCTAATTACAAACTTCCCCCGGGGCTGAGTATCGAGGAAGGAGTAAAAAGTAGCTGTTCCATAAACCTTTGCAGCTGACAAGTCGAGTTCGCGGGCAATTTCGGTCATTGCCTCGCTCGAGATGTAGCGTTCCTCCTGAACCACACCCTGCAGGATGGGTATCAAACTTTCCCTTGTCCGCCCATACTTGTCGGCAAGATTTTTCACTAATTCATTGGTATCCGTCATAACCATAAAATTTAAAAATTACTTTTGTTATTTTGTTAACACTGCTACTTTAATAACATCAATATTTTTTCTAAAACATTGATTTACTTGCCTAAATATAAATAGTTAAATGAATCACAAATCTGATTTTTGTCACTTTTTCCACTAAAACGATCAAAAAAGTTAAAATTTAGAACCATTCAAAGTAAGAAAGTTACGGATTGAAACTTTGAGTTGTATAGCATTGGTTTACTGAAGGTTTAGGGTTCAAGGATAAAGGATAAAGGATAAAGGATAATTGGTGAAGATCAACAGGAAATGGTTACATGGTATGGAGATGGGAGGAGGGCTGAAAACCAATCTTGCTAGAAATAGCGAAAACTGGCTATAAGAATCAAAAAAGCAGTTTAAGCCCCTTACCACAAAGGGCTTGGTGTGAGAAAAAAACAATCCTTGCCTTTTTAATTAGCAAGATTCAAGTCACAAATGCAACTTTTGTCTTTGTTAATAATTGGTTTTTTACAAATATAGGACTTTTATAGCTATACCGCTTCCTTGGCCTGCTGTTAATTCTGTTCGCAACAAACTGT
>DSBV01000117.1 GCA_011045955.1 Bacteroidales bacterium | reverse complement strand
GTGCAAATTACTGGTATCGTAACAAGTGCCGAGGATGGGCTGCCCATGCCGGGTGTTTCAGTTATTGTAAAGGGTACAACCATTGGTGCAACTACCAATGTTGATGGTAAGTATGAGCTTGCCGTACCCGCCAATGCTCAAACCCTCACCTTCAGCTTTGTGGGGTTCAAAACCCAGGAGGTTGCCATTGCCGGCCGCTCGGTTATTGATGTGGTAATGGAAACCGAAGCCGTTCAGATGGGTGAGGTTGTTGTTACTGCTTTAGGTATTTCTCGTGAACGAAAGGCCCTGGGCTACAACGTACAGGATGTGAGTTCCGAAGTTATATCCAAGAGCGGTACAGGTGATATAGTAAAAGCACTTTCAGCTAAAACTTCAGGCGTGCAAATTATTAATTCATCGGGTTCTGCAGGTGCTGCATCCTATATCACAATTCGTGGGGCATCATCCATTACCGGTAATAACCAGCCATTATTTATTGTTGATGGGCAGCCCATAGTTTCTGGTGGGAGTGGCGATACTGGTAGTAGTGTTGATGGTGTACAACGTTCTGCCAGAGCCATTGATATTAATCCCGAAGACATTGAATCCCTAACAGTTCTTAAGGGAGGGGCTGCAACTGCGCTTTATGGTGTGCAGGCTGCAAATGGTGTTATCGTAATTACAACCAAGAAAGGGAAAAAAGGCCAAGCTTTAGATGTAAAGGTTAACTCTCAAGTTCAACTAGCCCAAGTTTCTCAGCTTCCTGAACTGCAAACAAAGTTTGCTCAAGGTACAGGTGGAAATTGGATTAGTGCTTTTGCAACTTCTTGGGGGCCTCGGCTCGATAAATCTGCTTATTCAAAGGACCCAAGTGTTTGGACAAAGCCTGCATACGATGTTTATGGAGCTATTGTTCCAGCTGATAGCCCTCTGGCTGACCCCACTTTAGGGCCTGTAAAACCGTATGATCGATATGAGTTCTTCCAAACAGGTGTAACCTACGACAATAACTTTAGCTTATCGGGAAGTAGCGAATATAGTCAGTTCTACTTTTCTGTAGGGAACAGGAATGAGACAAGTGTTGTGCCTAATGAAAAGTTCGAACGAACTTCAATACGTGCCAATTTTTCAAGTAATTTGCTAAAGAACCTTAAATTTGGCGCTAACTCCAACTACGTAAATTCTTACGGTAATTTCATCCAGAAGGGTTCTAACACTTCGGGCGTAATGCTCGGTTTGCTCCGTACTCCTCCTTCATTCTATAACAATGAAGGTTATGAATTGCCAGGTGGATTACAAAGGAATTACCGTGGTGGTGGTGGGTACGATAATCCCTATTGGACTGTAAACAAAAACTACTACCATGATAACATAAACCGATTCATTGGAAATTCTTTCCTTGAGTTTAATGCTTTAGATTGGCTAACTTTCAAATACCAGATTGGTATTGACTGGTATAATAGGCGCTATAAAGATGTAGTGGCCGTTAACTCAAGGACAAAACCTATTGGTAGTGTGGTTGAAGGTAGCGGGTTCACTTCCGTTTTAAACTCAGACCTTTTAATGTTGATAAATAAAAACCTAACCGAGAATATTAACCTAAGCGGTACTTTTGGATATAACATGTATGGTAGTTACGGCAAATCCATCGGGGCAGCAACCGATGCGGCACTCGACATACCTGGTTTTTATCATATTTCTAATACATCAAAGCAAGCTGCTGATGTAGGTGAAAGCGAATTCAGAAGTAGCGCTATCTTTGGTGATGTATCGTTAGCGTTCAATAATATGCTCTATGTTGGCGCTACAGGTCGGTACGAAAAAGCCAGTTCCATGCCTGATGCAAAGGCAAAATTTTACCCATCTGCAAATCTCAGCTTCATTTTTACTGAATTACCAGGCCTTAAAGGGAACAATCTACTATCGTTTGGTAAATTGAGGACATCCTATGCTATAACAGCCAATGTAGCTCCTATATATGCGCTTTCTACAACCTATTACTCAGGAGGAGTTGGCGATGGTTGGACCGACGGTGGCGGTTTCCCCATGTTAGGTTCGGGTGGTTTTACCTATGGAGACGTAGGTGGCTCACCTAATCTTGTGCATGAAAAAATGAGATCAATTGAGGTGGGAGCTGAGCTAAAGTTCTTAAACAACCGGATAGGATTAGACATGTCGTATTTCAATAATTTAAACACTGATTTAATCCTGAATGTGCCAATCTCGCCATCAACCGGCCTTTATGGACAATTCATGAATGCTGCACAAATGACAACCAATGGTATTGAGTTGACATTAAGCGCAACGCCTATACAAACAAATGATTTTGAGTGGAGCCTAAATGCTAACTTCACCAAAATGGAAACGATGGTTGACAAATTGGCGCCAGGCATTGAGGATGTGTTCCTTGCCGGTTTTGTAGATCCCCAAATTCGTGCAGTAGCTGGTCAGGTTTATAGATCGTTTTACGGGTACGACTGGTATAGGGATGACAAAGGAAATGTGTTAATTAATGCTGATCCCTCCAAAGGTCGCGTGGGGTACCCAATGACTAATAATGCACAAGGTATGATTCCTCTTGGAAAAGTTGATCCGGATTACACTATTAATATATACAATCAGCTCACATATAAAGGCGTTTCTTTGTCGGTTTTACTTGACTTCAAAGTTGGTGGCATGATGTGGAATGGTACAAAATCTGCCATGAACTTCTTTGGTACAAGTAAAATTACTGAGAACAGAGAGGTGGTATATAACCCTGACAACTCTATCAACTTTGACTTGACCCCAGCTGAAAACATTGTTGTGTTCGATGGTGTTTTAGGCTATGTAGACGCAAATGGCAATGTTGTTACCGATGGAACTAAGAATAACATCCCTGTTGTACTTGACCAGGCCTGGTTCCAGGGATACGGAAGTAACTTTGGTGGTGGACCCAATAGTGCAGAGTTAGAAAAAACCGATTGGTTCAGAGTTCGTGAAGTAACTTTATCGTACCGCTTTAGTGAAAAAATGCTAAAATCAATGCCGGTTAAAAATCTTGAAGTATATGTTAGCGGGAATAACCTGTTGTTAATTACTCCGTACACCGGTATCGATCCTGAAACCAACCTAACCGGTGCTAGCAATGGTCAAGGTATGGATTACTTCAACATGCCAGGACGCAAACTTTTCACTTTTGGCTTACGTTTAGGGTTTTAATGGTAGTTAACAAAATTAATCACAATAGCTATGAATATGAAAAGATCTTATCTTAAAAATATAGCGCTTGCACTTTCAGTTGTTTTCACAGTGCAAAGTTGCAATTGGGTTGATCCGGATATCAATGTGGACCCGGATTCACCTACCGATGTGCCTATGTCGCTAATTTTGCCTAATGTACAAGCAAATTTAGCCTATGATATAGGTGGAAACGATATTGTTCGTCCATTAAACATTTGGATGCAGTACTTCAATGGTCATTCCCGTCAATCAAATGCTCAGGCTAGGTATATTTATACACCATCGGATGTTAATAACCTCTGGAATAGTTTTTATTACGGTAGTTTGATGGACCTCAGAAAGATAGAGGAAAAGGCTGAGCAAACAAATTCAAACCATTACTTAGGGGTTACCTACGTTTTGCAAGCTTTATCCTTAATGACCTTAACCGATTTATATGGGGATATTCCTTG
The DNA here is from genome assembly GCA_011045955.1 of Bacteroidales bacterium. Lineage (GTDB taxonomy): Bacteria > Bacteroidota > Bacteroidia > Bacteroidales > Tenuifilaceae > Tenuifilum. The sequence continues at coordinate 1,052 of DSBV01000117.1, read as the reverse complement.
GAGTGAGGCACTTAATGAAGGGGCTAACCTTAATCCCAAGCCCGATCCTCAGCAGGAGATATATGCCAATGTTATTGCAATGCTTGACAGGGCTATCGAATTATTAGGAAAACCTAACGAAGGCGAACCACTTAAGGGCGATTTAATATTTGATAATGATGAAAAAAAGTGGAAAGATGCTGCTTATGCCTTGAAGGCACGTGCACAGTTAGTTCAATCCAAGAAAAACCCAAATGCCTATGCTGATGTTAGGGCAACGTTAATTGAAGGCGGTCTATCTGAAGGTGACAACATGACCTTTGCATTTAGCGAAGCAGGTGGGTGTGCTCACCCAATTTATCAGTTTCTTGATCAGAGAGGTGATATCAATATGGGTAAAACATTTGTTGATTATTTAATTAGTACAAACGATCCCAGGTTAGCCTTCTATTCAAACGGGGCCGTTGGAGGGGTCATTGGAAGTGAGGAGCAGGATGGAATAGCAACTGTAGGACCTTATATTGGTAGTAATGACTCCAAGGTTTGGTTTATTACTTACGCTGAACAAAAGTTTATGGAAGCCGAAGCACTTCTTCCAACCAATCCAGGTGCAGCACACGAGGCCTATCTAAAAGCTATAGAAGCATCTTTAGTGCAGGTTGGAGTTCCAAATGCAGATGATGATAAGTGGAAAACTAATTACCCAGCTTTTTATGACGCCGTAAGATTTACCGACCCCAATAATTTAACACTCGAAGCTATAATAAATCAAAAGTATGTTGCACTATTTGGAACCATGTACTGCTATAATGATTGGAGGAGAACCGGTTACCCCAATTTCCTGGTTGTACCACAGAACGCTGTGCAAAATGAGATACCAAGGCGCTACCCCTATTCACAAAGTGAAATAGTATATAATGAAAATATCAATCCTGTTTCAATTAACGAAAGGGTGTGGTGGGATGAATAATAATAATATGTATGTGTTTAATAATTTAAAACTAGAAAATATGAAACTAGCTAAAATAATGTTTGGGGTACTCGCAAGTTTCATGCTGATTTTAGCATCTTGC
>DSBV01000116.1 GCA_011045955.1 Bacteroidales bacterium | reverse complement strand
CTTTTATGCCATTGCTTGCTTCTTTCGCTCATCTCGTTAGCACGCTTCTCCTGACGCGTGCTTTCTTCTATTTCACAACAACAAACAACTTTTTTGTCATCTCGAGCAACTGCGAGGAATCACATTAAGGATAAAGGATAAAGAGACTGTCCCGCATAAGCGCGATTCAAGAGCCTGCTCGGCTCTGCGGAGTTCAAGGTCCTAATACCAAAAACCGATAACCATCAACTAAATCAGTATTGCAGAGTTGCACAGTATTCACACAGTGTTACAAAGTGGAAATTCGTGTAAACAGCGTTATCTGTGTTCCATTCCAATTCACGAAGAACGAACAACGAGCAACTAACTAACCTGCGTCGTCAGCGTTCCATTCCACTTCTCGAACAACCATCAACAAACAACTATCAACTTAACAACCTCCTGCGGGACGCTCTGGCCATCTGGGCTGGGTGAAAAACAAAAAAGGGACACGCTTTTCTGCGTTTCCCTTTCTCCGTGGAGGTAAGGGGAGTCGAACCCCTGACCTCTTGCATGCCATGCAAGCGCTCTGCCAACTGAGCTATACCCCCATCAATTTACGCTGCAAAAATAAAAACTTTTTAATTATACTGCCAATTTCAGACAATTTTTTTTAACATGATTTAAAAAACTACGTATAATCATTGGAAGATAAATAAAATTTTTATTGCTTTGTAGCTCAAAATAATCTAGGAAATTAACCGTTATACCAAGAGCCAAATACGCAAAAATATGGAACTGAAGAAAAACCCCAAGGTTGACCTGCAAAACAAGAAACTCCTATTCTTTGAAATAGGGCTTGCCATATCGCTGGGTATTGTTTTGCTGGCCTTTGAATGGACAACCACCGACACCGTAAATGTTGAACTTGCACAAACCACAGATGTAAAGGTTGAGCAGGAAATTATTCCTATTACCAACCGCGATGAGGTTAAACCCCCTGAACCGCCCAAGCAGATCACAGTCTCGGACGTCATCAAGGTTGTGGAGGATAACGTTAATATCGATGATAATACCGATATCTTTGACAGTGAATTCTTCGAAGATAAGGCTGTTGCAGTTATGGCGTTCAAGGAAGAGGAAGAGGAAGAAGAAGAGTACACTCCGTTCGTTATTGTAGAGGATATGCCCGCGTTCCAGGGTGGCGATATCAACAACTTCCGCGTGTGGGTTCAGCAAAACCTTAAGTATCCAGATGTTGCTGCCGAAAACGGTATTCAGGGTCGCGTAATTATCAACTTTGTAGTTGAGCCAAGCGGTAAGGTATCTAACGTTAAGGTTGTTCGCGGTGTTGACCCCTCGCTCGACAAAGAAGCTGTTCGCGTGGTATCGATGTCGCCAAAATGGAAACCTGGTTCACAGCGTGGTAAAGCTGTTCGCGTTCAGTTTACTATTCCAATTATCTTTGTGCTTCAGTAGTTTATCAATATATTAGAATACTAAACCCCGATTCTTGCGGGGTTTTTTTATTATACACAATGAAAGGGGTAATGCTATCGTTTTATTACAAGAAACCCTTTAACCCGATATGTTACAGAAGCAAAAAAATCAAAAAATCCGACATTTAAAGCAAGCACCATTTAGCTAGGATTAACCATATCGATGCTTCTTGCAATCCTTGCCATTAAATGGGAAACACCTACAGGTATTAATACTAAACTGATTTTGGAACTTGGGAAAGACAATGGAACCATTGAGTTGCTACCCATCACCACCCATCCCAAGGATATAGTAAAACCAGTATTACCTAAAGTAACTATTGTGGATAAAATAGTTGTGTTTGATAACAACATTGAACCCTATTACAGCAGCGACATTTTGAAGAACCCAGTGATGCTTACATTCCACCAGTTATACGGGTTTAGGATAAAGAAATCGATGAACCCTATGTTAGTGTTGAGGAGATGCCAAAATTCGATAAAGGCGATGCAAGCCATTTTCGTAACACCTTTGTCATTCCTAACATCCGTTACCCACAAGATGCTGTTGACAATGGGGTAACCGGAGTGCCCTTATTGAATTTGTTGTTGAACGCGATGGTAGAGTGACAAACGTTAAGGTTTTAAACAATATCGATAAAAGCTTTGAGCGGGAGGCTATTCGGGTTGTTTCGAGTTCGCACCGGTGGGAACCCGGTTTGAATAATGGAGTTAAGGTTAGGGTTAAATTCGTAATTCCTATTAAATTTGTACTCAATAACTAAACCTTTACATTGAAATTATCGTTAAAGAAAACCCTGATTATTCAGGGTTTTTTACTGATACAGGCAAATGATAAACCCAATTTCGACAGCAAGGAAACAGGAAAAAGCAGTACTAGTTGGTGTTTTACTTCCTTTCCAGAAAGAACAGGAACTAACCGATTACCTCGATGAACTTGAGTTCCTTACGGAAACAGCAGGCGCCATAACCTTAAAAAGGTTTATACAGAAGATAGATGAACCCAACCCGCGCACATTTATTGGTAGCGGTAAGGTTCAGGAGATTTCTGCATACATCGAGGACAATGATGTGGACATGGTGATTTTCGACGATGAGCTTACACCAACCCAGCTGCGCAACCTAGAGCACGAATTTAAACGCAAGGTGCTGGATCGCACCAACCTCATACTCGATGTTTTTGCCCAACGGGCAAAAACGGCTTACGCCAAAACGCAAGTTGAGCTGGCGCAATACCAATTTCTACTTCCCCGCCTAAAACGAATGTGGACTCATCTTGAACGTCAGCGCGGAGGTATTGGGCTACGTGGACCCGGTGAGCGGGAGATTGAAACCGACCGCCGTATCATTCGCGACCTTATAGCCAGGTTAAAGGAGGAACTCAGCAAGATTGACCGCCAGATGGCCACACAGCGTAAGAATCGCGGGAGTGTGGTTCGTGTTGCGCTGGTTGGCTACACCAATGTGGGAAAGTCAACCATTATGAACCTCATCAGCAAATCAGATGTATTTGCTGAAAATAAGCTCTTTGCAACACTCGATACTACCGTGCGAAAAGTAGTAATTGGCAATTTGCCTTTCCTGTTATCCGATACTGTTGGTTTTATCCGAAAGTTACCCCACCAGCTCGTGGAATCGTTCAAATCAACCCTTGATGAGGTACGAGAAGCAGACCTACTTCTACATGTGGTTGATATTGCTCACCCAAGCTTTGAGGAGCAAATCAATATTGTTAACCAAACATTACACGAGATTGGCACCGGCGACAAGCCCACAATACTTGTTTTTAATAAGATTGATGCCTACTCCTGGACCCGTAAACCCGACGATGACCTTACGCCACCACCCCGCGAAAACATTAGCCTTGAGGAGCTGAAACGCACATGGATTAGCAAAAAGGGGACCTATACTATTTTCATTTCTGCCAAGCAGAAAATCAATATTGATGAGTTCCGTGCGCTACTGTATAAAATGGTTAGGGAGATTCATGTAACACGTTACCCCTACGATAATTTTCTTTACCCCGATATTACCGAAGCCAACCTTTAGCATTCAGGTACTCGGCTATTTGAATGGCATTGGTGGCTGCACCCTTGCGAAGATTGTCAGATACTACCCAAAGGTTAAGGCTTCGCGGCTGTGAAACATCACGACGGATACGCCCCACAAACACATCATCTTTGCCCTCGGCAAAGCGTGGCATGGGATAATGGTTTGCAGCGGGGTCGTTCTGAACCACAACTCCAGAAGCATTGCGTAAAATCTCCAAAACCTCATTTATATTGAAATCATTTTCAAACTCAAGGTTAACCGACTCCGAATGACCACCAATAACCGGAATACGGACAACGGTTGGCGACACCATTATGGACTGATCGCCAATTATCTTGCGGGTTTCATCAATCAGCTTTTGCTCCTCCATTGTGTATCCGGTATCGAGGAATGTTCCGCCATGTGGAAAGCAGTTTAAATCGATGGGATGAGGGTAAGCCATATCGGCCTGGTGCCCCTGACGCTCTGCGAAAAGCTGATTTACAGCTTTTGCACCTGTGCCCGTGACCGATTGGTAGGTTGAAATCACAATCCGCTTAATACGATACTTAAGATGAAGCGGGTTTATGGCCACTACTAACTGAATGGTTGAGCAGTTAGGATTGGCTATGATTTTATGGTTGGGGGTAAGAACAACTGCATTAACCTCAGGAACAACAAGTGGAATTTCGGGGTACATTCGCCAACACGACGAGTTATCGATAACGGTAGTGCCCACCTCGGCGAACTTTGGAGCCCACTCCTTTGATGCAGCTGAGCCAGCCGAAAAAATTGCAACGGCAGGTTTCTGCTTAACGGCATCGGCAACGGAGCATACCTTAACATCGGCACCCTTAAATTTTACAGTTTTACCCACCGATTTCTCCGATGCAGCCGGAATTAGTTCATCTACGGGAAAGTTGCGCTCTTCAAAAACGCGAAGCAAAACACTACCTACGAGGCCTGTTGCCCCAACTACTGCCACTCGCATAAAGAAATAATTTTTAGGTAATTTATTGAAATTTTTCGTAAATTTTGATTGTAAATTTATACAATAGTTTAAATGCGAATACGAATCTTACTTATTTTAACACTCCTTGCCAATATCTGCCTTGGGCAACAAGTGGTAGAATATGATTTTGAGACGGGCGATTTATCGGGATGGATCCAAAAACCCGAAAACCGCTGGGCAATTAGCACAAACAGTCCTCTCTCGGGAAGTGCCTCGCTATGGCATAGCTTTGACAATAGCAT
>DSBV01000074.1 GCA_011045955.1 Bacteroidales bacterium | reverse complement strand
CCCTTGGTGTTGAGGTTGTTGGTAAGGTAAACATTCCGCCCCTGAAGTATAAACACGTTGTCGGAATTTTCTGGTACCCTATTGCCCTCCAGCAGTTGACCGGAGGGGTCGGTTGTCCATGTATCGGGATCGTTCCAATCGCCACTCTTGTAGGAGTAAAGGGTTTCACGAACTGTTAGCAAGTCGAAGGCAGTCCATTGGCCAATAAGCGGTTGGGCATTGGGTACAATCATTGTGCTTGACGATATTGACGAACCCTGGGGTATTGAAAATGCAGATCCGTCCCAGTGGTAAACGTTATACTTGGTCTCATCGCCAATAACATCAAGGGGTGAATATGCAAAGTTGACATCTGCCGCGGTGATGCTATACCCATCGGAGGCTGTAACATCCCAGTAACGGATAAGCGCATCGTAGCTATAGCTTACACTGGGGTGTCGCTCAGGAACCGCCCGGAAGTTTATTGTGCGATTGCCACTACCTGTTACTGCGATGCTATTTACTGTAACTGGGGTATATTTCCCTTTTGAACCAACTGGATAAGTACCTGGAATTTGGTTAGTTACGGCATTGAAAATTCTAGATAATTTGCCATCACCGTTTGTTTCAATCATGTTTGTTGCTGAGAATGACCCGCTAATTGTGGCAGTACGGTAGAGGGAGAGGTCGTAATCGTTAAGCCGAATTACGCCCGATACCAGGTTGATATTAGTGCGAACCTGGATTGATCCCTCTAGGTACTTGGTGCTACCACCATCAATAACCAAATTACCGTACCAATCGCTTCCGGCAGGTGAAAATATCATTTGGTTGGCTGTTGAAAGGTAACGGACAATACTGTTGGCAGCGTTACTAAAGCGGTTGGCCTGGTTTACCTCACCGTAAAGGTTAAGCTCATGATCAAGCCCACCTCCAGACATGTCGATACGACCACCCGAAGCCAGTAAATCACCATAAACGGTTACAATGCGTTTAGTTGTACCAAACACCAATGTGCCGGCAGTCATACGTAGGTAACCATTTACAGTAATATCGCCTGAAATAGTTTTGTTTCCTGCGTTTGTAATGGCTAAATTCGCGTAAATGGGTTCATGTGATAAATTTTGCTCCACACCATTGTAGGTTACAAGGCTGTTGGGGTCTAAAATAATTTTTGCCCTTACAAAACCGGTTGGGAAGCCATTGGTTGCCTCAGGAACATATCGACCAATTCGGAGTTCCGAGGCATTTAACATGGTGAGTGTGCCTGTAGAGTTGCCGTGTACCTGAAACTCCCGAGTGTAGAAAATATTCTCTGCGCCAATTATGAGATTCCCATTTATGGTGACTTCGCCCAAACGCATGGTTCTGAAGCCACCAGATAGTAAATGCAAATTGTGGTAAGTGGTGCCTTTAATGTACTGTATATTCAGTTCCCTGGCATAAATTACGGTGTTAGGGTTATGGGTGGCATCAAGAGTACCGGTAGCCATAGGTTCAATTACTCCCAAGTAGGTTAGCACCCCTTGGTTAACCCATGTGGCTGCTGCGCCATTTCCGTTAAGTGTGGAGTAGATGTAAACACCACTTCCGGTATTTATCTGATTGGTTACCGTAACGTTATCGTTAATAAGAACTGCTCCAGCCCTGAAAAATACCGCCGAGTCGCCTTGAATGGTTGTGTTACCGGTAAAGGTAGTATTACCCCCTCCGGTTTTGCTAAAATCACCGTAGTTCTGAATTACCCCGCTAAAGTTCAGTAGTGATGTTGATGTTAAGGTAAACTTACCGCCAGGATTTACTGTAAGGGACCCGTTAAAAGTGTTGGTTCCACCATTGGCATTATCGATAAATGATCCCCCGTTAATGGTAGCACTGGTATGCACCAGAATGCTTCCCCCTCTGGAGTTTAAAATACCATCGTATATGATTAGTTTATTAACCTCCATGAGGTTTGCAAGCCACATCTCCCCGTTTACCCTCGGTTGATGGTTAAGTTTGCGAGGCGATTTGTAATTCCCGGAATTGTCTGGTCAAAGGCAAAGGTCGACGTGAAACTACCACTACCATTGATTACAAGGCTTCCTGTTCCACTGCCACGAATTCTACCGTTGGCATAGCGGGTATGGTTGCCGTTGAGGGTAAGTGTATGGCCATCAATATCGAGATAGTTGTCCGCACTGCTTTGGTGAAAGATCAAATTACCGTCAACACTAATATCCCTATTAAGTATAACATTTGTTCGAGTGTAAGCTCCAATCCTAATTGTACCAAAAGCAATATCGCCCGTTCCATCAATGTTGTAGGTTTGATCGTGTTCCCTAAAACGGAATGTTGCCGAAGGTGCTTGAAACAGGCCGCCGTTATTGGTAAAAGTATTGGGTGTAAGGTCACCACCTCTTAGTTCAACATTCCCGCTATAACTTAAAAACTTATTGCCCGGGTTATCAAATATGAGGCTGTGTACATAAAAGTATGTACCACCTCCGCTAATAACATCACCGCTGCCGGTAAATGTAATATCGGCATACCGAGTGGTAGAGTACCAGAGGTGAAGATACGATCCGCTGCTTAGGTTCAGGTTGCCGCTTACGGTAATGCTATGGGCAACGCTACCGGCGTTCTGAACATACAAGCGCCCGGCAACATGCAAGTTTTTTGTATTGATGCTTCGCGATGCAGTGCTCTCAATGAAAACGCCTGTTGCTACAGCATCAACATAAAAGTTATTAGCCACATTGATATTGTGGGCAATATACTTGCCTCCCGAAGCATTAAATGTCAGGTTATAGAAATTTACTTCTCCTGTACCAGTTCCTTGGATATACTGAGTACCCCCGGTTCGATTAAAATATACCGTACCGCTGGATGCGCTAAGGGCCGGGTTGCTATCGCTGGAATTAACAAAGTTGCCCTTTATGTAAATATCGTTCGATGTAGACACAGTAGTAGCTGCAGAAATCTCAAAGTTCCAAAAACTGTTTATACCTGAACCGTTAATGGATATTGTACTGCCAGGATTACTAAAGTAGGTAGTATTGGCTGTTTGATTATAGGTTCCTGAATTGCTCCAGGTTGAGGTTACCGTAACATTTTTAGCTGTGCGCAACTCACCCGAAACTATATTCAGGTTAGCAATGGTTACATCCGAATCGATGTTGTAGTAGCTGCCTCCATTAACCACATTATGGTTGAGTGTACCCAAGGTATTAGATCCGGCCTCAAAGTTTAACGTACCGCTAACCGCAGGAGTATTACCATTTCCAAGATTTAATACCGATGCATGATTAGTACTACCCAGCTCACCCGAGTTTGTTCTGGTAAAATTCCCGTAAACACTCAAGGTAAAACCGTTCAAATCGAGGTAACTACTTACTGTATTGCTATGATTTAGGGTTAGCGTGCCGTTAACAACTACATCGCGATTCAATATTTGTATGGTTTGATTGTTGTTACCACACTGCAGGTTGTTAAATGTTATAGCACCAGTTCCGCTAATGCTAAAGCTATCCAAAAACCTAAAAGTCCCGGCTGTGGCCGTAAAAGCACCGCCGTTGTTTGTGAAGGCGTTACCTGACGTACCCGAGTAAAAATCAATATTACCGTTAGCCGCGCAGGTTTTAGCATTGGCAGCGGTAAGGGTAAGATTCCGGAGTCGGAAGTTCCCCGATCCTTTTATGATTTCACCTTCGCCATTAAGTATAATATCCGTGTAACGCGCTGTACTATATTGAAGATAAATAGATCCATTGTTATTTAACTCGCCATTCACAATGAGGCTATGGGTAACATCAGCATTAGGGGTATAGAGATATGAATTTGTGGATGAGAGTTCAAGATTCCCAGCAACCGTAAGCGTTTGATTATTGGTTGTGCTGCTAAAGTAAAGGCGAGCATATTCATCTATGGTCAGGTTCCCATTAACTGTAAAAGTGGTGCCGGGACCAAGGGTTTTGCTACGTAATGCAGTGTTGCTGCCCTCGCGACTAATAATCAGGTGATGATAGGTTGCAGGCGCAATAATTTGATTCCCGTCGCGTGAATAGTTTACGGTAGTTCCTTCATTATCTACATCAAAAGTACCAGTAGCCATGGGATCATTATAATTCCTATACTCAAGCGTTGAGTTGTTTACAAAGGTTGATGTTGCATTTGTCCCGTTAAGTGTACCGTATATAACAACTGTCCTATCAGCCGTTAGAGTTATATTATCCTGAATGGTTACGTTGCCATTAAAGCGAACCTCGCCTGCATTAGTGCCATCCCCAAGGTTTTGCACATTAAGGTTTGAGGCAACAATAACCGTATTGTCAAAACTAATATTACCTGTACTATTGGCTACCGCTATACTTTGTGGATTAGTTTGAAAAGTACATGCCCCAAACTGTACGGCCCCTGTGGAATTTTGCTCAAGGCCACCAGCTAAAGTAAGGTTGCCAATTGTGGTTACAGCAGTGGTAGTCCAGATTGAATTTCCATTTAGGGTTACCTTACCCACAAAATTGGATTGGCTATTGCTGGTAATACTCAATGCTCCCGAATTGTTAAGGGTTGTAGTCCCACTTACTGTTAGGGTACCAGCAGCAGTTTTTGAAAAAGTACCGCTATTAACCTCCAGTTTCTCCGATATCGAAGCGGTACCAATGCTTGTATTATTTGAAGAGTTATGGGTAAAGCTACCTCCAAAAATCATTCTTCCAGTTGAAGTAACTGCGCTAGAGATAAAAGCAGATGAATCGTTTATCTTAACCGTTCCTGAAAACAGGTTGGTTCCGATATTACTCCCATCGGTAAAAGTACCACTACCACT
>DSBV01000097.1 GCA_011045955.1 Bacteroidales bacterium | reverse complement strand
GTTTTCACCCATTACCAGGTTTACTGGTGGATACATATTCTGTTAATATTCCTATTCGCCAACCTTTTACCCTACTCAAAGCATTTCCATGTGTTCATGTCGGTGCCCAATGTATTCCTCTCGCGGCTCGAGCCGCTTGGCAAATTACCTAACATGGATAATGTAACCCGTGAGGTAAAGCTCATGATGGATCCCAACGCAGCATTTGCAGCGCCTGCAACCGATGCACCAATTGAGCGATTTGGTGTGAAGGATGCTGAGGATGTAGTATGGAAAAGCTACTTTGATGCCCTGTCGTGTACCGAGTGTGGGCGTTGTACTTCGGTTTGTCCGGCTAATATTACAGGCAAAAAACTCTCACCCCGCAAGGTGATGATGGATTTGAGAGCACGCATGAAGGAAAAAGGCCCATTGATGCTTAAAAATGGACGCGATTTTAATGATGGAAAATCGCTTGTACGCGATTATATTAGCGAGGAGGAACTTTGGGCATGCACTACCTGCAATGCTTGCGCCCAGGAGTGCCCCATTAACATCGATCACCCCAAACTCATTGTTGACATGCGTAGGTACCTGGTGATGGAAGAAGGATCGGCACCCGGTGAACTCAAGGCCATGTTCAACAATATTGAGAACAATGGTGCTCCCTGGCAGTATTCGCCCGAAGATAGATTGGTTTGGGCAAAAGATTTGGAGTTAAATGTTCATTAATCTTTTGTACCGCACTACATCATCAGGTTTAACAATTAATTGTTCTTGAAAATGGAAAAAAGCAAGATAGAAATCCCAGTAATGGCCGATCTTTTTGCCCGAGGCGAGAAGCCCGAATACCTTTTCTGGGTGGGTTGTGCCGGCGCCTACGACGACCGCTATAAAAAGGTTGCGCGTGCATTTGCTAAAATTTTGGTTCATCTGAATGTGAGTTTTGCCGTACTTGGTAAAGAGGAAACCTGTACCGGCGATCCTGCCCGTAGGGCTGGCAATGAGATGCTCTTTCAAATGCAAGCCCTGCAAAATATTGAGCTGTTTAAGGCATACGAGATTAAAAAAGTGATAACCATTTGCCCCCATTGCTACAATAGCTTTAAAAACGAATACCCCGATTTGGGCGCCAACTTTGAGGTTATCAGCTACATCGATATCCTGAATAAGTATATTGATGAGGGCAAATTGATTTTAGATACCCAAAAATTCACGAATACTAAAATCACATACCACGATCCTTGTTACTTAGGTCGTGCCAATGGTATTTACGAGCAGCCACGTGCCATACTCAAAAAATTGGGTGGCGAACTGGTCGAAATGGAGCGCAACAGGAGTTTTGCCCTTTGCTGTGGCGCCGGTGGCGCTCAAATGTTCAAGGAGGCTGAGCATGGCAACAAGGAGGTTTTCCTGGAGCGCATGGATGATGTTTTAAAGGTTGACCCTGAAATCATTGCAACAGCTTGTCCCTTCTGTATGACCATGATGACCGATGGTATTAAGTATAAGAATCAGGAGGAGAAGATGCGAAACCTCGATATTGCCGAAATAATTGCTGAATCGCTAAATCTATAATTAATTAATAAACCAATAAACAGCTATGAGCGAAAGAAAATTGCTAAGGAGTGGCGAATTTCTTGTAAATGAGATTGACGCTAACGATATTTTTATTCCCGAGGAATTCAATGAGGAACAGCGGATGATAGCCCAAACTTGTCGCGATTTTATGGAGGCTGAGGTTTTGCCTCGCCTGAACGATATCGACAAGGGCGACCGTGAACTGATGAGGAGCATTTTGCAAAAATCGGGTGAACTTGGAATGCTGGGTATTGCTGTGCCTGAGCAGTATAGCGGCTTTGGTCAGAACTTTGTGACCCAGATGCTTGTTGCCGAAACTACCGGAGCAGGTTTTTCGTTTTCGGTTGCATACATGTGCCATTGCGGTATAGGTACCATGCCTATCCTCTACTATGGAAACGAGGAGCAGCGCCTAAAATACGTTTCGCGCCTTGCCACCGGCGAACTAATTGGTTCCTACTGCTTAACCGAACCAGGTGCTGGTAGCGATGCTAACTCGGGGAAAACAACTGCAAAACTTTCGGAAGATGGTAAGTACTACATACTGAATGGCCAAAAGATGTGGATTACCAATGCCGGCTTTGCCGATACACAGGTTGTTTTTGCCAAGGTTGATAACGACCGCGTACTGAGCGCTTTCATTGTTGAAAGCAAGTGGCCTGGCGTTGTAATTGGCCCCGATGAGCACAAAATGGGTATCAAGGGCTCATCAACCGCTCAGGTATACTACAACGATGTTAGGGTGCCTGTTGAAAACATGCTAGGCAACCGCGGCGAAGGGTTCCGCATAGCCCTCAACATTTTGCACATGGGGCGTATGAAACTTGGTGCTAACGTTATTGGCGCTGCAAAAGAAACTATTAACCAATCGGTTCAGTATGCCAACGAACGCAAGCAGTTTAATACCAAAATAGCAAACTTTGGTGCCATAAAGCATAAGTTAGCCGAAATGGTAATTAGAACCTATGCTCACGAATCGGCCATTTACCGTGTAAGCCAAGATATTGACGATTTGATTGAAAAGTATAAAGCCGAAGGCTGTGAGTATGGCCGTGCTGCCATTGATGCCATTAGCCACTACGCCGTAGAGGATGCTATCCTGAAGGTAAACGGATCGGAAATGCTCGATTTTGTGGTTGATGAGGGTGTGCAAATTCACGGCGGAATGGGCTACTCGGCCGAGATGAACGTAGAGCGCGGCTACCGCGATTCGCGTATTAACCGAATCTTTGAGGGTACCAACGAGATCAACCGCTTGTTGGTAGTTGATACCGCCATTAAGCGCTCGCTCAAGGGCGATTACGATTTGATGGGGTCTGCTGAGCAGCTATACAATAGCCTCGATAGCATTGTGGCTGATGCGGGCTCGAGCGATTACTATGACCAAAAAATGCAGACCATTAGGAATTTCAAGAAGGTTGCATTGCTTGGCATTTTTGGTGCCAATAGGGCCTTTGGCAAACAGTTTGCAACTGAGCAAGAGGTTCAGAACAACCTCAGCAATATCATCATGGATCTGTATGTGGCCGAGTCGCTTGCCCTAAGGGTTAAAAAGCTAGAGAGTAAAGGTCATCAAAATATCAATATCTATAAGGATGTTGTTGATGTGTTTGTTTACGATGCTGCTAGCCGCATTCACAAGAATGCTACGGATGCCGCAAACTCCTTTGCAGCTGAGCCAGAACTTAGCATGTTAACTGCTACTATTGATAGGCTTTGTAAGGTTCCGTCAGTAAATGTAAAGGATGCCCGTCGTCGCATTGCCGATAATCTTATTGCCGATAACGAGTATAAGTTCTAGTAGAGCTAAGCAAAAATCAAGAAGCTATCCAAAGGGTAGCTTCTCTCTTTCATAACATTTTGTGTTTCCTTCGACTTATCTCCTCTAAAAATGTTTCTGCTTTTCCATTTTTAGCCTAATTGAATTTGTTAATTTATGGTACTTTGGTGCTAGTTCTCCCGAAGAACATACTCATCGTATTCCAACTCAAAACGAAGTTTATGGCGCGATTCCTCCTGTGCCAGCTGCTTGAATAGTTCTTTGTACTCAGTTTTATCAACTTTTTCAGAAAGGGCAAGGTATAGCTTAAAGGCTGCCTTTTCGCGTTTCATTGCCAATATGAGCGCTTGCTCGTAGGTCATGTCATCGCGTTGCGGGTCAAGCACTACGTAGTCGGCAATTTTAAGATCGGCTACCTTTTCATTGGGTAGGGTAATAATTCCCTCCTCCTTGATCTTTGTGAGTCGGGCTTTGTGACCCATTTCTTCGCGTGCGAATTATTCAAATATTTGCCGCATATCGTTGTTGCGGGCGTTGCCAACCAAGCGGTTGTAGAAATCAACCGCATCCTGTTCGCGGGCAATGGCAAAGTCCAGAATCTCGTTAACGTTGGTGAACTCTTTCATGGCTTTGGGTTTTAGCGTTATTCAATTTGTTCTCAAAATCAATATCAAAGTTATGCATCAAAAAGCTGCACCCCGCATGGAATTGAATGTGTTGACCCTCACGTTTGGTTTGAGTGAATGGCAATTTGGTTTCGGTTTTGGCATGTGGTAACAGCGATAGGATTTCGGTTTGGATATCGTAAATATCGGTAGGGCTATTTACTCCACACCTATTCAGTAAGTTGTTAAGTAAATCGGTATTTGTTAGTTCTACCTTAGGTTTTAGACCTGCTTCGAACTGCTGGATGGTATGGTTGGTGTTGGTAAATGAACCTCCACTCTCGAACCACAGCGATGCAGGTAGTGCAATATCAGCTAACTGTGCAGTGTCAGTTAAAAAGGAATCGACTACCACTTTGAACGATGCCTTTTGGAAATGCTCCTTAACCTTAACCTTATTCTTTGCTGTTCCCACAGGGTCCTCACAAACAACAATAAGATTTGAAACAGTTCCCTGTTCAAGTAGCTCAACAAGATTGTTGGTTTTAGAAGGTAAGCCATCTATCTTCCATTTTTCTTTAAGCTTATCGGCATACTCCTTATTCCGAATGTCCTGCATGCCAACTCCCCAGTTAGGATTAACTCCCATATCAATCAAGCCATGAGAATTATTTTTGGGTTTCAGAGCAATTAGTCCACCAGTCGATTTGCCAAGTTTTCCCGTTATTAGCATAAGGTTCATGATTTCGGCGGCGGTATTATCGCTAACCTCGGCTTCGGCAAAAATCAACAGGGCACCATGATCGTTATTAAATTCATCGGCAAAACGTTCAATAACATTGCGTTCGCAACCCGACTGCTGGCAAAGGTTGATGTAATTCTCCTCGAGCAAACTTGCGCTGTATACGCCAAAACCTTCACAATGGTCGCCAATGAACACCATGTTTTGCTTGTTGCTGCTGAGCAGGTAATGGTTAACTGCTTTTATAAAATGGTAGTAGGAATCAACCTTTATGAGTTCTTTGGATCTATCGGAAAGGTTTGACTTTTGCTTGGCAATAACAGTTACAGGCTTTTTTGATGCATTGACCATATAACCTGCCACTGCATTATATCGATTAATTTGAGTGGCAAAAAGGTAGATATGGTTTGCCTTGTCAATATCGGCAAACATTGCATTTTGGGTCGAATCAATGTCAAACCCTTGGCCTGTTCCAAGGTAGTGGAAACTTCCAATGTT
>DSBV01000026.1 GCA_011045955.1 Bacteroidales bacterium | reverse complement strand
CGTATTTACGCTGAGCAAGTTCTGACCTGTAGTGTCCATTGCGCTTATCGCAGTTTCGCCTGATCTCACGTGAAACAACTGATTTGCTTTTACCAATGGTTTCGGCAATAAAGGTTAGCGATTCCCCTCTTGATAGTAACACCTCAATGGTGTATCTTTGCTCTCTGGTGATATGGCTCATATTACAACTTTTTGGACGGAGGACGGATATAGAGCTTATTTCCATTCAGCGGAAGAGAGCGGGATTTTTCCCCTCTCTTTGCTGAAAAAATATTGATGTCATCCTCACCGAAAGTTGCATTTATTGGTTGAATTTAGGCAAAATATTAAAGATGGGGTTCGAATTTTTGGAGGTTATTCATACAGGGATGTAGAATTTGATAATCCGTTCTACGAATAATATACTAAGGCCTAGTCAACTAGGCCTTTTCTATTTCCCGGGGGTCAAGGGCATCGCGGAGGCTATTACCCAGCAGGTTAAAGGCCAGCACCAAAAGCATCATGGCAAAGCCAGGTATAAGGGCAAGGTAGGCCTTATCCATGATGATGTAACCGTAATGGTCGCGTATCATGGTACCCCAGGAGGGAGCCGGGGGCTGAACGCCAATACCCAAAAAGCTTAGCCCTGCCTCAAGCAGTATGGCAGTAGAAAAGTTGCTTGCCGAAACTATGATTACTGGCGCCATGATATTGGGCAGCATATGTCTGAAAATGGTACGCCACGGGCCGTATCCCAATACCTTAGCCGCCTCAACATACTCCTTTTCCCTAACACTAAGAACCTGACCACGAACGACACGTGCCATATCCACCCACATGGTTAGGCCAACGGCAACAAATATTTGCCAAAATCCCTTCCCAATAGCCATGGTTAAAGCAATAACCATCAGTAAAGTAGGTACTGACCAAACCACATTTACCAGCCACATAATGGCATCGTCAATAAATCCACGCGCAAAACCGGCAATGGCTCCCAAAACAATGCCAATTATTAAAGCAATTCCCACGGCAATAAACCCAACTGAAAGCGATATGCGTGCACCAATAACCAGGCGGCTCAATAGGTCGCGCCCAAAACGATCGGTTCCGAGAAGGAACCGACGCGTTACAAGGTTTTGACTTAATACCCTTTGCTGGGCCTCAACTACTGGCAAAACTACTTGCTGCCCACCGGACAGAAATGCAGTGATTGTATCGTTTTCATGTAAATATTTTTTTTCGGTGTTTAACCAGAAAAGTATCTCGGGCAGTGAAAATTCGGCAACAATGGCTTCACCATCGGGAATCGGATTATACTCACGGGCATAAACCCTAATGCCATCAAAGTAGATTGAATCGACCGGGATTTCGCTATACTCATGCTCCTGCCCATAAAACATTCGGCCCAGAATGTTTCGCCTTTTAACCTCATGCTGCTTGGCAACACGCAGGAATTTGACTTTACAGCCAGGCTTAAGCGTTGCCAGCTGCAAATGCTGACCATTTGCAAAGGGCGAGCTGTCGGGTATGATTAGGTATCCAAGAATTGCAATAGTGGCAATGGAAGCTATGACTAATAGTGATGCAACGGCCATGCGGTTTGACAGCAACCTACGCATTGCTATTCGCATTGGCGAGCCGTTTCGGGCTAACTCTACTAACTGTTTGTTCTTTCTTTCCAAGTTGTTCCTTTAATTAATCCTAGAATGGCAGCAATTGTTACATAAAATGGGTAAACCATTTGTAAAGGTATAAAAACCACCAATAGGTTCTGCTGTTTGGTTTTAAAAAGGTAGTAAGCCATGAAAGGGAAATCTACTAGTGTTTTGGCAGCAACCAGCGTAATTGGTAGTGTAAAAGTAACAACACCCAAAACTGACAGTATTGCTGAAAAAACGATCCATAGGTTCATGGTAAAAACTAAGATTGATAGCAGTAGCGTTAGGGAATCGGTATATGCTTTTGCCTTTGAAGCCCAACGGCTTCGGCGTGAAATAAAACCCTTTATTCCTCCACTAAAACTTGTGTGCACAGCCACCTGAGGCGATGCCAGAAACTTAAATCGCAAACCATGGATGGACTTGGCATGATGCAGCAGGAACATATCGTCGCCCGAAGCGATATCGGTACGCAGAATCTTACCATCTACACTAACTTTACTTCGCCTGAAAGCCAAATTGGCCGATGAGGCTATAACAGGTTTGCCAACAGCAAAGCTTGCCGCTGAAACAGCCATCAGCGATAGGTAATCGAGCGCCTCAAACATGGAAAGAATACTGC
This sequence comes from Bacteroidales bacterium, assembly GCA_011045955.1. Lineage (GTDB taxonomy): Bacteria > Bacteroidota > Bacteroidia > Bacteroidales > Tenuifilaceae > Tenuifilum. The sequence continues at coordinate 3,016 of DSBV01000026.1, read as the reverse complement.
CCCTTTCAAACTGGGGTTTAACCTCACCCTGAAAAAAATCAGCATTCCCCATGCTTTCAACAATAGAACTTAGCCACTGAGGAGTATGGATGCAATCGGCATCGGTGAAAACAACGGTATCATACCTGGCTTGCGATATCCCCAAAAGTAAAGCTTGCTTTTTGCCCGCTTGCCCATTGGGTAAAACCAACGGTTTTAAAGGTAGCTGGTTTTGGCTTGCCATTACAAGATTGGGGCCGTTATCGGTTGACCCATCATCAATCAAAATAGCCTCCCAATGCTCATGCGGTAAGTCCTGAGCCTCAAGCGAGGCAATAAGTTTAGGAAGATTTTCACGCTCATTCCGGAACGCAACAACCACCGATATGCCATGTATATTTTCACTGCCAACTTTACTGGTTTTTAACCATTTGTTAGTTAATAAGCCCGTCAAAAGCCATAGAATAGCAATAATGTAAATGGTAATGAGTATGGCTGAAAAAAGAATCATAGCTTGCTCATAAAATCGGCAATTCTTTTACGGGCTAAATCTATCTCCTCAATAGGTCGAGCCACATTAAAGCGCAACCAGTTTATTTTACTGGAACTAAAATGCTCACCGGGAATAACAGCCACACCGGTAGTTTCATAAAGGTCAGAGGCAAACTCAAAACCATCGGTAAAGGAGTCGGGCAGTTTAGCCCAAATAAAACAACCACCATCAATTCGGGGGACTGTAAAGTTAAAACGGATAAGCTCATCTCTTAAGCTGTTGAATGTGTTTTTTATCCATTGCCTCAGTTCCTCCATGTAGGTGTTGCCGTATTGGAACTGAGCCAGGTAAACTGCAAGTGCTTGTTGGGTAACGCTTGGGGCACACAGTCCGATGTAATCGTGAATGGCCCTAATGGCCTTGGTGTGATTGGGATGATGGATTACATAACCCACACGCCATCCGGTAATACACAACGATTTTGAAAAACTGCTAACAATGAATAACCTTTCGGAGATATTATCCAAAGGAATATATGGTTTTTGCGAAAAGTAAAACTCCTCATAAACCGAATCGAAAACAACAAAAAAATTTAACTCGGTAGCCAGCTCAAGCAACTGGCTAACCTCAGTTGATGTCCAAACCTTTCCGTAGGGGTTGCCGGGTGAACTTAAAAATATCAACTTCACCCTATTGAATTCGATACTTTTCCTAAGCTCGTTAAAATCAATAATCTCATCGTTAAGCAAGGGGAAGGCAATAAATTTATGATTAAAAATTTGAGGCAGGCGACTGTAACTTTCGTAGGCAGGGTCAAAAGAAAGGGTTACCAGGTTATTCCCAAGCATTCTGAAAAGATAGGTATAAACCAACGAAAGCCCCTCGGTTGCACCCTGAACCACTAGAAGTCCATCGGGTTCTACGCCATATCTACGCTCAATTTGTGTCCTTAGCTGAAGATTACCAATTCCTGGTGCATACTGGTGATGCTGCGTATCGGCAACATCTTTTAAAACTCTTATGAGTTCAGCAGGAGGCTGAAAGCCTGGAATACCCTGTGCAAGGTTAATCCCTCCATTTATTTTAACCAGATCGCTGAAGTAACTAATATATGAACCATCGGGTTTTGCTCTCATAAGCTAAGAGTTTAAGCAAAATATCTACAAAAATGCAATTAAAAAAGCATTACATAGACATTGGGTAAGCCAAAATTGTAAAGTTTGGCTAAATTTGCATGCAACTTAAAAATAAACAGCATGCGTATTAGGTATTTTGTTTCAATAGTTTTAATAGTATTTTTGGCAGGATGCAGCAGCAACGATGCAGTTGTTATTAACATAAATGTAAACAGCCCTGAGAAAACAATGCTTTTCATAAGCAAAATTGATTTCAATAAAACCATAAAGTTTGACTCGGTTAGGATATCGGCTGGCGAGAGTGTAAAAAAGTTTAAAGTAAAACAAGGCGATGAACCGGAGTTCTACTCCCTTAGCACAAGCAAAGGGACTGCCATTACCCTACTAGCTTCAAAAGGCGAAAAAATCAACGTAATTCTGGATCTAAGTAATGCCATTGACTATCAGGTTTCGGGTTCTGAGGGATCTGAGAAGGTACGTTGGGTTACAAGAACATTTGCCAAGTCGAAGGCTAAGGTTGATGAACTTTCAAAAAGATACCTTAATGCCGAGAGCAACCTGGAACGCAAATCAATAAACAACGAATTTGAGCAGGAACGCATACGCGTAAAGGATGAGCTCACCAAATTTGTTTGGGAAAACCCAATGAACAAAGCCAGTATAATGGCACTATACCAAAAATACAATGAAAACCTATACATTTTTGATAGCTCTGATGATTTACTGCTAATAAAAATGGTTGCCTCTGCATGGAAGGCTCTTTACCCTGAATCGAACTACACCAAAGGAATGCTTGAGGATATCAAAAATATTGAGAAACGCATTGCCAATGCTAAAATGCAGCAGCTGATACAAAGTTCAGAGATGCCTATTCCCGACCTAAGCATTCCGGACAAGAATGGACGTAGCATAAAACTATCATCGCTTAAAGGCAAGGTCATACTGCTCGACTTTTTCACCAGCGAGAACACCGGTAGCTTACTGGATAACCGTGAACTTTTAGAAATTTACAAGAAGTATAAAAGCAGAGGGTTTGAGGTTTACCAGATATCGTTCGATGCTACCCGCGAGGATTGGATTAACTACATTGAAAACGCAGGATTACCCTGGATTAGTGTAAGGGAGGATGATCCATCGGCCTCAAGTGCCGCATTATTCTACAACGTAAGACAACTACCTGCCAATTACCTTATTGGGACAGATTTCAATATCATTGGCAAAAATCTATACGGCGCAAACCTGCAAAAGGCCTTGGATAGCTACCTAAACAAGTAAATAACTTCATGAGCCAGGGTAAGAAGATATACTTTGCATCGGATCTACATTTTGGCTTGCCTAACCATGAACAGAGCCTACCCCGTGAAAGGCTATTCAACACCTGGCTCGATAGCATTAGCCATGATGCTGT
>DSBV01000075.1 GCA_011045955.1 Bacteroidales bacterium | reverse complement strand
TTGTTTGTGAAATAGAAGAACGCACGCGTCAGGAGACGCGCGCTAACGAGGAGAATCTTGAATCTGAAATTTTGAACCTTGAACTTGCCAAACACCAAACACAAAAAACTTTTATCCTTTAACCTAACACACTGGTACTTAAACTCAAAGCACGCTTTTGAACGCTTCTACGTAACCTCGCTTTATAACGCCTTTTGCAAAAATTTACGAATGTTCCTGGGAGTTAGTCCCCTTTTGGGATGGGTACGATTTACCGTGCAGGTTGTTTCATTAACCTTAAACCTGATTACATAGGCAGCAGGGTAGCCGAATTCCAAGCTAGAGAATCGTATGTCGTTCACGTAAAAGTAACCCCGATCATCCTTATCAATAGTGTAATAGCCTTTGGTAAACTCCCTGATTCGTCTCAAAGGATTACTACATCTATCATCAATTCCATTTTTTGTTAGTAAAGTATGGCTTACCATCTGTTTTTTAAGAATGTTTACCTGCGAAACCCTGAAAGCCGACGAGTCCTCAACAACAACCATCCAAACCAGATTGGTTAAAGGTAATGGTGTGGAATGTAAGCGATTAAACCCGATTTTATAGGTTTTTAGCCTGTCTTTAACCTCTTTTTCAACCGATAACTTGATGAATACATTCAGTGCAAAGTAAAGCATTACCAGTACAAGGCCAACAATTCCAACTAATTGCTTATAGCGATGCTGTTTTTTTCTGAGTAAGAAAAGAGCAAGGAGGGTGAATAAAAGAATGAGCACCAGGTTAAAATCAGTAATTGCCATGGAATCGAATGAAACTCTAATGCTGCTAAAAGGTTCAAAGAGTGCCGTTCCGTAGGTGTTGAAAGTATCCATAATTAAATGAGAGAACCATGGGAGTAACACCATAAGCCACCAAAAACCGAATGAAAATTGCTCACGGGCAAATCGCTTTAGTAAGTATGCCAGCAAAAGCGAACCCCCTACCATCAAAATCAAGGCATGGCTAAATCCACGATGGACAAACATGGCCTCAACAGGGTCGAAGAAACGGGTGAATATCACGTCAGAATCAGGGATGTTTGCAGCAACAGCGCCAATAAGCATTGCTTTTGGCCCCAATCTACTGTCACCTATAGCATGCCCAGTAATGGCACCGGTTAGTGCGTGTGTTAACGAATCCATACAATTTAACTACCTTTGCAAAACAAAACGTTGCTGCACAAAGTTCAAATTTACTTAAAATAATCGTGGGACGAAAAAGTAAGCCGTTGCTTGAGCAAATCCTGATTGAGGATATTGCTGCCGAAGGTAAAGCTATAGGACGTGTTGATAATAAGGTTGTTTTTGTACCATTTGCCATTCCGGGTGATGTGGTTGATATACAGGTTACCAATAACCGGAAGAACTTCATGGAAGGGTATGTGGTTAAATGGCACAAGTATTCTCCAAACCGAGTTGAGCCCTTTTGCTCACATTTTGGCCTTTGCGGTGGTTGCAAATGGCAAAATCTCCCCTACGAGGAGCAGTTGAAATTCAAGCAGAAACAGGTAGCCGACCAGCTAAAACGCATTGGGAAACTTGAATTGCCCGAGATATCGCTAATAATTGGATCTAAAAACACCACCCACTACCGCAATAAGCTGGAATTTACCTTTTCCGATAGCCGTTGGATAACCCGCGAGGAAATTGAGAAAGCAGGAGAAATCGAAAAGGTACCTGCATTGGGCTACCATATTCCCGGTAGGTTCGATAAGGTTTTTGATGTAAACACTTGTTACCTTCAACCCGAACCATCAAACTCAATCAGATTGGCCGTTAGGGATTATGCTGTCAAGCATGGAATTCCATTCATTAACCTTTACACTAAGCAAGGGTTGCTTAGGAATCTGATTATTCGCACTGCAAGCACAGGCGAGGTAATGGCCATTCTATCGGTTACCCGCTACAACAATGAGGTTCAGGAGTTGCTGAACTTCATGTGCATCAACTTTCCACAAATAACCTCGTTGATGTACGTTGAAAACACCAAATTAAACGAAACTATCAGCGACCTGGAAGTTAAACTGTTTGCGGGTAAGGATCATATTATTGAGGAGATGGAAGGATTAAAGTTCAGGGTTGGCCCTAAATCGTTCTATCAAACCAACTCGGAGCAGGCGCTTGAACTATACAGGGTTGCCCGCAGTTTTGCTCAACTTACTGGTAGTGAGCTGGTTTACGATTTGTACACGGGTACCGGTACTATTGCCAACTTTGTGGCACGTAATGCCCAAAAAGTTGTGGGAATAGAGTATGTTCCCGAGGCTATTGAGGATGCCCAAATTAACTCGCAGCTAAATGGCATTACAAATACTATTTTCTTTGCCAGCGATATCAAAGATTTGCTAAGCAATAAATTTATGAATGAGCATGGCAATCCCGATGTTGTAATTCTTGACCCACCTCGTTCTGGTATCCATCCCTATGTGGCTAAAACGCTGGTGGCAGCTCAGCCCATGCGTATTGTTTACGTTAGCTGCAACCCGGCCACCCAAGCCCGCGATATTGCCTTAATGTCCGAATTTTACAAGGTGACTCGTATTCAACCAATTGATATGTTTCCCCACACCCACCACGTGGAAAATGTGGTGCTTCTGGAGAGGCGTTAACTGCAGGTTTTTTGTTGATGGTTTACGGTTGATTTTTGATGAGTTTAGGGTTTGAGATAGAACGCTGATAACGCAGATTATGCTGACTTACACTGTGAAAACACTGTGTATCTCTTTGATAATAATTTAGTTGGTGGTTGTTCGTTGATAGTTGTTAGACTTAAGTTTACCAAACACTAAACACACGCGGCTAATGTGCACTATTTCTTCTTTTGGTAGTACAGTTGCAACTTCTTGCGAAAAACTCTTTCGTTAGCTTCGTTTATCCGTTTGATTAGTGCCTCAATGAGTTCGGTGCGGCCTTCGAGTTCTGAGCCCGAAACCACTTCTCCATCGGAGTAAACAATTTTTTCAATCTTATACCCATCAACGCCTAGGGAGAGCGCCACGGCTGCATTGTAATCGTCGAAAATGATTACTGAAGGCATAGTGTTCACGTTATACTTAAGAACTGCTATCAGCACGCGTGAGCTGATGTGTCTTATTTGGTCTTCGCCAAGGTACTTAGCTCCAAGTAAGATTTTTACCAGGTCGATTTGGGCAACCTCGCGCATACGACGGCTGGCAACCATCTTATCGTATTCGGATTGGCTTGTTGACAGGAACAAATCGATAAAGGGTTGAGGTACTCCCTGCAAGTCTTTCAAATCGCCCTCTCTCTTACGGATTTTATACTCCTTAAGTGCTAGCTGTTGAGTATTGGGGTAGTAGTATGTCCATTTCCGGGTACGCTTGTACGATTGAGTTATCGGCTTAGGTTTCCACTTAGTTACAGGGCGCATCAGAATAGGATCGGTTAGCCTGAGGTTTTGCGACTCTAGCGCATAAACCATGCAGTTGATAAAATGGATGTATCCGCCACCAATATTCCCATGCAGTGCTGACCAAAGAGTTTTGTAATTGGGTTGAGTTGAACCGTCGGCTCTGGATTCATCGTTGTAAATTCTCTTGCTTTTAATGTAATCAACAAACTCCTTATCGAGAGTAACAGGATAGTAAGTGGCAGAATTACTGGTTGTATCAATGAAAAGATCCTTTCCGGTATGATAAAGCCCTCGGACATCAACCACATAGTCGGAGTCGTTTGCAAGTTTTACATAAAGCTTGTAGTCGGCTCCCCAACGCATAGTTGCTATGGTTGGCTGCAATCCTTGCTGCCCATTGGCAACCGCTATTGCTGTTAATGCAATGATTACTACCGATACTAATTTTTTCACTCGTGCAAAATGTTTATATTATTAATTACTAACACGTTACTGTCTTGCTTTTAACAATCTTTATCGAGCGGATGGAACACCCATAGTTTGTTCATCGCTGTTTACCTTCGGTGAACTCGCAAGCTCGGTTGTGCAAGTTGCTTTACATGGGTGTTTCATAATCCTGTCTTTTCCCTGTGTAAAGTTAGCAAAATTGAAAACAGAAATTTTTTTTGATATTTTTTTGTAGGATAAAAGTTACGAAGCTTTATTAACTAATATTTATTAAATTTGGTTTTTAACACCTGTTATAATTTATTATAATGTTGCGTTTAAGTCGTATAGCTATTCTAGTTCTTACAATAGTGCTATGGGTAGCTGCAATACTTGTTTTTCCCACTTTGTTACCAATCAACTTTCCAAAATATAAGTGCCTAGGAGTAATTATTCATACCGATTATCTGGTTCATGTAGTACTATTTGTACTGCTTGTAATTTCACTAAGGTTAATGGGTATAAAAATTTTTAATATTGGTGTTTTTATATTACTGTTACTGGCTTCAATACTAGCTGAAGTTTGGCAGCTATATATTCCCCATAGAACATTTAACATTTCCGATTTGATTTCGAACATTATCGGCGTACTGATTGGGTACGGGGTTGCCGGAGGGATTAGAAGAAGGATAAAGGATAATGGTTAAAGAGCATGTGCTGTAAAGCCGAATTAAAGGTTCAAAGTTTAGGGTCCTAATACAAACAACCATCAACTAAATCAGCATCACTGTGTTGCAGAGGGTCCGCACGGTGTTACACAGCGTAAATACGTACAATCAGCGTCATCAGTGTTCCATTCCAATTCACAAACAACCAACTAGATCTTCCCTTTAATAATTTGGTAGCGAGTGCAAATAGTCTTATGCGTTAAACCCGCTTACCCAGAAGGAACCAAACAGCTTATGCCTAACTCTTCGAATAGGTTGTATTTAGAGTTTAACGTTTTTGAAACCGGTAGTAACGGTTTTGCTGGATATGATTGCCCAGCTGAGAAAAAGCTTTACATTCGTGTACGAGCTGGCGAAAAGGTGTTTTTCGGGTTTAAGATGAACACTAAAAATTATGGGGGAAATGTTAATACCGATCCGTCCAGTGTAAGGTTTAGAATAAGAAAACCTGATGGAAGCATTGCATATGCTGAAACAGCCATGCCAACATCGGGGAATGGTTATATAGCCACCTACACCCAGGCCATTACTGGACCTAACGGCGCCAAACTTAATGGCGTAACTATAACCACAGGTTATAGCCCTCTTTCCTTTACTGCCGATCAAACCGGTGATTACTATATAGAATTCCGACATCTTAACGACAGAAGGTGGGCGCTTGAGTTTTTTAATATCACCGTTACCGATGCCAGCAACAACATCATCACTAATCCAGGTGAACCCAATAAGCCTGCCGGCCGCATTTATAGTAAGGGTTGGCAAATGTGTAACACAAGTTTTACCGAGTACCCACAGTTAACA
>DSBV01000029.1 GCA_011045955.1 Bacteroidales bacterium | reverse complement strand
GCTTATTTCCATTCAGCGGAAGAGAGCGGGATTTTTTCCCCTCTCTTTGCTGAAAAAATATTGATGTCATCCTCACCGAAAGTTGCATTTATTGGTTGAATTTAGGTTTTTACTACCTGATTTAGCGTTGCAAATTAAAATTTGAAATTCACCTTATTTCAAATACTCATTTGCAATCATAATGTTAACAAACTAATAATGAGATACAAATTGCAAAGTAATAGCCATGATAAAGATTAGAAACATTCTGTTTACTTTTGCCATTGCAGTCCCACTAATGGCACAGTCCGACCCCGACAGCCTAATACATGTAATCAGAAGCAACGCAAAAGACACAATTTTACTAAATAACATATACGAAAAACTATCTCTAAAAAAGGAGTATAAGGATTCCATTTACGACGACGTTGTAATAGAATTCATTTGGTCATCTGCATCAAGCGGTTGGGTTAATGGGGTTGCTAAAGGCAACGACCTTGCAGGAACCAGATATTACGTTAGAGGGAACTTCTCAAAAGCTCAGGAATACTTTGAAAACATCATTGTTCTTTCACAAAAAACAGAATTGCCTGTAGCAATAATAGCAAATGCCTACAAAATGCTTTCAGGAATCCTTTTCAATACTGGCAACGCAGAAGGTGCCATAGAAAAAGCAAATAATGCAGTAAAACTTTTCCAACAGGTTAACGACACCCTTAACTTGGCAAAGACTATCAATTTGCTGGGGGGGATCTACTGGAATCTTGGTAAACTCGAAATAGCATCCGAAAAATTATACCAAGCCCTAAGACTGAGGGAAAAACTAGATGACTCGCTTGGCGTAGCACATGCCTACAACAACATTGGCCTAATATACGATACTCAGGGTAAGCAAAATGAAGCGCTTGACATGTATTACAAAGCCCTATCCATATACCAAAACCTAAGAAATGATTTGGGTGTTGGCAGGGTATCAAACAATATTGCTATCATCCTTAAAAACCAGAAAAGATTTACAGAAAGTCTTGATATGTTCCTGAAATCATACGAAGTAGATGTAAAAAACAACAATATTGACGACCAGGGCAAAACACTTAGCAATATCGGTCAGCTACACCTGGATATTGGAAATCCAAAGGAGGGCATAAATTACTTCTTAAAAGCTAAATCGGCATTTGAAAAAAGCAAAAACGAGAATGGATTAACAGCAGTTTTTCTTAATCTTGGTCGCACCTTCGAGCAAACAGGTAACTACAGCACTTCTGTTGATTATTACACTCAGGCCCTTGAACTTGCTATTAAACACAAATCCATTGAATGGCAACGTGATGCCCACAAAGGAATGTACTCTATCCTTAAACAACAAGGCAACTATAAAAAAGCCTTAGAGCATTTTGAGGAATACAAATCACTCAGCGATACATTAAATAATATCTCAAATCTGAATAATCTGGACAAGCTGAAAATTGAGTACGAAACTGAAAAGAAAGAAAGTGAAATTACGCTGCTTCAAAAGGATAATGAATTGAAACAGGTAAACATTAAAAGACAAAAGGCTATCAATTTATTACTTCTATCGCTTGTATTTTTCAGCTTGGTTATAGTTGTGCTTTCATATGTTTACTTGAAAAAGCTGAACAAGGATAAACGCTTACTCCAAGAGATGAATGCAGAGATTTTGATTCAAAAAGAGGAAATTGAAACCCAACGCGATATGCTGGAGATCAACATAAACGAACTAAACCAGCATAAAACCAAACTTGCCCTGCAAACCGAACAAATTGAAACACAGAATAGGCTTCTGGAATATGCTAACCATAGAATAACCGAGGGGCTAGTGTATGCATCGCTTATACAGCGTTCGCTGCTCTCAAATCCTGTAGAACTCGAAAAACACTTCAGCAAGCAAGCCATGCTTTACAAACCAAAGGATTATGTAGGAGGCGATATTTACTGGCATCATGAATTAAACAACGAAATAATTTTTGTCATTGCCGACTGCATAGGACACGGAGTAGCAGGCGCTTTTATGAGCATAATGGCAATTAATGCCTTAAAAGATGCCGTAGCTATCTTCAACCTAAATAAACCCAGCCAAATTGCATCGCATCTGTATAACGAGTTGATTAAAAATAACGCAAAACCTTTTGATTCAAACTTACTATTAGGCATCGACTTTATTGTGTGCAAGTACACTAAAAATGCAAAAGTACTGGAATACTCCGGGCACAAAATATCATTTGAGTATTTCGATTCCATCAATTGCCATAAAACCGTTCGACCCCAACGCAACCTTAACCGTCAACTAGGACTGATTGAGTTCAACGACGAATACCTAGACATTACTAAAGGAGGGAAGTTCTTTTTTTACACCGACGGTTACCTCGACCAAATTAGCGATAGCAAACGCATGAAACTGGGTAAATCTGAGTTCATCAAGTTGCTGAGCAATACCATTGACAAACCTGTTGAAGATCAGGTTAAACACCTGGAGTCATTCATGGGTAAATGGAAAGGGAATTACGAGCAGGTTGATGATATATTGGTGCTGGGAATCGAAATTTAGCCTACTTCGCCCTCCCATTTGTAACAACAAACCAAGGATTAACAAGATCTTCCTTGTTATACGAAAGTCTTTCGCCTGTCTCATAAGTTATCACCTTAAAACCGGCCCCCTCAACAATTGCCTGCCCGGCAGCAGTATCCCACTCTCTGGAAAGCGACAGCCGGGGATATAAATCGGCCTTGCCTTCGGCAATCATACACATTTTTAAAGAAGAACCAATTGAAAGTAACTCCAAATCAGGATATCGGCCCGATAAATTGTTTATATACTGAATGATTTCGGGGGTACTGTGCGAACGACTTTCAACAACCACTAAGCCTTCACGCTCAATTGGCAATGGCAACTTGATTGATTGCGATTGTAAATCTTTAAAAGATGCTTCAAAGTTAGGTAAAGCCCAGATGGGCGAAACCATAAATGAGCCTTTGTCCTTGATTGAATAGTACAATTTGCCTGTAACAGGCACATAAATTACTCCTACTACCGGGTATTGTTCAAGTATAAGAGCAATATTTACTGTAAACTCGCCATTGCGCTTAATAAACTCCTTAGTTCCATCGAGCGGATCGACAATCCAAAAGTAATCCCATCCTTTGCGCTCTTCATACACAATATTGCGCCCTTCCTCGCTGAGTACCGGTATAAAGGTTTTTGTTAGTGAATTCTTTATCTCCTCATGCGCAAGCCTATCGGCAAGGGTTAAGGGAGTACGATCGGATTTAAGATTAACCTGAAAATCATCAGAATTATATACTTCCATTATTTTGTAACCAGCCCTAATAGCAGCACTTACCGCGGTTGAAAGCAGGTTGTAAAGTTCTGGTTTTTCTATCATTCCTGTTGCAAAGTTTTGGTTGCAAAATTAACCCAATTTAGTATACCAAGCAACCGTACCGGAACATGCTTTTAAACCTCTTCTATATTGAACATTATATTTGAAAAAGTATTATGTTTATGCCGAAAAAAAATATTACCAATGAGTAACAATCAACTAAAGCCCGAGTTAGTTTTCTTCTATTTCGATGAGATTTGCAAGATTCCTCGCCCCTCAAAGAAAGAAGAAAAAATCATTGCATATATCGAAGAATTCGCCCGCAAGCATAATTTTGAATACCAAAGAGATGCTTCTGGGAATGTGGTAGTAAGGAAACCCGCTACAATAGGCAATGAGAATAAGCAATCGGTTGTGCTGCAAAGCCACCTCGATATGGTTTGTGAAAAGAATAGCGACGTAAACCACGATTTTAACAACGACCCCATACAAACCTATGTTGATGGGGAATGGCTTAAAGCCAAGGGTACTACTCTTGGAGCCGACGATGGCATTGGAATTGCTGCACAGCTTGCCATTCTGGCCTCAACCGACATTGATCATGGGCCACTTGAATGCCTTTTCACGGTAGATGAAGAAACAGGTTTGACCGGTGCTTTTGAGATGAAAAGCGGATTTTTCAACTCAAAGATTCTCCTAAACCTCGATTCCGAAGACGAAGGAGAACTCTTCATCGGATGTGCCGGTGGCATTGACACCGTGGCCACCTTTGCCTATGAACCCGACAGGGTGCCCAGCGATTCGGTTGCCATGAAGTTAACGGTTAAAGGTTTACTTGGAGGCCACTCAGGCGATGATATTGATAAGCACCGAGCCAATTCCATAAAACTCTTAAACCGTTTCCTATGGAAAGGCACACAACTTTATGACCTTCGTTTAGCCAATCTCGATGGTGGTAACCTGCGAAACGCCATTCCCCGCGAAGCAACAGCCGTGTTCACCATCCATAAGGACGATAAGGCTAAGCTAATACTCACCTTTGAAAGCATTCGAAGCGTAATATACAATGAGTGGCGCGATGCCGAGCCCAACCTTGAAATAACCATTGACGATACAACCCTACCCAACTTTGTGATAGATGAGCCAACGCATTTCGACCTGCTAAACTCGCTTTACGCCTGCCCACATGGCGTTATTGCCATGAGTCGCCAGCTGAAAGGATTAGTTGAAACCTCCACCAATCTGGCATCCGTTAAATTCATTCAGGATAACCAAATTCTAGTTACAACCAGCCAACGCAGTGCCGTTGAATCGGCTAAGAACGACATATCGAACATGGTTGAAAGCGTTTTCAGGCTTGCTAACGCAAACATCCAGCATTCCGACGGTTATCCCGGATGGGCACCCAATACAAATTCGCAAATTCTGGAAATCACCAAAGCGTCATATTCCAAACTATTTAAGGTTGAGCCCGTGGTCAGAGCTATCCATGCTGGCTTGGAATGTGGGCTATTCCTGGAAAAATACCCATACCTCGACATGATATCGTTTGGCCCAACAATAAAAGGGGCGCATTCGCCCGATGAAAGATTACACATACCTTCAACACTGAAATTCTGGGAACTATTACTCGATGTACTTAAAAATATCCCTGAAAACTAAAAATCAACAAAAAAGAAAAGAACCTTATTCGGGTTCTTTTCTTTTTTACAATAGTTTTCCTCAATAAAAGGACTACTTGATTTTATGCACACAGGGTACTACTTGAACTCCTCAAAGTAATCCTTGGTTACATTACATACGGGACAATGCCAATTATCTGGCAAATCCTCAAAAGGAATTCCGGCTGGTATACCACGATCGGGATCACCAATATTTTCATCGTATATATACCCACAAACTTTACACTTATACATAATCAATCTATTTTGATTAAATTGCAAAAAATTTATCAAATTTAATGAAATGAAAACTAAATACCAACTCATAATTGTTGCATTTGTATTATTGATAGCCTGGCCTTCCTTCTCTTTTGCTCAAAAGAAAAAGGAAATCCGCAAAGCAGGCATCAAGCAAAATTAGAATGGCGTTACATTTATGAGTACGATAAGGAAATCAAGTATAAGGAATACGAAGCACAGTCCGATAAGCAAGGGAACATTTTAATGGAAAAAATATACGACGAAAAGGGAAATACCATAAAGCACATTGAATACAAGTGCAAGATTCAAGCCACAAATGCAACTTTTGTCTTTGTTAATAATTGGTTTTTTACAAATATAGGACTTTTATAGCTATACCGCTTCCTTGGCCTGCTGTTAATTCTGTTCGCAACAAACTGTAAGAACTCATCATC
>DSBV01000122.1 GCA_011045955.1 Bacteroidales bacterium | reverse complement strand
CCGGTCGGCTGGCAGGTTTTTAAGTAGTACATATGGCGAAACCAGATGCTCTAAAATTTCGAAAGCGGTAATTACCTCTGCATCCTTATAATTCTTTAGTAGTTCAGGTTCTAGGTCGAGGTCTTCACCCTGTGTGTTTTGCACGTTGTAGCCTAACAAGGCAAATTTATTGGACAGTTCGTTTTGTACTCCTAAATCGAGAATATGCTTACAGTTAGGTTCAACTTTTTTAAAGAAGCTAATAGTTTTTTTAAATCGAATTTGTTTTAGCTTTTCTGCTTTCATGAAAATGGGTTTAATATGAGCCAAAATTATGGCTAATATTCCTTTTTGCAAATATTTGCTAGTTTTGTTACTTGGGGTTTAATCCATTTAGCCAGTTTATCATCAAAACACCAAGTTTTAACCAATTTGCATTAGCCATGAAACGTACATTACTTATTTGTGTTGCAGCATTTTTAACGATAAGTGCCTATAGCCAAAAGCAACGGATATCCTTAGAAGACCTAAACGTTAACGGTACTTTTCGTGCGTCATCGGTATGGGGTATTACTTCGCTTAACGATGGCGAACATTACACTACTCTTGAGCGAGGGGGCAAAATTGTAAAGTATAGCTACTCCACAGGAGAGGTAGTTGATGTTATTTTTAATGCCAATAGCTTTGATAATCCTCAGCTAAAGCAGGTTCGGTTATATAAACTTAGCTCCGATGAGTCAAAAATACTACTAGCAACCAACATAAGTCCAATTTACCGACATTCATTTACTGCAGACTACTTTGTTTTCGATATTGAAGCGAATGAAATTGTCCCTCTTTCGGAAAACGGAAGTCAAATGCTCGCAACGTTCTCGCCAAATGGCAATTTGGTTGCTTTTGTGCGCGATAACAACATTTTTATAAACGATTTGCTGACCAGAACTGAGCAGCAAATAACTTCCGATGGTGAATTTAACCATATTATTAACGGCGCTGCCGATTGGGTTCATGAGGAGGAGTTTCGTATGGTTACAGGCATGCAATGGAGCCCCGATAGCAAGAGCTTGGCATTTTATAAATTTGATGAGAGCAACGTAAAGCTTTTCAATATGCCTTTATTTCAGAATGAGCTTTACCCGCCTAATTATTCATTTAAGTATCCAAAGGCTGGTGAAGACAATTCGGTTGTTTCAATTCATGTATACGATATTGAAAGCAAGCAGACTCGCACTATGGACACCGGAGATGAAACAGACCAGTATATTGCACGAATAAAATGGACTGTTAACTCAGAGCGCCTTTGCATGGTTCGACTAAATCGCCTACAAAACAAGGTCGATTTGCTTATGGCCAATCCTTTGACCGGTAAGTCGGAAGCTATTTTCTCCGAAACCAATGAGTATTACATTGAAGAACCAGCCGATAGCTATCCAACTTTCACCCAAGATGGGAAATACTTTATTATTCCCAGCGAGCGCAACGGATACAATCAGCTTTACCTGTATAAAATGAATGGCGATTTTGTTAGGCAGCTTACCGACGGGAACGATGAGGTAATTAGTATTTACGGCTACGATGCTAAAAGCAAACGGGTATACTATCAGGCTTTCGACGAATCGCCTCTACGAACTGCTGTTTATTCAGTTGCTCTTGATGGAAAAAAGCAGAAAAAACTATCGGAGCTACCAGGCACAAATTCGGCTAACTTTAGCACAGGGTTTAAGTACTACATCCATTTTCACTCATCGATTACCACACCAACAATAGTTACCCTGCACAATGCTAAGGGGGAGCAAATGAGAGTACTAGAGGATAATAAAAACCTAACTGCTACGCTTGAGCAATTTGAGATACCAACAAAAGAGTTTTTCTCATTCACAACCTCCGAAGGCTTTGAACTGAACGGTTATATGGTGAAACCTTTGGGGTTTGATGAAAACACTGAATACCCAGTGTTAATGTATCAGTATAGCGGACCGGGCTCGCGTTCCGTTGTCGATCGTTTTTCAGTTGGATGGGACGAATACCTCGCCACCGAGGGCTATATGGTTGTTTGCGTTGATGGCAGGGGAACTGGAGGTAGAGGACAGGAGTTTAAAAAGATGACCTACGGCCAGCTTGGTTACTACGAGAGCATCGATCAAATTGAGGCTGCAAAGTATTTGCAAGATCTTCCTTACGTAGATGAGGAAAGGATTGGCATTTGGGGGTGGAGCTACGGAGGTTACATGTCGTTGCTTAGCCTTTTCAAGGCACCCGAGGTGTTTAGCATGGCCATTGCGGTTGCACCCGTTACCAATTGGCGCTACTACGATACAATTTACACCGAGCGTTTTATGGGTTTACCGCAGGATAACGCCAACGGGTACGACGATAACTCCCCAATAAATCATGTTGGTAGATTGCAAGGGAAGCTTTTACTGGTTCATGGTACGGGCGACGATAATGTTCACCTACAAAATACCATTGAAATGGCCGAGAAGTTGGTTCAAGCCAATAAGCAATTCGATATGATGTTGTACCCCGATAAGAATCATAGTATTTACGGGGAGAATACCCGAATGCATCTGTACACATTGCTTTCAAACTATGTGAAGAGCAACTTGTAGGTTTTGTGTTATAAATTATTTTTTTGGAGGTTGTAGGTGAGAATATTTTTTTATTAACTTTGCAACCGCTGCCCAGATGGCGGAACTGGTAGACGCGCTAGTTTCAGGGACTAGTATCAGCAATGATGTGCAGGTTCGAGTCCTGTTCTGGGCACTTCGGAAAAGCAAAATAAAGTTCTTTATTAAAAATATTTTTGCCCAGGTGGTGGAATTGGTAGACACGCCAGCTTGAGGGGCTGGTGCTCGTTTAGGGCGTGCAAGTTCGAGTCTTGTCCTGGGCACTTATCCACAAATAAAACCGCTGTGAATACATTTTCACAGCGGTTTTATTACTTTTATTTCCTTGAGTTTATATTTCTTGGGTTTTTTCCTTTAACCACACCTTTAGCTCTTCAGTAAGTTTTGGCGATATTTTTTCGTAAACCGTTTTGTGGTAAGCGTTAAGCCAATCCTTTTCCTCCTTGGATAATGATTCAATATCAACAGGTTTTAGGTCGATAGGGCAAAGCGTAAGTGTTTCGAAGCTGTAAAATTTTCCCGATTCGGTCTCCATTGCCTCACGGCAAAGGATTAGGTTCTCAATGCGAATGCCATACTTGCCAGCACGGTATATTCCTGGTTCGTTCGACTGAATCATGCCTGGTTCAATGGTTACTGGGTTCTCATTGGGGCGGATTGATTGTGGCCCTTCGTGTACATTCAGAAAAGCACCAACGCCATGCCCAGTTCCATGTCCGTAGTTTATACCCTTACTCCACATGGCCATTCGTGCTAGCGTATCGAGTTGGCTACCACGGGTACCAGCAGGAAACTGAGCCATTGATAGTTGAATCATCCCCTTTAGTACAAGGGTGTAATCCTCCTTTTCCTCAGGTGTTGGCTCCCCTAAACGAATGGTTCGGGTAATATCTGTGGTTCCTTGAAGGTACTGACCTCCCGAATCAACGAGCAAGAAACCTTCAGGTTTTATCTCCTTTGCAGTTTCGGGCGTTGCGCTATAGTGAACAATGGCTCCGTTTTCTCTGTATCCCGCAATAGTGCTGAAACTCTCGCTAATAAAGCCTTCCTGCTCTTTACGAAGGGCAAGTAGCTTAGCGGCAATTGAAAGTTCTGTAATCTTTTCGTTTGCCACACTGTTTTCGAGCCAATGTAAAAACTTGCACATTGCCACACCATCATTCACATGGCTTTGCCTAATATTCTCCAATTCAATGGGATTTTTCTGGGCTTTTAGCTTGGTAACAAGGCTAAGCGTATTTACCTTTTTCAAATCCTTGGGGATAAGAGAATAAAGCCTGTGGTTTACCCTTGCCTCATCAAGAGCAAAAATCATTTCGTTGCTTGCCGATTTAATAGCCTTCTCTATTTTAGCGTATGGTTTTAGGGTAACTCCCTGCTCAATAAGGCTTTTTGCATGTTCATCGCTTAGCTTATCAGAGTCGATAAATAACGTTGCATCCTTGTTGGTTATTAAGCCATAGGCCATAACAACTGGGTTGTAATCAATATCGTTTCCGCGGATGTTAAATGCCCATGCCACCTCATCGAGAGCAGAAAGGATGCATGCATTGGCCTTGCAATTTTCAAGTTCTTGGCGAATTAGGGTAAGCTTTTCGCTAATGGTTTGCCCTGCATACCTAAGCTCGTGCTCAAAGGCCTTACTGTTTGGCATGGTTGGGCGATTGTTCCACACATTGTTAATTATATCAATTTTCGGGTTTGCCTTTAGCCCTTTGCTTTTCAAACTGCTCATAAGCGTAAGCGATTGTGCATGCGACAGCAATCGGCCATCGAAACCAACCGTTTGGTTCTTATCAAGGTTTTGTGCAAGCCAATCTTCAATGCTTGGGGTATTGGTAAGCCCCATCTTGCAGAGTTCAATACCTGTGCCTTTAAGCTCTTGCTCAGCTTGTAGGAAATATCTCGAATCGGTCCATAGTGCTGCAGCATTTGCTGTAACTACAAGGGTTCCGGCCGAACCGGTAAAGCCGCTAAGCCATGCTCTGAATTTCCAGCAATCGGGGAGGTATTCGCTCAGGTGCGGATCGCTGCTTGGTGCAATATAGGCTGCAATGCCATTTGAAGCCATGATAACTCTGAGCTGCTCAATTTTATCTTTTGTTTTCATCATTCCAAGTTTAAGTTGAGAAGCAAAGGTACAAATTTGACTTAAACAAAAATATTAAGGATTGATGTTGTTTTTGTGTTTACTCTGAGGTTTAGCTAAAGATGGAACATTAATTAGTAACAAGCATCTGGAGTTTTGCTATATTTGCACTTCGAAGCAATTTTTACCCCGATATTCAAATTATAGCTGAATGAACTATTACAGAATACTAAGACTTAATTCGCTAGTTAAGAGTGAACGACTAAAAATTCTGGGTGCTGGATTACTCTTTCTTGTTAAAAAAGCGATTTCTGAACCTATTTCTTGATGCCGTTTTGGTTTGCAACTTTCGTTGCATTATGTGCTACTTTAGCGATCCAAATTATAGGCCCAGTAAAGAGTGCCTATCGGAGGAGATGGTAACCAATGTTGCAAATTGTTTTTTCTCATCGGCCATGCGCCTACAAATTGGCTGTGGTGCCGAGCCAACCCTATATAAACACAACGAGCAAATTATTAAGCTGGCTAAGCAGCAAGGTGTACCTTACGTTTCGTTTACAACGAATGGCGCTCTTTTTAACTATGATAAAGTAGAGGCATTGGCCAATGCTGGTCTCGACGAAATAATCCTATCAACGCACGGAGCTTCAAAAGATGTTTACGAAAGAATGATGCCCGGTGCAAAGTTCGAGATTCTGCATGAAGTCTTAAGCGCAATATCAAAGGTTAAGGGAAAAAATCAGAGGCTAAAGCTTTGAATAAACTATACTGTGAACCCTGATAGTTTAGAGGATTTAAAGGGGCTTACTATGTATCTCGACGATTACCGCATTGACGTTTTACAGGTAAAACCAATTAGGCGACTTGGTAACTCGGCATATTCCGATTTCGATATTCAACGAAAGCAAAAGGAGTACTCGGCTGTGGTTAAGCTATTAGCAGATACTTGTCATCAAAAGGGTATTGTAAGCATTATTACGGGTGAATTGCCCACTGAAACATTATACAGGAAACGTCTCGATATTGCCAAGTACACCTACTGTTATGTTTCGCGCTAACTTTTCGGCTAGAAAGTCGCGAGCCCTGTTCTTCGATATTTTGAGCGTGTTCATGTTTGCCTGTTTTTATGGGCCATAAGTTATGAAATAT
>DSBV01000089.1 GCA_011045955.1 Bacteroidales bacterium | reverse complement strand
GATAATAAAGTTTAATAAATATACAAATTTCTTTCAGTATAATTTATAAACTCGAATAACTATAGTTTTGATCAGGTGTGTATAATGTTTTTTTATGCCTTTAAATAAGCTCAATACTGAGTTCTAAATAATAATTGCTTTTAATATGACAGAGTATTGTTAATCTGGGAAAAAGGGGTGTCCTGTTTGACACCCCTTATCGGTTGGCTAAAGTTCTATCTCGTTATCGTTGTTATCAAAGAAATGGTACTCCAGAAAATGGTACGACGACATGGGCAACAGGTTAACGGCGCATTTAAACTTTAAAGCCCATTTGAATCGTTTTGAAGGGAGCCCCTTTTTGATATATGCGGCAATATACGGATGTAGCTTAATGGTAACAGAGCGATACTTTTGGGTGGTGCAAATCAACGATAGTTGATTTTTTATTTGCTCGTCGATCAGAATGGTGGCAGTAACCTTGCCGCTGCCGTTGCAAACCGGACATTTCTCACTGGTGTCGATATGCATTTCAGGGCGAACCCGTTGACGGGTAATCTGCATCAATCCGAACTTGGTTAGCGGCAAGATATTGTGCTTGGCGCGGTCGCGACTCATGAGTTCCTTCATGCGCTCATATACCATTTGCCTATTCTCATTGTTGTGCATGTCTATGAAATCCACAACAATTATTCCACCCATATCGCGCAACCTCAGCTGTCGGGCAATTTCGTCAACTGCAGCAAGGTTTACCTCAAGGGCGTTGGTTTCCTGGTCGTTCGACGACTTTGACCTGTTGCCGCTGTTAACATCAATTACATGCAAAGCCTCAGTATGCTCAATAATAAGGTATGCGCCACTCTTAATGGAAACGGTCCGGCCAAAGAGCGATTTGATCTGCTTTTCAACGCCAAATTGGTCGAATATTGGCACATTACCGGTGTAGAGCTTAACTATCTTTTCCTTTTCGGGTGCAATGCTTTCGATGTACTCGCGAATTTCTTCGTAAACATTTTCGTCGTTAATGTGGATGCTGTTAAACGACCCGTTAAGCATATCCCTCAGGATAGCCGATGTGCGTTTAATCTCGCATGTTAAAAGAGCCGGATAGCCAGGATTTTTTAGTTTTTCAACGGTGATTTCCCACCGTTTAATTAAGCTGCGCAATTCTGCATCGAGAACTGCAACTTTTTTGCTCTCGGCGGCGGTACGTACAATAACCCCAAAGTTTTTAGACAAAATGCTTTCCATCAGCCTTTTGAGGCGCTTGCGCTCCTCGGGGGCTGTGATTTTTTGCGAGATTGAAACCTTGTTGTTAAAGGGAACAAGAACAATGTTTCTTCCTGCAATGGAAATTTCGGAGGTAAGCCTTGGCCCTTTGGTCGAAATGGGCTCCTTGGCAATTTGCACCAGTACAGGCTGCCCAGAACTAAGCACATCTGTTATTTTCCCGCCCTTGTCGATATCGGGAAGCATGTTGTACTTTGAAATGGGAATGGTTTTGTTTTTGCGCGAGTAGTGATCCTGTACGTATTTCTGGAGTGTTTTAAACTGTGGCCCCAGGTCAAGGTAATGAAGAAATGCATCTTTTTCATAGCCTACATCTACAAAGGCTGCATTCAACCCGGGCATAATCTTTTTAACTTTACCGAGATAGATGTCGCCAACCGAGAACTGAACATTGCTTCGCTCCTTGTTGAGCTCTACCAGCTGCTTATTTTCGAGCAGGGCTATCGCAACTTCAGTTTCACGAACATCGATAATTAACTCGGTATTCACTTTTACATATTTTGGTTAGCGATTAAACAACGCAACCTAAAGCACTTTGAGGCACTTTAGGTTGCTTATGCTACTGTGTTGACTAGCAAATAGTTATCTGTTTTTCTTCTTATGGCGATTCTTACGTAGACGTTTTTTACGCTTGTGGGTTGCCATTTTGTGTCTTTTTCTCTTCTTTCCGCTTGGCATTGTGGTAGATTTTGATTGTTAGTACTTAAACTATTTCTTTACGTGGTTCTTAACCTTGTTTACAAACGACTTGGAAGGTTTGAAAGCAGGAATGAAGTGCTCAGGAATAATGATAGTGGTGTTCTTTGAGATGTTACGAGCAGTTTTTTTAGCACGCTTTTTAACTATAAAGCTGCCAAAGCCACGCAGATAAACATTCTTTTCTTTTACCAAGGAATCCTTTACGGTTTCCATGAAAGCCTCAACGGTTTTCTGAACTGCTACTTTCTCGATTCCAGTACTCTTGGAAATCTCGTTTACGATATCAGCCTTTGTCATTTTTTGAAAATCTTTAGTTATCAATAAATTAGACAATAATTTGCAAATTAGGATTGCAAATATACAAGTTTTGTCTCGATTAATAAAACTGTTAAGGTTAATTTTGATAAGATTTTTTTTCTTTTTATTTGATAGTATGGATTTTAGCTCAATTCTTTTCATGTGGTATGCTACTAAAGCACGCGATTTGCCTTGGCGAAACACCATTAATCCATACCATATTTGGGTGTCGGAAGTAATACTCCAGCAGACAAGAGTGGTACAGGGCATTTCGTACTACTATCGGTTCATTGAGCGTTTCCCTAGCATTCAATCGCTTGCCGATGCCGATATAGATGATGTAATGAAGGTTTGGCAAGGTCTTGGATATTACACTAGGGCTCGAAACCTTAAAGCAGGTGCCATTCAGGTTATGGAACAGTACAACGGGATTTTACCAAAAAGCTATAAGGAACTTCAACGAATTAAAGGGTTAGGGGCTTACTCGGCGGCTGCCATTGCCTCGTTTGCTTTTGGTGAGGCTGTCCCCGCAGTTGACGGAAACGTTTACCGAATCCTTTCGCGAATTTTTGGGATATTCACTCCTATAGATTCTAGCACTGGTAAAAAGGAGTTTTTTTCTTTAGCCAATGAACTAATACCTAAAAATGAGCCAGGCCGTTTTAACCAAGCTTTAATTGATTTTGGAGCGCTACAGTGTACGCCTAAGTCGCCCAGATGTACCGATTGTCCTTTTGCCGATTACTGTTACGCATATAAGAACAATCTGATTGTGGCTCTTCCTGTCAAGAGCAAAAAGAAACCGCCTGTGGAACGATTCTTTTACTACTTTATGATTAAGCATAAAGGCCATACCTTTATTAAAAGGCGCCAGGGAAAAGATATTTGGCACTTGCTATATGAGTTCCCCATGGTTGAGACTGGTGCCAGATTGGGCCATGACCAATTACTTGAGCGTATGGACAGCCTTAACTTTTTATCGGGTTCCAAGGTGAATGTGCTGAGTATCTCTCAACCAATTCGCCATTTATTGAGCCATCGAACTATTTGGGCAACATTCATAATCCTTGAGATTGATAATCCTAATTACATTCTCACTGAAGAGTATGTTAGGATTCCGATTGTTGGTGTAAGCGAATACTCGCTTCCTAGGCTCATTGATGCATACATGGCTGCCGAACCTGTAATCAAATATTTTTCATCAAAAAAATAATTGTTTTTGAACGAATTTTTACGTAAATTGTGTAATTGTAAAATTAAAACTAAACATACAGGTATGTCAGTAAACAAAGTTATTCTGGTAGGAAACGTTGGCAAGAACCCCGAAGTTCGTCACCTTGAAGGTGGTGTAACTGTTGCGCGTTTCTCTTTGGCAACTAATGAGACCTATACCGATAAGTCGGGGAAAAAGGTAACTCAAACCGAGTGGCACAACATTGTTGTTTGGCGTGGTTTAGCTGAGATTGCTGAGAAGTATGTTAAAAGTGGTAAACTCCTTTACGTTGAAGGGCGCATACGTAATTCCTCGTACGAGGACAAGGAGGGTAATAAGCGTTATACCACTGAGATACTTTGTGATAATTTCCGCTTTCTTGGTCCTAACAACAGTCAGGGAGAAAAACCAAACAACTACAATGAATCACAGGGGACCAATGTGGTTGCTGCTGAAGACGATGCTGGAATTCCCCAGCCCGACGATGATTTACCATTCTAAACAACAAGAAACTCCGGATTTCCCGGAGTTTCTTGTTTGACAAGATACCTAAACTTTACCTTGTGGCCTCCTTAATTACTTGTTGAGCGAGTTCATGTGCTTTATCAACCGTTTTGGCTTCGGCATATATCCGAATGATAGGTTCGGTGTTCGATTTGCGCATATGTACCCATCCTTCCGCAAAGTCGATACGCAAACCATCGATGGTGTCGATTTTCTCGGTTGAGAATTTTTCCTTAAGTCGTTCAAGAACTGCACCGGGGTTTAAACCCTGCTGGAATTCTATTTTGTTTTTTGAGATGAAATAGCTAGGGTATTGCTGGCGAAGTTCAGAGCATTTCATTCCGCTTTTGGCAAGGTGCGAAAGGAATAGGGCAATGCCAACAAGGGCGTCGCGCCCGTAATGCAGTTCAGGGAGTATTACGCCGCCATTACCCTCGCCGCCAATAACGGCATTCACCTCTTTCATTTTGGCAACCACGTTAACCTCGCCTACAGCCGATGCGTAGTATTCCTTGCCGTACTTATGGGTAATATCGCGTAGTGCGGCAGTACTCGAAAGGTTTGAGACGGTATTGCCCGGGTTCTGGCTAAGCACATAATCGGCACACGCAACCAGGGTGTACTCCTCACCAAACATGCTGCCATCCTCGTTAATAATGGCAAGCCTGTCCACATCGGGGTCAACCACAAAGCCCACATCGGCTTTTTGTTCCTTTATCACCTTTGATATTCCAGTTAAATGTTCAGGTAGCGGTTCAGGATTATGTGGGAAATCGCCGGTGGGGTGGGTGTAAAGCTCAACAATGTTCTTTACCCCCAAGGCCTTAAGTAAGCGTGGTAACGCTATTCCTCCAACCGAGTTCACACAGTCGATAGCCACCTTGAAGTTTGCATTACTAATGGCATCAACATCAAGGTATTTTAATTTGATGATTTGCTCAATATGCTCGTCTACAAAGGAGTATTCATCGCGAATAGCGCCAAGTGTATCAACATCGGCAAACGAGAAATTTTCGCTCTTGGCAATTTCAAGAACCATGCGACCGTCGGTGTCGGAAAGAAACTCGCCTTTCTCGTTTAGCAGCTTGAGGGCGTTCCACTGACGTGGATTGTGGCTTGCAGTTAGAATAATTCCGCCATCGGTTTTCTTGTGGATTACGGCCATTTCAACGGTGGGCGTGGGGGCAAGCCCAAGGTTAAGCACATCGATGCCACATCCCATTAAGGTTCCAATCACAAGGTTGTTGACCATCTCGCCCGATATGCGCGCATCGCGACCTACGGCAACCCCACATCGTTTACCATTATTACGTTGTTTCAGCCACTCCGCATAGGCCGCGGTAAACCTTACAATGTCAATTGGGGTGAGATTTTCACCAACCCTTCCGCCAATTGTACCCCGTATCCCTGATATCGATTTAATAAGAGTCATCTGAAATTTGATTTAGCTTTGCAAAGTTAGAAAAATAGTCGCAGGGCAAATTTATCAATCAACTTAATTAACCGCAACATTTAAACAACTTGTTTTAAAGACTTAAGGGGTTAGTAGATTCGTCAGTTGATTTTTTCAATGGAGGATTTACTCTAAAATATTTCTGCCTCCCCATTTATATCGGCCTAACTGAATTTGGCAGGCTCATGACGCTTGGGATTCACTTTTTACTTTTTGCTTTTTACTATTCCTCTAACTTCCTCTAACTCCATCATATTCCTATTCATCCTAAAAATTCATGGCACCTGGGTTAAATTTCCTAAATTCAACCAATAAATGCAACTTTCGGTGAGGATGACATCAATATTTTTTCAGCAAAGAGAGGGGAAAAAATCCTGCTCTCTTCCGCTGAATGGAAATAAGCTCTATATTCGTCCTCCGTCCAAAAAGTTGTAATATGAGCCATATCACCAGAGAGCAAAGATACACCATTGAGGTGTTACTATCAAGAGGGAAATCG
>DSBV01000044.1 GCA_011045955.1 Bacteroidales bacterium | reverse complement strand
GTAAAGGAATTGGGTTGTCTCCTTTAAATGATTGCGGCCAATGCCTTCCGCAATATTTGAAGGAATTGAAGTTGCACTTTTTCTTATTTGTTGTGTCAATCCAAAAATTTCATCTTTGGGTACATTTTTGGAAATAGTATGAATAGAATTAGCAAGTTGTCTGCTGGCCATCCAAACATCTGATTGTTTGTAATCAATCATTTTTTAATTTTTTTTCAAAACACCAAAAACGAAACACCAAACACAATACATTAATTTTCTGCTTTAGCCCTGAGGCTTTCCCAAATCAGGTATCCGCAAAGAATCAGGAACATCACAAAGCCCAGTATTTCGGCTGAGTGCGATTCAAACCATTCAGGGTTTACATAGTTAATGCCGCCAAATCGGAGCAATGCACTAACTACCCCCA
This sequence comes from Bacteroidales bacterium, assembly GCA_011045955.1. Lineage (GTDB taxonomy): Bacteria > Bacteroidota > Bacteroidia > Bacteroidales > Tenuifilaceae > Tenuifilum. The sequence continues at coordinate 5,747 of DSBV01000044.1, read as the reverse complement.
TAAGGGCTCCGCCTGCAATAAAGCCCGATGCAATTAGTGTTCCCCTCTCTTTTCTGGCCTTGCTCAATGAAGTGTCCTTTGAACGGGTGGAAACAAAGTGTGCTATTATGCCCCCCACCAGTAAAGGTGTGTTAAGCTGTAAGGGTATAAACATACCCAGCGAAAAGGCAAGAGCTGGAACGCCAATCATGGTAAGTATAAGCGAAAGAAAAGCACCAGCAGCATAAAGCGCCCAGGGTGCTGGTTTACCGCTCATCATGGGTTCAATAACCGCAGCCATGGCATTGGCCTGTGGTGCTACAAGCGCATCTTTCCCAGTAAAACCATAGGTTTTATTAAGCAGTATGATTACTCCACCAACTGTTGCTGCAGAAACAAGAGTCCCGAGGAATTTCCATGTTTGCTGCTTAAAGGGCGAGGAGCCGAGCCAGTAACCAATTTTTAGATCGGTGATAAAGCCACCCGCCATTGAGAGCGCCGTGCACACAACTCCACCTATAATTAGGGCTGCAACCATCCCCGATGTTCCCGATAAACCTGCCGATGCCATCACCAATGAGGTGATAATAAGAGTCATTAGTGTCATACCCGACACAGGATTGGTTCCCACAATGGCAATAGCGTTGGCAGCAACGGTTGTGAAAAGAAAAGCGATAACCATCACAATGCCAAGCGCTATAAGTGCGTGGGTAATATTATGAACCACACCAAAATAGAAGAAGATTAAAAGTAGAATGGTTGTTAGAAGTATCCCGCCTGCAATGATCGACATGGGAAGATCGCGACGAGTGCGGAGTTCCTCCTTAGGAATAGCCGAGTGTTTTCCAGTTAACTCACTAACGGCTAGCCCAAATGCTTTACGAATAATGCCGCTAGAGCGAATAATCCCAATTATTCCGGCCATGGCAATGCCACCAATACCAATTGGGCGAACGTAGTTGCTGAAAATTTGTTCGGCGCTCATTTGCCCCACAGTTAGGGTGATATTGCTGCCAACTGCTTCAGTCAATCCCGGTGCAAAGTAATTGATTATGGGTATGATTACAAACCACCCCACAAACGATCCCGCTGCAATAATGGCAGTGTATTTAAGGCCAATAATGTAACCTATACCCATAACAGCAGCGCCAACATTAAGTTTAAATACCAGTTTTGCTTTTTCAGCAAGAACTTCGCCGGCAGGTATTACTCGGGTGGTAACCACCTCGCTCCACCAGCCAAAGGTAGCTACAATGAAATCGTAAATACCGCCAATTAAACCGCTTATAGCTAAAAGTCGAGCTTGCTTACCCCCTTTCTCACCCGAAACAAGAACCTCAGTTGTTGCGGTTGCCTCGGGGAACGGGAACTTGCCGTGCATGTCGGCTACAAAGTATTTACGGAAAGGGATTAGAAACAGAATCCCCAGAACACCACCAAAAAGCGATGATAAAAACACCTGATAGAATTCAGCCTCCAGGTTAAGGATGTAAAGGGCGGGTAGTGTAAAAATGGCACCGGCAACAATTACCCCTGAACTTGCACCTATGGATTGTATAATTACATTCTCGCCCAGCGCACCTTTGCGTTTAGCTAGGCTTGACAATCCTACTGCAATGATTGCAATAGGAATGGCTGCCTCAAACACCTGCCCTATTTTTAATCCGAGGTAGGCAGCGGCTGCCGAGAAAATTATTGCCATAATTAGCCCCCAGATAACACTCCATGCTGTAACCTCTGGCACAGCCTTATTAGGGGGCATTACAGGTTGATACTCCTCGCCTTTGCGGAGCTCTGTATAGGCATTTTCCGGAAGGCCTTTGATTTTTTCTACAGGTTCGTACGACATAGTTTTTATGGTTTAGGTTTAATTTTCAAAATATCCCAAACCTACTAATTTTTTAGTAAATATTTGATAATCCTGTAGTAGTCCATAGAAACTAACTGTATAAATCCAGATCCGCCAAATAAGAAAAAAAGCTAATGAATCGACTAGTAAAATCTTTTCGTTCCGAAAGTTCGGAATGAAAGATTTTTATAAGTCTAATTTCCTCCCACTCAGTTATTCCGTATTATTCCGACTCCTTCCGTCTCCTTCCAATTCCTTCCAATTAATTCCTATAAAAATCTTACTGCCCCCCCAATTAATACCAGCCCGCCTGAATATGTTAATTCATTGCACTTCGTATTAAACAAATCGATATGAAAAAAAATACTTTTCGGTAACAACTTTTTTGTTCATATTTGCAAAATAATGACTAAGAGGTATGGTATTGTTAAATGAGGCAATTGGTATAGTAAGTAAAAGCGTTTCAGTCCTAAAAGGTGAGGAGCAGGTTGCTTTAGCTGAAAGCTTAGATAGGGTGTTGGCACACGATGTGGTTTCAGACATTAACATGCCGCCTTTCCGCAAAACGGCAGTTGATGGCTATGCATGTCGGGCAGCAGATTTAGATAGTCCGCTTAGGGTAATTGAGGTAATTGCAGCAGGAACCACACCACAAAGAGCTATAACCCAGGGCACGTGCTCAAAGATTATGACCGGCTCACCCATACCCAATGGCGCCAATTGCGTAATTCCGGTTGAGGATACAAAAATCTTACCCGATGGAACCATAAGTTTTACTGCCGACAAATCAAAATCGAACATTTGTGAGCTTGGCGAGGATATCAAAATAGGCGAATCCCCTTTAAGTAAGGGAACTCTCATCAGGCCTCAGCATATTGCCATAATGGCAGCGTTGGGATGTCACTCTCCAATTGTTTTGGTGCGACCAAAAGTGTCAATACTGCCAACGGGCGATGAGCTGGTTGAACCAACCGAAATACCACATGGCAGCAAAATTAGGAATAGCAACGGGCATCAGCTTATTGCACAAGTACTTTCAGCGGGTGCAATTCCAATTTACCATGGTATAGTAGCCGATACCGAGGAGGTTATCGAAAAAGCCATTGCTAGGGCATTGACCGAAACCGATGTGGTGGTGTTAACTGGCGGTGTTTCCATGGGCGATTTCGATTACGTTCCCAGAATTATGGAGCGATTGGGCGTAAGGATTCTTTTCGATTCCATTGCTGTGCAACCCGGAAGGCCTACAACCTTTGGTGTGGCAGGTAACAAGTTGATTTTTGGATTACCGGGTAATCCAGTGTCGTCGTTTATACAGTTTGAACTGCTTGTGAAACCTTCATTATTGATGATGATGAGGTGTAACACGCCCTATGCTCCCATATACCGATTACCCTTGGCAAACGATTATTCGCGAAAAAGAGCCGAACGGCTGGGATTGTTTCCCATAATAGTAAATGCCAATGGCGAGGTTGAACCTCTGGAATATCACGGCTCAGCTCATATTTTCGCCCTTGCCAGGGCAAATGGCATTGCATCAATTGCATTAGGCGTGAATAAAATGAAAAAGGGGGAGCTGGTAGATGTTCGATCAATTTAACAGGCGCATTAATTACCTCAGGATATCGGTAACCGACAGGTGCAACCTGCGGTGTACCTACTGTATGCCAGAGGAAGGTATAGTGCAAATACCCCATAGCCAAATTTTAACCTTTGAGGAGATTGTTGAAATAACTACGATTGCGGTTCAGCATGGTTTTGAAAAGGTTAGAATTACTGGTGGCGAACCCTTAGTTCGCAAAGGAATAGTGGATTTAATTAGGATGCTTAATGCTATTGAAGGTATTACCGATTTGGGGTTGACTACCAACGGAACACTCCTAAAACAGTTTGCTCAACCCCTGTACGACGCCGGATTAAAACGCATAAATGTTAGTCTCGATACATTAAATCCTCAGAAGTATAAGGCCATAACAAGGGTTGGCGTGCTATCCGATGTGCTTGATGGGCTTGCGGAGGCAAAAAGGGTGGGATTTAACCCTATCAAATTAAACTGCGTGGTTGAAAAGAATTCAAATGAACCCGATGCCAGGGATGTAAAAGCATTTGCTCAAGCAAATGGCTATTTTCCCCGTTTTATTCCCAAAATGAACCTCGATGAGGGTATATTTGGAGTGGTTGAGGGTGGCGAGGGTGGCAATTGTAGTACTTGTAACAGGTTGCGTCTTACGGCCGATGGCATTCTAAAACCTTGCCTCTTTAGCGATATTGGCTATAATGTAAGGGAGTTAGGCATTGCAAAAGCCATTGAAATGGCTATCAAAAACAAACCCGCCTGTGGGATAGTAAACCGTACCAACGAATTTTACAATATAGGAGGATAACATGGAACTTTCACATATCGACCAAAACGGCAAGGCCAACATGGTTGATGTTGGACATAAGCCTAACCAGATTCGCAAGGCAAGCGCAAAGGGTTTTATCCAGCTACAGCCTGAAACCCTCAAGCTAATCCGCGAAAACCAAATGAAAAAGGGCGATGTGCTAACCATTGCTGAGATTGCAGGCATACAGGCCGCCAAACGCACCCCGGAACTAATTCCGCTTTGTCATACACTCATGCTTGCCAAGGTTGATGTTAAAACAACCCTTTGCGACAATGGCGTAGAGGTAATTAGTTACGCAAAAAGCATTGGACAAACCGGAGTGGAAATGGAAGCCTTAACCGCAGCATCGGTTGCACTGCTTACCGTTTACGATATGTGCAAGGCCGTTGATAAGCAAATGGTTATTGAACAAGTCAAACTTATTGAGAAAACAAAAAAGGACATTGAATAGTTATGGAGCAAAGTAATCCCATTTGGGTAAAGGTTGTATCGGTAAACATCTCCGAGAAAAAAGGAACTACAAAGCATGCCGTTGAAAGTATTCAGCTTAACTCCCTTGGAGTTAAGGGTGATGTACATGCTGGTGCGTGGCACCGTCAGGTGAGTATGCTTGGTGTTGAAAGTATCGATAAATTTACCAAGGCAAGTGGATTGCCGGTTAAATATGGTGATTTTGCCGAAAACATCACCACGCAAGGGTTTGAACTTTTCAAAACTAAGCCGGGTGACCGATTCATAGGGGCGGGTATCGAACTTGAGGTTACACAGATAGGGAAATCGTGCCATGGCAACGGTTGCGTCATCTACCGCCAGGTGGGTAACTGCGTAATGCCCAAGGAGGGTATTTTTGCTCGTGTAATTAAGGGAGGAGCACTAAAGGCTGGCGATGAGCTTAGCTTTTACCCAAAGGTTTACAGGGTGAAAGTAATTACCTTAAGCGATAGGGCAAGCAGAGGTGAATACAATGATCGCAGCGGCCCTGAAGTGGCTAAACTGACTGGTGAATTCTTTAATTCGATTGCTTGGCAGTATGAGTTAGACTCTGAAATCATTCCCGATGATGCTAAACTATTGGAAAATAGATTGGTTGAAGCACAAAATGCCAAGTACGATTTGGTAGTTACCACAGGGGGTACAGGAATTGGCCCCCGCGATGTTACCCCCGAAGTGGTAAGGCGTTTACTTGACAAGGAAATACCCGGAATAATGGAGTATATTCGTTTAAAGTATGGAACCGAAAAACCCAATGCTCTACTAAGCAGAGGTGTTGCTGGTTTGATGGGAACAACATTTGTTTACACCTTGCCAGGTAGCGTTAAGGCTGTGCGGGAGTATATGGCAGAAATTGTTAAGGTGCAGAAGCACCTGTTTTTGATGTTGATGGGGATTGATAGTCATTAACTAGTGTATAGTTTATGGTGTATAGTGTTTGGGAAATTTTAATTTTTTGGTAATCAATTAAATATAAGCATTGTGTACTTTATTGGTTTGTATTCCAACTATAAACCATTATCTAAATAATTATTACATTG
>DSBV01000118.1 GCA_011045955.1 Bacteroidales bacterium | reverse complement strand
GTAACCTCTTAGCATATGCAATACCCATTGGTGGATTAAGACTGATTGATGGCAACCAGGCCGATGATAAAATAGTTGCTGTTCTTAAGGATGATGCAGTTTATGGCCACTTCAGAAACATCGGTCAATGACCGTAAGCTATCATTACCCGGTTAAAGCATTACTTCCTTACCTATAAGGATCTGCCTGGTGCGCATCGTGATTGTGAGATAACGCATGTGTACGGCGTGGATGAGGCTCATGACGTAATAAATGCTGCATTAATCGACTAAAGAAAGAAATTTAAAAATCTGGATATAATTTTATAGCAGTACGGGATGATGAAGATGTAAAATAAATGAGGGCTGCCTTATGCAGCCCTTATTTATTTGAAACTTTCATATTCTGAATTGTCGCTTGGTTTTAAATTGATTTCAATGCACTTTGTGGGTTTGCGTTCATCGGTTTTCTTTTCTACTAAAGGATTAGTAAAGTTTTTTTTCAGCTATTTTGGTATGGGGTTCCTCTTTTTATCGTGGTAGTAATCAATAATAGTTAAATCAACATTCTTGTACTTTAAACCGGTGTATATATCAATTTCCTGAATGTTCTCGGAGCCTAGGGAATACGAAGCCCAAAAACCTCCAAACAACATTTTGCCATCGAAGCGGATAGTAGGTTGCACGGCTGGGGTCGTATTATGTCGCATACCTCGCCACAGGTGGCGGCTAACGAAATCGAATTTAATCTGTGTATTAATATTTTGCGTTTCTTCACTTTTAACCTCACCCAGTATAGTCACCAGCAGGGCAATAGATAAATAAAATACTCGCAACATACCTCTTCGCTTATATTTAACTACAAAGATTCAACAGCAAAACGAAAGGATGTATGGTTATACTAATGTTATAGAGCTGTTTTATGAAATTTTAACTTGCTAAAAGAACCTATCGCTAAAGTTTACAAGGTAAACCTTTTGGGTGGCCCTTGTAAAAGCAGTGTACAGCCATCGTAAATACTCGCGTGTAAGCATATTGTCGTTAAAAAAACCTTGGTCAATGAAAACTGTAGGCCACTGGCCCCCCTGAGCCTTGTGGCAGGTTACGGCATAAGCAAACTTGGCCTGCAAGGCATTGAAAAAGGGGTCGTTTTGGAGTTGTTTCATTCGGGCTTTTTTGGTTTTTACATGTAAGTAATCGGCCATAACTTGCTGGTAAAGTAGTTTCATACTCTCATTGCCAAGCGAAGGGCCATCCATGTATAGAGAGTCGAGTATTAGTTTAGCATCAAATTCCTCGTTGTTGTAATCGGGCAACTCAAATGTAACATCGGCAAATCTAAAACCATAGAGTTCAGTTCTTTTACCTATACGCTTAACCCTTACTATTTCACCATTGGCAATAAAGCCAATGTTCGGTCTATCGCTTACCCAGTAGTAGTTGTTACGGGCAACCATCAGGTAATCGCCCACGCTGAGCTCCTCCTCGTGGAATAGGATTCTTGACCTTATTCCCAGGTTGTAACGATTTGCCTGTTTGTTCGAGTAGCAAATTACAATATTCCCTTCGCGCTCATTTTTGCTGTACTCATCGGACAAGTATTCCAAGAGTTCACCCCCCGAAATTCTTTTTACATCTGCATATTCAGTACTGAATTTAGGGAATACATTTTTTGACGAGTCAATCAGTTCCCTAAGCCAAGTAGCATTCTGCAAAATTCCTGAATCGAACTGCTGTCTAATTACCTCGGAGAGCTGTGCAAATCTAGCATTTAAACCAAATGTTTCCAACTCAGCAGGATTTAATGCCGGGCTAATATCAAGGCCTACAGGAGGGAGCTGTGCGGTATCGCCCACAAGCATCAGCTTGCACTCCTTGCCCATTCTGACATACTCAATAAGGTCTGTAAGTAGTTTGCCCGATCCAAATGCGCTATCGTCGAACGGCTGGTTCGATATCATTGAGGCCTCATCTACAATAAAAATGGTGTTTTTTGATTTGTTAAAGTTTAGAGTAAAACGCCCAAATCCATCGGTATTGGATTGTTGTCTGTAAATTATTTTATGGATTGTGTAAGCATTACATCCGGAGTATTCTGCCAAAACTTTTGCTGCTCTGCCAGTGGGTGCAAGGAGTTGATAGTTAATCCCAAACTTACCCAAGGCCTTAACGTATGCCGCAATTAGCGAGGTTTTACCAGTCCCGGCATAGCCTGTGAGCAGCATACATTCATTCCCTGTTGGCTTAACAGTAAATTCCGATAAAATGTTGATTGCTTCCAGTTGCCCAACTGTAGGGGCAAACCCAAGCCGCTCAACTATTTCCTTAATAACATGTGTTTTAATCACAGCAATGCAATATTTTTTGTAAATTTAAGTTAGAATTTAACCAGATGTTTTTAAATTTGCACGCAAACATAAACCAAAACACGAAAAATGAAAACATTTTACCAAATTGCACTTGCAGTTATTATAGCGATACTTGGTTATTTCCTGTATGAGAGCATAATGGAGCCAATCCGTTTTGAAAATGAAAAAAATCGTAGGTACAATGCTACCATTGAGCGTTTAAAAAGTATTAGAACTGCTCAAGATGCTTACCGCTCGCGTTTTGGTAAGTATACCGGTAGTTTCGATACCCTTATCAACTTCATGAAGGAAGGTCAAATTAAGGTTGTTAAGCAGATTGGTTCGGAAGACGATTCCCTTGCGGTTGTTCAGAAAAAAGTTTTCCGTGATACCATTCTGATTCCGGTTCGCGACACCATTCTTAAGGGGTATCCCTACGATTCGCTACGTTTTGTTCCTTTTACCGGAGGCGATCAGTTTGAACTGGCTGCAGGCGAGTTAAAAACCCAATCCGGAGTTAGCGTGAAGGTTTTTGAATGTAAAGCACCCAACAAGGTTATCCTTAAAGGGCTCGACCGTCAGGAAATTATCAACATGGACGACCTGGCTAAAAAGCTTAATAAGTACCCCGGCTTAAAGGTTGGTTCGTTAACCGAGGCTACCAATAATGCTGGTAACTGGGAGTAGTACTTTGGCGATGCACGAAATCGATATCATTGACGAAACCTTTGATAGGGATCGGACAACAACATACGAACTATCCATTCAGGTCTCCCTGAATGGATTTTCGTATGCGGTTAAGGATACCGTTAGGAACACTTTCATTGCCCTTTTTAACACCGATTGGAAAGGATATAGTATCGATTGCGTTAATTACCGTGATTTTCTAAACAGGTTAATCGAAGCTAAACCTTGGCTTACGAAAGAATTTAAAAAAATAATAGTTGCATTCAATTTGCCATACTACACTCTTATACCCGCTGATTTTTTTGATCCAACCAATTCAAAGAGTATTCTGGACCAGGTTCATAGTATTCCCGAATGCTTTGAGTTGGGACATACAGAACTCAATAACCTTCTGATGGTAATTGTTTATGCAGCACCCCACGAATTTATTAACGAGTGGAAAAGGTTACACAGCAAAACACTTTTCATTCACTCACTAAAATCTTTTGTTCATATTCCATACAACTACTCGTCAAAGCCATATCTTCAGATCGACGTTGACCATCAGTATGTAAATATCGCTATTCATAGCAACGGCCAGCTTTTAGTTGCAAATAGTTACACTTGCAAAACACCTACCGATATAGTTTACTACTCCAATGCCATATCTAAAGCGATGTTTGAGGATATTGACCATATCCATGTAAACCTTACCGGCGATGGTGAGCTAATGGTTGGTTTACCTGAGGAAATGGGCAAGTACTTCAACTTTGTATCGCATCAGGCCGAATTCTATAAACCGGTATTTTTTTCATACAAGTTGCTCCGTTTCAGAACCGAATACTTTAGGCTATTCAATCTGGGTGTTACATGCGAATAGTTTCCGGAAGTTTACGAGGACGCCACATTAACCCGCCAAAGAACTTTCGAGCACGTCCTATTACCGATTTTGCCAAGGAGAGCATCTTCAACATAATTTCCAATCATTTCGATTTTGAAGGATTAAGGATTCTTGATTTGTTTGCTGGCACAGGTAGTATAAGTTACGAGTTCATTTCACGTGGAGCTGTCATAGTGGATTCCGTTGAAAAGGATTTTCATCATTGGCAATTCATCCGTAAAACAGCATACCAGCTTAACCTTATTGGGTTAAACCCCATTAAGGTTGATGCTTTTATTTACCTTAAGGGATGTGCAAAGGAGTACGATATTGTTTTTGCCGATCCCCCTTACGATTTACAAGGCATTGATGCGTTACCTGAACTAATTCTCCTTAAAAGCTTATTGGCCGATGGGGGGTGGTTCATTTTTGAGCATTCCGATAAATACGATTTTTCAGAAAATCAGTACTTTTTAGAACGTAGAGTTTACGGAAGTGTTAATTTCAGTATTTTTCAGAAAAAAAATATCAGTTAGATATTGCACAATTAAAAACTAGGTATTACCTTTGCAACGCTTTTCAAGGGAAAAGTTTTAGCAAAAGATTGGTCCGGTAGTTCAGCTGGTTAGAATACATGCCTGTCACGCATGGGGTCGCGGGTTCGAGTCCCGTCCGGACCGCAAAAAGCCTCGAGTCTCACTCGGGGCTTTTTTCTTATCTAAGCATCTCATTTCATTTTCTTTCCCATAAACGAAGATTTGTCTATTGAAGCACAAAAAGCATTTAAACTACATTTGAATTGATGCGCAGTCACGTCATATCAAAATCATTCATTCCGAAGTTTAGGAATAAATGATTTCATGACCGATACTTCAATTGATATCATCATTTGGCTAATCTTCTTTAAAAAGGTTTCAGTATCCCCATTTATTTTTAACGCACTCTTGCGCCCTCCCATTCAGCCATTTAGCTCATTCCACCAATAATGTTACCGCAACCTTTTTTATTAGATGATTGAATTAGTTAATTCTAGGCAATCCGGATTAATTGATCACTTTTCACTTATCCTCTAACTCCTTCATATTCTATTCATTCCGACTCTTTCCGATTCATTCCGGCTCATTCCTCTATAAGTTAGCCCTGTTGAATTTGTTAATTCATGGAATTAGCTATAAACCAAAGAATTGGTTGTGTGGCAATTCTTAGAGTTGTTATTTTGATAACATCTAAATTGATTTTCTAAAACAACTTATTGACGAAAATTTTTTTTTTACGATCTAGAAATGATTAAATTTATATAGCAAAAAAACATAAAAAGTATGGAAACTCAATCAAGTTGTCCAAAACTGGAAAAGTGCCCCATTTACCTGAAAAACGTTTTTTTCAATCCTAATGCGGGCGAAACCTATCGGAAAGTATACTGTACTGCGGGTAAAGAAAAATATACCAGCTGTAAGCGCTACCTTGTATCGGAGAAGGTTGGCAAACCTGTACCTGAATCCATTATGCCTAATTGCTCCTTAACTGTAGATGAAATAATCGCAAAGTATAATCTATAGATCTAAACTATTTATGAATTTAAACAATTTATCAATTGGGAAACTATTGGCCATGAATTTCTCATTAATTATTGGCTTTATATTGGTTGTTGTCATTGCTGTTTTCATTTCGAATCGTAGAGTGCGATTGGAGAGCAGCAAACAGGTTATGCTAAACAACTTACTGGCGAGTAACGCTGCCTTAAACTCGTATCTAGTCGATTTTATTCAATCAGGTAATGACGTTGAACTAGACTCCGCAAAGGTTTACTTTTTCAAATTTAAAAATCAACTCGAAATTCTTAAACCGGTTGTTACTAAAAAGAACTATGGGGTGATAACATCTATTGAAGGTAATATTAAAGTAGTTGAAGACCAGTTCGAAACACTTGAAAATAGCAACCAGCTAATAGCTCAAACCTCTCAGGTGCTGGAAAACTCATCGAGCACTGCACTCTCCATAGCTGCCCGAGTAATGGGAGGCGAGGTTTCACAAGGGGTACAGCAATTTCTGAATATCCGTATTATGGAAAAAAATTACCTAATTTCGATCGACGAGGAATTGTTTAGGGAATGGCTATCAGAAATTGATGATAATATAAGGTTGGCATCCAAATTAGGTCTTAATGAGATAGTAAAGGCACTTGAGCAGTATAAAGAAAGTTTCATTAAGCATGCCGAGGCAAAAAAATCTATTTTAGATGCCAAAAATAAATCCATTGCAGCGGGAACCCGTACCCAAAGTTTATTACAAAAGGGAGTGCTATTATCGGCCGGATTACTGAACGATTCAGCTAAACGTGGTTTAACAGTAATAATTCCTTTGGTTTTGTCTATTGTTTTATTGAGTTCATTAATTGCATTCAGGGTAACCCGGAGCATAACCAAACCTTTAAGTTCAGGTGTTGAGTTAGCCCACAACTTATCCATGGGTAACCTGGTTATTCGCGCAAGCGAGTCAGCGAAAAGGAGCGATGAGTTTGGAAAACTTTCACGTGCGCTTAACGATATGAGCGAGAAACTGAAGGAGGTTATATCAATAATATACATCTCCTCAAACCACATTGCAGCTGCAAGTGAGCAGTTAAGTACCACTAGCCAACAGGTATCGCAGGGAGCTTCGGAGCAGGCCAGTTCCTCTGAGGAAATTTCAGC
>DSBV01000030.1 GCA_011045955.1 Bacteroidales bacterium | reverse complement strand
TAATACAAACGTTTCCGACCAATCGTTGCTCACTACTGGCCTTTTTATTCAGCACGACATGGGAATAGGCAAGTGGAAAACATCAACTGGCGTTAGATTTGAACAGTACCGGATTGAGGATTATGCACACCCCGAAAACGGTGTAAAAAGGGGTATGGTTCTGATTCCACGCCTAAGTTTAATGTATAATGCCAGTCCCTGGATGCAAACAAGGCTATCGTACTCGCAAGGCTACCGGGCCCCTCAAATCTTTGACGAAGATCTGCATGTTGAAACCTCCGGTGCCCGTCAAGTAATCAACAGGAACGATCCAAGCCTAAAGCAGGAAACCAGCCACAGCTTCATGTTCTCAGTTGACGCAAACAAGGAAATGGGAGCATTCTTTATTGGTTTTTTGGCAGAGGCATTTTATACACGACTACAAAATCCATTTTACAACGAGATTGGTGCACCCGACGAAAACGGAACGGTAATTTACACCCGCCGCAATGCCTCCGATGGTGCAGTAGTGAAGGGGGTAAACCTTGAAACTAAAATCAAATCGTTTAAGGACTTTTCACTTACCGCGGGTTTTACCCTACAAGAATCGCTTTACGATGCCCCACAGGAGTTTAACACCAGGAAGTTCTTTCGCACTCCCAAGCAGTATGGTTACCTAATGCTCGACTGGGACTTTTTAAACGATTTCTGTCTTTCAGTATCGGGAACCTTTACAGGTCAAATGCTTGCCCCATACTTTGGCCCAAATACCAATTCCGATGTTGGAGAACTTAGGGAAACTCCCAATTTCTACGATATTGGCGTAAAACTTTCCCGCAAAATTAAACTCGATGGTAAAACGATTGAGCTTTTTGGAGGAGTTAAAAACATTTTCAACTCGTACCAAAAAGATTTTGACATTGGCATCAATAGGGATCCATCCTACATTTATGGGCCTACCTCGCCACGAACAATCTACTTTGGCATTAAACTTGGGAACATGCTAAAGTAAACTTTAGAAAAAATAAATCCCCCAAAATTGGGGGATTTATTTTTTCTACTGAACAGCCTTCAGTGCATCAATTGACCCCCAACCAAAATCGGGATGTCAATAGGGATAAAGCGAGGCCGATTGCTTCATTTTATCAAAAACTTGCTAACGTGTCAATGCAGGATTTTTAGCCCAAATTAGAGCTGCTATCCCTGCTGTGGTTGCGGTCGATACCGATGATCCACCTACGTATGTACGGGTCATGTTGAAGTACCTTCTGCGTGTCACACTCTTCAGGCTCAATTTGGAGTACTCACCAAGAATATTATCGGTTAGCCTATCCTCGCACTCAATACTTTAAGCATCGTAAGAGGATGGCTTAAAAAACTACATTGATGGCGCAAACATCGGTGGTTTTGTTAAGGTTGCCGATTCATTGATTGCTCAAGGCGCCGTCTAATCACGTTGACATGAGAACTATTTGCGCTAACCAATAATTTTGTAACAAACGGAGTATGAGGCCTATTGCCTTGTACTCCGTTTTTCGATTTTAAATTCCTTCCTTTCATCGTCAACAAATAGAACAACCAAACCAAAAAAGTTCTTTCTTTGTATTAAGAAATCAATATGTTTTCATATCAACCAAAACAATAAAAATCTAACCAGTATTCAACTATGCGAGTTCAACGATTACTCACAAAATCAGGGAGGAGTGTTCCTACTGACGAAGTCGATTTATCGCTGATTGAGCCACTAATCAATAAGTATAAGGGGAAAAAGGGAAATCTTATACCCCTGTTACAGGGTGTGCAAGCCATTTACGGCTATATTCCCCGTTCGGCTTTTGAGCACTTATCCGATAAAACAGGCTTAACCCTTAGCGACATGTATGGTGTGGCTACCTTTTACGCCCAGTTTCGCCTTTCGCCTGTTGGTAAGCATATCATAAAGGTTTGTCATGGCACTGCCTGCCACGTTCAGGGAGCCGACTCCATTTCAACGGCCTTGAAAGAGGCTCTAAAAGTAAACGATGGTGAAACCACCCCCGACAAACTTTTCACACTCGAAACCGTAGCCTGCTTAGGGTGTTGCTCGCTTGCTCCCGTTATGATGATTGATGAAGAGACCTACGGCAAACTTACCGGCAACGCGGCCGTGAAAATAGTTAAGGACATTAAGATTAAAGAAACACAGGTTAAAGGTGATTAACATCAAGCTACCCACCTTTAAAATCAACACAACGGTTTAAAAAATGGCAGAGACAAAAGTTATTGTTGGCTTAGGAAGTTGCGGTATAGCTGCTGGAGCCAACAAGGTTTACAATAAGCTAAAAGCACTAAAAGAGGCCGATAACCTTGACTTTGAATTGGCAAAAACCAGCTGCATTGGCATGTGCTTTCGGGAACCGCTCGTAGAAGTGGTCGATGAAAACGGTTCAATGATATATGGCGATGTGGACGAAGCAAAATCCATTGAGATTGTCCAGCAACACGTATTGGGCCATAACCCAATCAAGGAGTACGTGGTTAAAACCGATTTATTCCCAACCCCCGACCAATCGTACTTTGACGGACAGGTAAAAATTGCTCTACGAAACTGTGGCTACATCGACCCAGAAAATATCCATGAGTATGAGGCACGAGGAGGTTATCAGGCTCTTAGAAAAATTGCGCGCGAAGCCATCTCACCTGAGCAAATCATCCAAACCATAATTGATTCAGGCCTAAGAGGACGTGGAGGCGGTGGTTTTCCTACCGGCATGAAGTGGCGTTTTGCCCGCGCAAACCAATCGGACGAAAAATACATCATCTGCAATGCCGATGAGGGCGACCCTGGCGCTTTCATGGACCGCTCGTTACTCGAGGGCGACCCCCACGCCGTTATTGAGGGAATGATAATTGGCGCCTATGCCATTGGTGCAACCAAAGGGGTTATATACTGCCGTGCCGAATACCCATTGGCCATTAAAAGGCTAAACATAGCCTTGGCGCAGGCACGCGAGCATGGATACCTGGGTAAAAATATCATGGGAATACAGGGTTTCAATCTCGATATATACATCAAAGAAGGCGCAGGGGCCTTTGTTTGCGGTGAGGAAACAGCCCTTATGGCATCCATTGAAGGGAAGCGGGGTATGCCATCAAAACGCCCCCCTTTCCCTGCCGAAAAAGGCCTCTGGGAAAAACCCTCGAACATCAACAACGTTGAAACCTTTACCAACGTGCCATACATAGTTGCTAACGGAGCCGAGTCTTATAATAAGTATGGAACCGAAAAGAGCAAGGGAACAAAGGTTTTTGCCCTAACCGGCAAGATTAAGCATGGAGGGCTTGTTGAAGTTCCCATGGGAACACCACTGCGCGATATTATCTATAAACTTGGCGGTGGCATACAAAACGATAAAAAGTTCAAGGCCGTTCAGCTTGGAGGCCCATCGGGTGGTTGTATTCCCGAGCATCTTATCGACATTAAGGTCGATTATGAACAGGTTACAGCAACCGGTGCCATTATGGGCTCTGGCGGTATGGTGGTGTTGGATGAAACTACCTGTATGGTTGATGTGGCAAGGTTTTTCCTTGACTTTACCCAAAAGGAATCGTGTGGTAAGTGCACATTCTGCCGTATTGGCACTAAGCGAATGCTCGAGATACTCACCCGAATTACCGAAGGCGAAGGGCAAGAAGGCGATATTGAAAAACTGGAGGAATTAGCCCGGCAGGTTAAGGAGAACTCGCTCTGCGGCCTGGGTCAAACAGCGCCTAACCCCGTACTTACCACAATCAAGTATTTCAGGCACGAGTATGAGGCTCACATCCGCGATAAGAAATGCCCAGCTCACAGCTGCAAAAAACTACTTACCTATGAGATTGACCCCAACAAGTGTACCGGATGTACCGTTTGCGCTGTAAAATGCCCGGTTAAAGCCATTGATGGCGAACGGAAAAAAGTTCACCACATCAATCAGGATATTTGCATTAAATGCGGCGATTGCTATAACAATTGCCGTTTCGATGCTATTACCATAAGTTAACCAAACGTTGATGATTAAATGCTTTAAATCGATTTGAAATGAGCGAATTGGTCAATATAGTTTTAAACGGTAAAAACACAACCGCAAGCAAAGGCGAGTATATTCTTGATGTTGCCCGCCGTCATGGCATCGAAATTCCTACCCTATGTAACGACCCAAGGCTTGAACCCTACTCGTCGTGCTACGTATGCGTGGTTGAAATTGAAGGTCAGCGAAATCTGCAACCTTCGTGCTCAACACGAGTAGCCGAGGGCATGAAAATCAACACCGACAACGAACGGGTTTACAAGGCGCGCAAAACCGCGCTTGACCTGATTATGAGTAACCACTACGCCGATTGTGTAGCACCATGCCGGGAGAGTTGCCCTGCCGGCGTAGATGTTCAGGGCTACATTTCACTGATTGAGAAAGGGCTTTACAGTGAAGCCATTGGACTAATCAAGCAGGTTAACCCCTTACCTGCAATCTGCGGTAGAGTATGCGTTCGCCCTTGTGAGGCAGCATGCCGAAGGAATTACATGGATGAGGGTACTGGTGTTGGCATCGATTACTTAAAACGATATGCTGCCGACCGCGATTTGGAGGCAGAGCATCACTATAAACCTAAAATTGCCCCATCATCCGGGAAAAAGGTTGCTATTATTGGCGCTGGCCCTGGAGGACTTTCGGCCGCTTACTTCCTGCAACAGAAAGGCCATCAGTGCGACATTTACGAAGCACAACCCCACGCCGGTGGTTGGCTGAGATATGGGATTCCCGAGTATCGACTACCCAACGACATTTTGGATAAGGAAGTGGCTACAATCACCGAACTCGGCGTAAATATTTTCTTCAACCAGCGCCTTGGAAAGAATTTGAGTTACAAGACTATTGCCGATAACTACGACGCCATGATACTAACCATTGGCTCGCAGCGTGGCCAACTTTTAGGTGCCGAGGGCGATGATGCCGATGGAGTTTTTTCCGGTATCGATTTCCTGCGTAACATGGAGGTAACCGGTCAACGGTACGACTTTCGGGGGAAACGCATTGCCGTTGTTGGTGGCGGTAACACAGCCATGGACTGTTGCCGGACATCAATCCGTTGCGGTAGCACCGATGTAACTGTTATCTATCGCCGAACTGAAGCCGAAATGCCTGCCAACCCTATCGAAATACACGAGTCGAAACTCGAGGGCGTTAAGTATATGTTCCTTACCGCACCGGTTAGGGTAAACAAAACCGCCGATGGCAAGGTAAAATCGATGACTCTTATCCGAATGGAGCTTGCCGAACCCGATACATCGGGTCGTCGTCGCCCAGTACCGGTCGAAGGTTCTGAATTCGAAATGGAGTTCGACTACATTCTTGCAGCCATTGGTCAAAAAACTGAAGTCGATTTTCTGGAAGATATCAACAAGCACGCCAAAAATGGTGAACTAAAAACCACCAAATGGGGCGATATTGATGCCGACAGGCAAACCCTGCAAACTGGTATTCCATCGGTTTTTGCAGCAGGTGATGGCGTTACAGGCCCAGCTACCATTATCGAGGCCATTGCACAGGCAAAACTTGCCTCGCATAGCTGCCATCTGTATCTTACAGGACAGCCTGTTACTCCCCCACGAAAGGAATTCCTGAGTAAAAAGGATAATTTCCGTAAATTGTCGAGCGACGATTTTGTAACGCGTTACCAGAAACAGCTGCGCGAGGAGATGCCAGTACTGGAAGCCAACCAGCGCGTCAACTTCAAGGAGGTTGAACTTGGCTATACCCACGAGCAGGCCATGCACGAAACCGCTCGTTGTTTGGAATGTGGTTGCGTTGAGTACTTTGAGTGCGACCTAAAACGCCATGCCGACACCTATCAGGCCGACCAGTTGCGTTTTATGGGCGACCACAAGGAGTTTGATGTAAACTTCACGCATCCATTTATCGAAATCGACAATAACAAGTGCATCCTTTGCTCACGCTGTGTGCGAATTTGCAAGGAAGTGGTTGGCGCAAACGCCCTTACCCTTGTAAAACGCGGGTTCGACACGTTTGTGGCGCCCGCCTTTGGCGACAACCTGGCCGATACTACCTGTGAATCGTGTGGTTTATGTATTTCGGCTTGCCCCACCGGCGCCATCACTGAGAATGTTCCATTTAAACCCGGCCCTGTTAAAACCGATAAGTTTGAAACCATTTGTGGCTATTGCTCTGTAGGTTGTACATTGACTTTCCATCACAAAGGCGGCTACTTAATGCGGGTTACAGGAGCCAATGGCCAGGTTAACACCGATGCAAATCTATGTATGTATGGCAAGTTTGGTTACAGGGATTTCAACAGCATAAACCGGTTAACCAAACCGCTTAAAAGAGAAGGTGATAAGTTTGTTGAAATTTCGTATGATGAGGCATTCGACCTGATCATCGAAAAGATTAAAGCTGTACAACCCGATGCCAATGCTTTTTTTGCAGGAGCAATCCTAACGAATGAGGAGCAATACCTGGTTCAAAAACTTGCCCGTGCAGGCGCAAAAACCAACAACATTGGAAGTTTCCACTACCTTGGAACAGGCCAAGGGTTTGACATTGATTCGACCCAAAATGCAATGTTTGCCGATATTGACAAGGCAAACCATATCTACCTTTTTGCCACTCAAATTAAT
>DSBV01000076.1 GCA_011045955.1 Bacteroidales bacterium | reverse complement strand
TAACCCACGACCATCCCGACACCAGTCGGGATGCGCAAGACAGCTGCAAAAAATGAAAAAAGGAGGCTGGAATGCCTCCTACTTCCCCCCTGGTCGGGGTGATCCGACTCGAACGGACGACCACTTGCACCCCATGCAAGTGCGCTAGCCAACTGCGCCACACCCCGCAATTATTTTGCGTTGCAAAGATACTGATTTTTTAAATTACAACACTAACTCTAAAACTTTTTTAACACAATAATATCATCTAAAAACTCATCAACGTTAGAGTACCTCATGTTTACTGCATGTTCCACAATATCCTTGAGTTGTTTTCGGCTGTAGCAATGAGGAGGCTTTGCAAACTTTGGCTTAGAGGTGGCCTTTGAAATTATTTTCATCAAACCTTCAGGTATCTGCTTTCTTTTGGGAAGTTCCTGTGTAAGCTGTATGTGAATAGTTTTGAGAGGATTATCGGAATACCAAGGTTCGTCGCGCGTAAAGAACTGCCACAAAGTTATCGCCATTGAATAAATGTCGGTACTAAAGTTTATCAGTTCCCACAGATTAAGGATTTGTTCGGGCGCTGAATATATAAGCGCAAAAGGCAGTTTATGCTCGCCATACTGCAAAGACTCTGCAGGCCTCCTAGCCATACCAAAATCAACTATTCTAACATCGGCATTAGCCAGATTTTTTAAATCATTAGAGGAAACTATGATATTTGAGGGTTTAATATCGCAATGAACAAAACCGGCGTTATGAATATTCCTCAAAGCCTTTAAAGCCTTAATGGAAATTGACAGTAAATCGGGAAACGTAAGTTTTCGGTGATAATGCCAACGGGTGAGGTCCTTGAAACTTAAACCATCGACATAATCCATGATAAGGTAGTAAATGCCATCCTGATTGGCTAATTCGGAACCGATTCCTGAACATGCATTAATAGCATTCGCTTCACGTTCTACCCGCCAAAAATATTCGGGTGTTGAGGGAACCCAGCTATGGTATCGTTTTACAACCACCCTCCTACCCGATTCAAGGGAATTCCCAAGATAAACCGAACAGATCTCCCCATTTTTCTTTAAAATGGAAGAATCGGTCAGATTAACAAGAAAGCAATCGTTTTTACCCTTGATTTCTAACCGATTCTTCAAAGCCATTATGATGTTATTTAGTTGTACCTTGCAATAATTTCGCGGACTTTAGTTATTTTGTCATCTAACATTTCATTCGATTTTGCCTCGGCGATAAAACGGAGATAGGGTTCGGTATTTGAAGGGCGAATATTGAACCACCAATCGGGGAACTCCACACGGTAGCCGTCAAAATCGAATGAGGCAGTAGGTTTCTCCACGGAGGTAAAATACTCGCATACAGCATCCATGGCCTCGCGCTTACGCTCAAGTTTAAAATTGATTTCGCCAGAGTTTGCATAGGTCTTGATTTGTGAGATAAGTTGCGAAAGGGTGACACCCTGTGCCTTCATCTTACTAACAACATTAAGGATTAGAATACAGGCTAGCAAGCCTGAATCGGAGTAGTAGAAATCGCGGAAGTAGTAATGCCCAGCAAGTTCTCCCCCATAAATTCCATCAATTTCGCGAAGTTTTTTGGCGGCAAAAGCACGTCCCACGCGCCAGGTATGCATGGTAGCCCCCATTGGGGTTAAATACTCACCAACGGCCTTTGATGTTCTGATGTCCTGTAAAACATTCCCTTTTAACCCCTTTTCTTCAAGAAAATAATGCCCAAGGACGGCTATCATAAGGTCGGGTGAAATGAATCGGCCATTCTCATCGACAAACATAACGCGGTCGGCATCACCATCGAAAATAATCCCTACATCGCAGCTATTCTGTTTAACCAGATTTTGTAAATCGACAACATTTTCAGGGATTAGAGGGTTTGCCTCATGATTTGGAAAGGTACCATCGAGTTCATCGTAAAGATATAAAGGTGCGTCTCCAAGAATCTCCTTAATGATTAGGGCAGCCATACCATTTGAGCAATCGATACCAATTTTCAAGTTGGAATAATCGCGCTTGAAACCATTAAGGAAATTAACATATTCAGCCCTGATGTCATGTTCAATAATTTTACCCTTTTTGGCGACAGGCACAATAGGTGCATTGCTTCTAATTTTCTCCTCAATTGCCTTTAGGCCAGTGTCGTAACCAACGGGTTCAGCATTCTCCCTCGAAACCTTCATACCATTATACTCCTTCGGATTATGCGAGGCAGTAATTTGAACCGAACCCTTGAAATTTCCTTTAGCCGTGGCGTAGTAAACCATAGGAGTTGTGGACAAACCAAGATTATACACATCGGCTCCGGCGTCGGTTATACCACGGGTTAGATATTCATATATCTCATCGGACGATTCACGTGCATCGCGGCCAACCAGTACACGGTTAGTTTTTAGCAGGTCAACTAAAAAGAATCCAATCTTATAGGCATCGTCTTTATTGAAATCCTTGTTGTATATGCCTCTAATGTCGTAGGCATGAAATGCTCCCATAATGCTTCATTTTTGTCAGTTAAACATCAATTCACAAAGTGCAAAAGTAAAATAATATTCTAAATTGGTTCAAGATTCAATAGTATAGCATCACATCATGTTAAATCATCCTATAAATAAAAAATTGATACTCATAGTAAACTTTTGAGGTTGATAAAAATCGAAAAAATAGTTGAATGAGGAGTAATCAAACCTTTTATTACTATTTTTAGGGAAAGTTAAATCAAACATAAATGTCTAACTGCCAATACTTAAACTTTTAAAAAATGAAAAAAAAGGTTTACTAATTCTAACCATTGGTTTAATGGGAACAATGATGGCATGCACAGGAAAGAAAGGCCCAGAGAATCCTTTTCTTAGCGAGTACAAAACCCCCTTTGGTGTTCCGCCATTTGATAAAATTAAAGTAGAACACTATGAGCCTGCTATTGCTGAGGGCATTAAGCAGCAGCTGAGTGAAATTGATGCAATTACAACAAGTGAAAAAGCACCAACATTTGAAAATACAATCATCCCGCTTGATTACAGCGGAGAATTACTTGAGCGAGTGGTTTTAACCATGGAAAATATCAATTCCGCCAACACCAGTAAAGAACTACAGGAGGTTCTTAAAAAGGTATCGCCCATGCTATCGAAGCATAAGGATGATATCAGCATGAATCCCAAACTATTTGAAAGGGTTAAAGCCGTATACGAGAACATGTCACAAGGAGATTATACCCCTGAACAGAAGCTACTGGTTGAAAAAACATACAAATCGTTTGTTCGAGGGGGAGCAAACCTCGATTCAGCAAAGCAAGTTGAACTCAGAGATATAAACCAGAAACTCTCTTTGCTTGCCCTTCAGTTCAATGAGAACCTTTTAACAGAAAACAACAACTACTTTATTGTGATTGATAAGGAGGAGGATTTGGCTGGATTACCCGAATCGGTTAAAACTATGGGAGCAGATGAAGCCAAATCCAGAGGTATGGAAGGCAAATGGGTTTATACCATTTACAAGCCCAGCATGCTCCCATTCCTAACCTATGCCCATAGTAAAGAACTAAGAGATAAACTATATTACGGCTACTACATGCGTGGTAACAATAACAATTCCCACGACAACAAGGATATAATAAAACAAACAGTTGAGTTACGCCAGAAAAAGGCAGAACTCTTGGGGTACCCTACCCACGCCCATTACGTTTTAGATGTTAACATGGCCAAAGTACCTGAAAATGTTTACAACCTCTTAAACAAACTCTGGGAACCAGCGCTAAAAAGAGCCAAAGCTGAGCGTGACGATTTGCAGAAACTAGCCAACGCCGAGGGTGCAAAATTCAAAATTGGCCCTGCTGACTGGTGGTACTATGCCGAGAAGGTGCGTAAAGTTAAATATGATTTAGACGAAGAAATGCTCCGTCCATACCTATCGCTCGATGCCGTTAGAGCAGGAATATTCAACCTTACTGAAAAGCTTTACGGCTTAAAGTATATAAAGCGTACCGACCTACCTGTATATCACCCCGAATGTGAGGTTTATGAGGTTCATGAAGCCGATGGTAAGCATGTTGGCATTCTATACCTCGATTTCTTCCCACGTCCCAGCAAATCAGTGGGAGCCTGGTGTACCGAGTACCGTAGCCAGCGCATACTACCCGACGGAACATTTATACCACCGGTAGTATCGATTGTATGTAACTTTAGCAAACCTACGGGTAACACCCCTGCACTCCTCAACTACGATGAAGCCGAAACCTTTTACCATGAATTTGGTCATGCACTACATGCTTTATATAGCAAGGTGCAGTACCCTGGCCTACGCAACGTACCCCGCGATTTTGTAGAGTTACCCAGCCAGATTATGGAGCATTGGGCTGGCCATAAGCAATACCTGAAAGAGTATGCACGCCACTACCAGACTAGAGAACCGATGCCCGATGAGCTAATCGATAAGATTGAGGCAAGCAGACATTTCAACCAGGGATTTGTTACAACTGAATACTTAGCAGCTCGATTCTCGACATGGATTACCACACCCTAACGGCTGATAAGGCAAAGATTGAAGATTCAGTAGCCTTTGAAAAAGCCTCAATGGAAAAAAATCGGGCTGATACCATAGATATTGCCCCGTTACCGCAGCACATACTTTGCACATATATTTAGCAATGTTATGGTTTACTCAAGCGGTAACTACTCATACATTTGGGCCGAAGTACTCGATAGCGATGCTTTTGAAGCATATGTTGAAAGCGGCGATATTTTCAACAAAGATATTGCCCAAAAATTCCGCACTTGCGTGCTTGAAAAAGGTGGCTCAAAAGATGCCATGGAGCTGTATAAGGATTTTCGTGGTAAAGAGCCCAGCATTGAACCGCTCCTAAAGAATAGAGGTTTAAAATAAACCTTTTGTAAAGGATTTAAGAGCGAAGCAGCCCAAGGCTGCTTCTCTCATGTTATATGAAAATTAAAACCTGTGCCAATACTATTCGTAAAATCATGGTAAGGGGATAAACCGTAGCGTACGCTGCCGATTGCGCATTGGAAGAGTACATGCCATTTGCAAACTCTAATG
The DNA here is from genome assembly GCA_011045955.1 of Bacteroidales bacterium. Lineage (GTDB taxonomy): Bacteria > Bacteroidota > Bacteroidia > Bacteroidales > Tenuifilaceae > Tenuifilum. The sequence continues at coordinate 1,639 of DSBV01000076.1, read as the reverse complement.
CCGGTGGGTCGGTCATTGAACCGGCAAGAGCCCCAATAAGTTCTAAATAGTTTAATTTCAATGCTCGGGCAATGGCGCCAACCGCTATTACTGGAACTATGGTGATAAGTACCCCATAACCCATAAGTTTAATGCCACCATTCAAAAGAGCACTTACAAAACCTTCGCCTGATTCTATTCCAACACAAGTAAGAAATAAAAGTATGCCAAACTCCCTAAGGAAAGCATTGGCTCCAGGACTTATATAAGTACTTAAATGCCAAATACGCCCCTTATGTCCAAAAAATATGGCAATAAGCAAAGGGCCACCAGCTAAACCCAACTTAGCAGGAGCCGAAAGCCCCGGGACAAAAATTGGGATGCTACCAACAATAACCCCTAAAACTATTCCAAGAAAGATTGGGATGGTATTTGGAGCTGTGAGTTCCTTCACGGAATTACCTAACTCATTCTTTACATCTTCAAGCAAATCTCGTTTACCAACAATCCGAAGCAAGTCGCCCATTTCAACAACAGTATCCGAATTGGGTAGTATTTCAATTCCCGAGCGTATAATTCGAGTAATGTTTGCCTCGTATCGACGATATATACCAATTTGCTCAATGGTTTTACCTGCCAGCTTTCTATTTGTAAAAAGGACATGAAACATGGCCAAGTTCCCAGGTAAACTTCTCTTCTCTTGTAACGACACTTTCCCCACTTTTAGTTCAATATCAGAGAAATGAACTTCAGGAGCTGCACCATAAATAATATCGCCATGCTCAATTGTTAAGCTATCGGATGCTACCAACATTTCATTTCCTCGACCAACACGAGAAATAACCATTTCTCCTTGAAGTTTCTGTTTAATAAAACCAATATTCTTACCAAACACATTCGCGTTGGTAACCTGAACGCTAATGCTCTCAATTCTTCTAGCCCCCTCGTTATATTTAGCAACATACTTTTCATTTTCAGCTTTTACATTAATTCGAAAAAGCAGCCTAATAATTATCATTCCAGCAATAACCCCAATAACTCCGAATGGATAGGCTAAAGCATAAGCCATACCTGCTTCACTTGCTCCATTCTGAATACCAATCTCATTTAATATTTGCTGAGCTGCACCTAGACCTGGAGTGTTAGTTACTGCACCACTCATCAAACCAACCGCTTGGGCAGTGGTAATACCAGAATAATACTTAACGAATGTAGCAATTGTAAACCCCAAAAGAACAACAGCCACAGCGATCATATTTAGTTTAAGTCCATTACTTTTTAGGGTACCTAAAAAACGCGGTCCAATATCAATCCCCAAAGCATAAACAAAAAGAATAAGGCCAAACTCCTTAACAAAGTGAAGCATCTCAGGGTTGCCTTTTAGCCCAAAATGGGCAAGCATCAATCCAGCAAAAAGGGAGCCAGAACTACCTAAGCTTATACCTTTTATCTGGATTTTTCCAATTAATAATCCTAGAACAGCGGACAACGCAAGGACAATCAGAGTGCTTATTACTCCATCACCAAAAAGTAAATTAAGCAAGATTCAAGTCACAAATGCAACTTTTGTCTTTGTTAATAATTGGTTTTTTACAAAAATAGGACTTTTATAGCTATACCGCTTCCTTGGCCTGCTGTTAATTCTGTTCGCAACAAACTG
>DSBV01000119.1 GCA_011045955.1 Bacteroidales bacterium | reverse complement strand
TTCCGGCTAAAAGTTCAACAAAAGGTTTTGTAATGGTAAAATCGTTACGATTGTTAACAAAGAAAGCACGGTAAACAGGGCCTTCGTTTGGACTTGCATCCAGATATTTAAACTTTGCGTTATCGTCATTTGATTCAAAGAAATCACTTAGGGGTAATTGCTTAACTTCATTTAAAGGAACAGCATCTTTACTTGACATTCTCAAAGCAAGACGCAAGCGAAGAGAATTGGCAAACTTTTTCCATTTAGCCACATTGCCTCCGTAAATAATGTCACCTTTTGTAAGGTTACCGTTGGCTGGATTGATCATTGCAGCTGCGTCCTTCAACTCCTCAATAAGCTGTGGATAAATGTCGGCCTGAGCATCGTACTTAGGCTGACGGATATCGGGGTTAAAGCATTCGCTATAAGGCACATCACCCCATGTATCAGTAATGATACTGATGATATAAGCCTTGAGTATCATAGCAACAGCAATTTGGTGCTCATTTGGTCCAGATGCACGAGCGTCAGCCTTGGTAGCCTCATCGGTATTCATTTTGATGATTTGCTGCAGGTTGGCAGCTGCCCGATAAAATGCTCTCCAGGCATTTTGAATGGTGGTTGTGCGAATCAAGTAACGGTCTTCATCGGGGTAGTTATTTTGCGACCAATGCTGGCACAAAAGTTGAGTTCCACGGCCTGCAAACCATTCATTGCGTAGGTTATCCATAATGGTTTTTTGAGAGTAGGTTAGCAGGTATCCTGTTTCAACAGCTACAGGATTGTTTGGATCCTTGTTTATCTCATCAAACTTATCGGTACATCCCGCAATGAATAGTACCGGTAGTGAGATAATAAGAAATATTTTTTTCAACATAGCTTTCATTTTTTAATAATCAAATTGGTTTATACTGTTAAAAATCAAAAGTTAGGTTAAAGCCAAAGGTACGTAACGATGGTAGAGCACCACCCTCAATACCTTGAATATTACCTGAACCATGAACGTACTCAGGATCCCAATCAACACCTTCGGCACGGCCCCAAATAGCTAAGTTGCGACCGTAAGCAGAAATTTTAACGTTGTTGAAAGGTCCAGTATACTTCTTGGGTAGGTTATAACCAATTCGTACTTCACGGAGCTTGATGTAATCAGTATCAAAAGTATTTTGGCCTGCACGTGCACGAGAGTAGTGGTCCCAAGCCCAGCGTTCAGCTGGGATTACAATTTCATTCATAATGGGTCCAGTAGCATCTGTACCATCGGCATTTAAATAAACAACATTGCCATTTTCATCTAATTTACCATATACCCCATCAAGCACTATACCATCTTCACGAATGTTATTAACTGCTGTACGCTCAAGAATACCGGAGTATGTTCCCCACATATGAGTAAGTGAAAACATACGTCCACCCTTTTGCATATCAATTTGGGCAGAAAGTTCAATACCCTTGTAACGGAATGTGTTAGTTAAACCTGCATTCCAGTCGGGTAAATAACTACCTACCGACTCAATAGTAGCCTTTTGAATGTAACGACCATCGGTTCCTACTATCTTATATCCATTTGCATCGGTTACATAATTATAACCTTTAATAGTTCCAAACTTCTCGCCTTCCTGTGCATGAACTTCAACACCAAACAAACTTGCTAAACGATATGTATTAACACCGGGTGCAAGTTCATTTATACGGTTATCGTTCTTAGCAAAGTTAAGTGTTACATCCCACGAAAAACCATTCTCCATGTGAACGGGGGTTCCGGTAACCAAGAGTTCAATACCTTTGTTAGTTATCTTACCGGCATTTATTATTTGTGATGTATAGCCGGTTGTTGCAGAGGTGGGTACAGGTATAATTTGGTTAACAGTTTGGTTGTTATAGTAGGTAAAGTCAATTCCTAACCTGTTGTTTAAGAATTTCAGTTCAGTACCAACTTCAAAAGAGGTTGTCTTTTCAGGTTTCAGGTTAGGATTATTCAATGTGGTTGGGAGGCGGTAGTTTGGATCAGTACCAAAGTTATCGAGAGGAACAAAAACAGTAGCAGTTGAATATGGATTGGTATCGCCCCCAACCTGTGCCCAGTTCAAACGAATCTTACCAAACGAAAGAATATTTTGATCTTTCAAACCTGGTAGTTCAGTGAAAATGAAACTGGTAGTAGCGCTCGGATATGTGTAGAAGTTATTCTCTTCGGGTAAAGTTGACGACCAATCACCACGCATGGTAAAGTCTAAATAAATCATACCCTTAAACCCTAAGGTAGCACTACCAAACACGCTATTGATACGTTTTTCACTTTTGCTATCGTAAACTCCTGCAGGAACTGCAGAGTTGCTCAAGCTATACCAATTACGAAGCAATAAACCGCCTTGTGTATAACCACCGCTTAGGGCATATTTTTGCTCCATACGGTTAGCACCCAACATGGCATTAAGAGTTATATCTTCGGTTATATTCTTATTCACTAAGAACATGAACTCATAGTTCATTTCGGTAAATATACGTGTAGCTATTGAGTAAAAAGGAAGAGCTTGTGATCCAATTGCGCTACGTTCTTCAATAGTATAATTAAAATGGTCCATGTTAATCCTACCGCGTGCCTTTAACCAATCGGTAATGTTGGCAGTAAGACCAATGTTACCGAAGTAACGATCACGAACGTCTTCTGGAGCATTTTCGTAGGAAGACCAGTAGGGGTTATCAGAGTACATAGGAGTAGGATCGTCCCATGCTACGCGGTTCCATGTTCTTTGAGTACCATCAGGATTTTTATAAGCTTTAAGATCCTTGTAATCGGTTGAGGTTTGACCCCACTGGAACATACGCATTACAGGGTTCATGTCACCATATCCGGTTTCAGGACGGCCTTTTGCCCAGTTGCGTACGTAGTTTATGTTAGTTGAAGCTTCTAAATACTTACTAATTTTGCTGGTACCATTAAAGTTCAAGGTGTTACGTTTCATTTCGTTGCCAGGCATATACCCGTCAATTGTCATGTTGGTGTATGATAACCTGAAACTAGACTTATCGGTTGTACCGTTAACAGCAACGCTATTAGTGTATGATACACCTGTTTGGAAGAAGTAATTAAAGTCATTCTTAGGATAAACCCAAGGTTTTTCAACTAAATAGTTCTTGGTATCCCATGCGTCGAAAGCATTCCATGGTAAAACCCTGATGTTGGGATCATACCTAGGCCCCCATGATTCATCGGTTTGATAGTTAACAACCAGATAATCCTTTCCACCAATATTTACCTGTTCAAACCCATTAACACCACCGTTAGCATCGTCAATGGTGATACCACCACCATAAAGCTTTTGGACTTTAGGCAGGTATGCTACTTTTTCAAACGCAACGCCAGAGTTTACTGTAACCCCAATACCTTTTTTCTGTGCCCCCTTTTTGGTTGTAATTAGAATTACACCGTTCAATGCACGTGTACCGTAAAGAGCTGATGCCGAAGCACCCTTAAGCACTGAAACCGATTCAATATCCTCAGGGTTGATGTCCTGAGCTAGGTTACCATAGTCATAACCACCTGCACCTACATTTGCATAATATGAATTGAAGTTAGCATTGCTTAGGGGTACTCCATCAACTACGAATAGAGGATCGTTGCTACCCGAAACGGAAGCAACACCACGGATAAGCACCTTAGCAGAACCACCAGTATTACCCGATGCTCCAACAATTTGAACACCAGCCACCTTACCAGTTAGGGTATTCAAAACGTTTGTTTGGCCTGACTTGTTTAGTTCATCAGCTTTAACATCCTGCACGGCATAGCCAAGTGCCTTTTTCTCACGGGTAATACCCAGAGCAGTAACAACAACCTCACCCATCTGAACGGCTTCGGTTTCCATTACCACATCAATAACCGAACGGCCGGCAATGGCTACCTCCTGGGTTTTGAACCCCACAAAGCTGAAGATGAGGGTTTCAGCACTAGCGGGTACGGCAAGCTCATACTTACCATCAACATTGGTAGTTGCACCAATGGTTGTACCCTTTACAATAACTGAAACACCCGGCATGGGCATTCCATCCTCGGCACTCGTAACAGTACCGGCAATCCTTACCGTTTGCGCCTGAACCAGGGTAATACCTGCCAGTAGCAAACCTGCAAGAAAAACGCTTAGTTTTTTCATAGAACAAGTTTTAGGTTTACAATAGAGGTTAGTGAAATTTCAACAGGGCTAATCTATAAATTTTACGGTCAAAATGCAAGATTTTATTTTAAATTTATTTAACACACCGAAATACAAAGGCAGCAGGTTATACCTGCTGCCTTTGTATTATACTAAAAATTTTATAATTAAGGAACGAGTTCATATCCACCTGCCCACCAAACCTTAGTAGTGTAAATAAAGTTCAGAGGAGTTTCATGTTTGTTTCTATTCGAACTAATTTCGCTTGAAGCCCATGGAAGGCGGTTAACATAACTTGTTTGTAACAACGTAACCTTCTCAAACACTTTACGGTCATTGCACCCCCTGTCAAAAAAATGGATCGTGTTCGCATCGTGCTTGAGTTTGTCTAGCTGCATGTGATCATGAGTGTCAGCGCTTGAGAGCCAAACCATTTTGGGCACAGCTTCATCTGCATGTATTACTGGGTGAAGCTTTATGCCGCCCTTCTTTTTCCCGTTCTGCGGATTTCGTCCAGCACATTTTGCGTCCTTAATCCTGCTGTCCGAGATAACATGACCATGCTGCTTAAGAAGTTCATGGTAGATATTTCCAAAAACATCCGAATCTGGCCGTTTGTTGGCATCTGATGTGGTTGTGATAAAAAAAACACTAAAAGGAGTTGAGAGTTCCTTGTGGGCTCCTATCTCTTTTATTTTTATCGGACAACAGTGATTTTTAATATTGATTTACAGCACGTTAAGCTTTTAGACCGCTGAATTTTGAAAAATGTTCGGAAAGATGTGAAAAAACATGAATTAGTTAAAAAGTTTAATCTCCCACAGCCCTTGTTCATTTATAATAAATTCAAAAGTAACGAAATATGTTACCATTCCTGATTTATTCAATGTATAATAAGTAACCCTACATCTAAAAGGAAAATCAACATCCCTGTAAACAAGGTAACGGCCATCATTAGAAATAAATCCTGTGCTACCATATATGTTTAAATCGTGAATAGTGTTGTTAGCCCCTCCAGCCCTATAAAAAGCAAATCTTATACTCTTTCCGTTACCAACTTTTACAATGCTATACCTATCTAAATTTCTTTTTTCAACAATAGTATAGGTGGGCAAGTTAACCTTTCGAAGAAAGTTATCCTCAAACCATATACCTGATACAACTGAATCTTTATTACCGTTAGCAATAGGAATTACTAAAACGCCTTTACCATGTTTTTTCCCTTTTTTCCAATAACCCTTATACACCTTACCGTCGCTATAATAGCATTCCCCATAACCATGAGGAAATCCCTTTTTGAACTTTCCAATATATTCATCAATTCCTTTTGCTCTCCCCTTACCAGAGGCAAGGGCTTTTTTGCAATTTCCTGAATAAAACCCTGTAAGATTTTCCATTAATACAACGCAACTATCTTGAGCAAAAAGATAGTGAAAGCCCCCAAGTAGCATAACTAGAGTAATAGAGTATAAGCTTATTTTTTTCATTTTAAAGGGAAATTCAAGCCCAATGCAAATGAGCCATTAGGTGATTGAGTAAGTTCAATATTTGAAAGCAATTTATTTATCTTATCGTTTTTACCACCTTTAGTTGCCACCCATATTATATCATAAACCCATATCCCTAGTCCGATAGTTAGAAAAAAAGCGTTATCGTGTTTAAACAACCAGTACTGCTTATTGCCGTAACCACTGAACCTCTCTTCAACCGTATTCGTCCAGGGATTAACGTAATGTGTGTAAACGGCAGGTCTTTCAATTTTATTAGAGGCTATTAGTCCTAACGAAATTGCACCCAAAGCAGATAAAGTTCTGAGGTAAGGTTTAAATCTCATACTTCTCACATCAGTAACAAAATAATCTCCTAAACCAGGCACAAGCATTGAGTAAAAAGCACTTTGGCTACCATTTTTACCCTCGTAATCATTTAAGGCAATCAAATCGGGCCTAAGCTTAGAGTACAGCATATCATTATCATTATATAAATTCCATTTTACCAATTTAACACCATCAGGTTTTACAGCATTGCCAGTACTTCCTTCAACTGATTTAGGTATAGATGGGTTAAAATCATCGTCCCATAGGATAAATAATACGTCTTCCGGTTTATTTGAATTCAGCTTGTACTCCAGATATAAACAATTATCGTGTACCTTGAAGTCAATTACATTTATAGTTCTTGACTGAGATTTCAAAAAGAGAGGGAAAGTAGCTGATAGTATTAAAATGGTAATAAATAACCGTCTCATAGCAATATCATATTAAAGAGTTATACTTATTAACTAATGCAATAAAATCATCATCAGAAGTGAACTTCAGCCTATGCTGTTTAATAAATTTTTTAAGTTCATATTTTTGATCAGCAAATAGTTTAAGAAGTATTTTTCTTTTTTTAGGTAAAAAAAAAGGGGCTTCGTTTTCATTAAACTTTACATACAAGCTAGTTTGCAACTGATAGGTTTCTGCTGCTGTTTCAGCGGCTGCATATTTATAGCCTTGAGTAAATGCAACCAATTTTTTATCATATTTTCGGTATAGCTTACATTTACCATCAACTATAACCTCCAAGTATGTTCCTATTAAATATTTACCTGCAAAATCTTTCCCTACCACCACATCATAAACAAATCTTTTACCTAAAAACTCAAAATACTCAAGTTCGAGTGGTTTAGCAAAAATGAGGGTGTCAGTGTTATAT
>DSBV01000092.1 GCA_011045955.1 Bacteroidales bacterium | reverse complement strand
TGCCAAGCCATATCATTCGTGGGAAAGAGGGGCGAACGAGAACCTCAACGGTCTAATTAGACAGTACATACCTAAAAAAACTGACTTCAAAACCATTGATGATGAGTTCTTACAGTTTGTTGCAAACAGAATTAACAGCAGGCCAAGGAAGCGGTATAGCTATAAAAGTCCTATTTTTGTAAAAAACCAATTATTAACAAAGACAAAAGTTGCATTTGTGACTTGAATCTTGCATACTTTATGGGTAAGGATTACTTTAATAGTTCTAATCGCTGCTATAATATTCTGGTTCATACGGATGCTAAAAAAAGGGAAAACTGAGGCAATAGACATAAAAGCAAAGGATAAACCAATACGGGAATAAAAAAAGGCCGGCTAGATAGTTGCCGGCTTTTATTGTTTTAGGTAGGATACTATTTCAGCGCATCCTTCATGGTTTGGCCAATGTTAGCAGGCGATTCCACTACATGAATACCGCATTCACGCATTATTTTCATTTTGGCAGCAGCGGTATCGTCGGCTCCACCAATAATAGCCCCAGCATGCCCCATACGGCGACCTTTGGGAGCAGTTTGTCCAGCAATGAAGCCCATAACAGGCTTAGTCCCGTTCTCCTTAATCCAACGTGCAGCATCGGTTTCCATGCTACCGCCAATCTCACCTATCATTACAATACCTTGTGTATCGGGGTCGGCCATAAGCAATTTAACAGCCTCGAGCGTGGTTGTTCCAATTATGGGATCGCCACCAATTCCAATGCAGGTGCTTTGACCCAGGCCCAACTTGGTCAGCTGGTCAACAGCTTCGTAGGTTAATGTGCCAGAACGCGATACAACGCCAATATGTCCCTTTTTATGGATAAACCCTGGCATAATGCCAACTTTTGCCTCTTCGGGAGTTATTACGCCAGGACAGTTTGGTCCAACTAAGCGGGTTTCGGGGTAATCAGCAAGGAAGTGCTTAACCTTAACCATATCGTTAGTGGGAATACCTTCAGTAATACAAACGATTACCTTTATTCCTGCAGCAGCTGCTTCCATAATGCCATCGGCAGCAAAGGCTGGTGGAACAAAAATCACCGAAACGTCGGCACCTGTTTCCTTAACGGCCTCGGCAACCGTGTTAAATACGGGTCGGTCTAAATGTGTTTGACCTCCCTTGCCTGGTGTAACACCGCCAACTACTGTTGTTCCATACTCAATCATTTGCGATGCATGGAAAGTTCCTTCGCCGCCAGTAAACCCCTGCACTATCACACGTGAATTTTTATTTACTAATACGCTCATATATTGATATTTGTTTAGCTAAAACCAAGATTAATAAAACAGAAATTTCGACCTCAAACCTATACTTTTTTATCAAAAATAGCAATAAAAAAATGTATTGTAAAACATATTGAAAAAACTCGATTATTCAATACGATTTTTGTAACTTGTGAACAAAATGAATATTAAGTTTTAAAACTAAACCTTTAAAAACTAACCATATGGGTAAGGTAAACATCAAATTAGAGCGCCTTGGCGAAATGTTTCCCGAAAGCTGGACAGAGGAACAACGCGCCAAAGGAAAAACTTTATTTCTGAAATATTTGAGCGAAAAAGCACATCGCCATTATGGAGGCAAAATCCAAACCGTTCCTAAAGCTCCTGTACCCGGTTTTAACTGGTTCAACGTTTGGTACACGCCCGGGGTATCGAAAATATCTACAACAATAAGGGATAATAACGATACATCGTTTGAGTTAACAAACCGCGGTAATTTGGTGGCAGTGGTCAGTGATTCAACCCGTGTACTTGGCGATGGCGATTGCACCCCACCGGGAGGTTTGGGAGTTATGGAAGGCAAAGCCTTTTTAATGAAATACTTAGGTGGAGTTGATGCGGTTGCCCTTTGCATCGACAGTAAGGGTAAAGATGGCAAGAACGACCCAGAAAAGATAATTGATTTTGTAAAGATGTGCCAGCACAGCTTTGGCGCTGTAAACCTTGAGGATATCTCACAACCTAACTGCTATAGGGTTCTCGATGTACTGAGGGAGGAATGTGTGATTCCGGTTTGGCACGATGATGCCCAAGGAACTGCATGCGTAACCCTTGCCGGGTTACTCAACGCCCTTAAACTGGTCGGCAAAAAGCTAAGCGATGTTCGCATTGTTTTCTTTGGTGCTGGAGCATCTAACACAACAATTGCCCGCCTAATTATTGCCGATGGTGGGGATCCTAAAAAAATGGTGATGTTCGATTCACATGGTGCTCTTCATAAAAATCGCGAGGATATAAAAGCAGATCATCGCTTTTATCGGAAATGGGAAATTTGCGAGCAAACCAATCCCGAATGTATTAATACCATGGACGAGGCCATGAAAGGCGCCGATGTGTTAATATCGCTTTCCACCCCAGGGCCCGATACCATTAAGCAGGATTGGATTAGGCTTATGGCTGAAAAAGCCATTGTTTTTGCATGCGCCAACCCGGTTCCTGAAATCTACCCTTATGCTGCAAAAGAGGCAGGCGCCTATATTGTTGCTACCGGACGCGGCGATTTCCCGAATCAGGTAAATAACTCATTGGGATTCCCGGGTATTCTTAAAGGCGCCCTAATAGTTAGAGCATCAAAAATAACCGACAACATGGCCATTGCAGCGGCTCACTCGTTAGCAAACTTTGCCGAAAAGCGCGGCATCAAGCCCGATAACATTGTTCCAACCATGGACGAGGCCGATGTATTCCCTGTTGAAGCCGCCGATGTTGCTGTTCAGGCTGTAAAGGACGGTGTTGCCCGTAGGCCCATGAGTTGGGATGAGGCGTATAGCATTGCCAAAAAGGATATTGAATACTCCCGTTCCATGGTAAAATCGTTACACGACAATGGTTTTATAGCAGATCCTTCAACCGAAATGCTCGAGGAAGCCCTTGAGTGGACAATTAAACAGATTGAAGGGAAGTAAGGGCAAGGTTAAAGGTTAAAGGATAAAGGTTAAAAGATTCAAGAACCTGTAACGCTTTGCGAAAAAGAATATTACTGAACCTGCTCCGATTTGCGGGGTTCAAGTTATCTTGTTTTTGGGAATATAGACTTTTTACCGCTTAGCGTTAGTAAAGAGTTTTACCATAACGCCGGACATATGAAACTCTTCGTCATCATAGTGGGGTGACGCTTTGTTCTTAAACAAACAAGTATGTTATGTGCTTCACGTTGAGTATTCAGATTGAAAAATACAGGTTGGAGAAATTGCTTAATGCTAGGTTTAAAGTCGATTTCAATTTTGAGCCAGCTTACTTCTTGTCAGCTTTTGATTTTTCAATAGTTCCAGTAAAAAGCATTGAGAATCCCGGATACTTATTACCTATGCAATGGGGATTAATTCCCCAATGGACAAAAACCCCAAACGATGCCCTTGATATTAGAAGCAAAACCCTAAATGCCCAATTTGAAAGTTTGTTTGAAAAACCATCGTTCCGATACTCGGCAAAAGGCAACAGATGCATAGTACCTGCTACCGGCTTTTTTGAATGGCAGCATATTGGAGGCAAAAAAATACCATGGTTTATCGGCTTAAGTAATAATGAAATAATGCATTTAGCCGGAATTTATAGCACATGGGCTAATACTGAAACAGGGGAAATGGTTGACACCTTCAGCATAATCACCTTGCCGGCAAACTTACTACTCGAGAAGATTCACAACACCAAGAAACGAATGCCTGCCATTCTTAAGCCCGAAAATGCAGAAAAATGGTTGGATAAGGATTTAAAAACTTCCCTTTACTCTGATATAATTAAACCCGTAGAACAGGAATATTTAAAGGTGCATACAGTGTCACCCATAATTTCGAATCCTAAAGCGAACAGGAATGTTCCGGAAGTTTTGGAACCCTACCCATACCCTGAGCAGCAATCGCTTTTTTGAACATCACCGTAATAACAATGTTATTATGGTAAACTTAACAAACGCCTTGAAATGACTTTTCCAGAGCCCTTAATACACGGTAGGCTTGTAAAACGCTACAAACGATTTTTGGCCGATATCCTACTCGACAACGGGAATTTAGTTACAGCGCATTGCACCAATTCGGGCTCAATGAAAAGCTGTCTTGAAGAGTATGCCGAAGTATTCATAAGCCCAAGCTCTAATCCAAATCGAAAGCTAGCCTATACCTGGGAGATGATTAGGATTAATAATAGTTGGGTAGGAATAAACACTTCAAATCCCAATAGAATTGCCTATGAGATTCTGGAGAAGCAATGGATTGATGAGCTACCCAATTTTAAAACTTTAAGAAGAGAAGTAAAGTACGACGATAGCCGTTTCGACATTTACGGCGAAACTGATAACCAGAAATGGTTATTTGAGGTGAAAAACGTAACGTTGAAGGAAGGGAGGTTTGCCCAATTTCCTGATGCCGTAACTACTCGTGGGCAAAAACATCTTAGCACTCTGATTAAAGCTAAAGCTGATGGTTACCATGTAGCTATGATCTACATTATTCAACGCACCGATGTGGAAATATTTGCTCCTGCCTGGAGAATTGACCCTGTATATGCTAAAGAACTAATAAAGGCGTTTGATGCAGGAGTAAAACTATTTGCCGTTCAGGTCGATGTTACACCTGAAAGTATTGAGCCGTTAAGGCTCCTACCAATTGATTTAATTCAAAAATGATATTGACTATTCAGAAACGCAGCTTTCACATTTACCGAACCAGCGGTAACGGTTACGGGCTATTATGTCATAGAAAAAATCCCTTATAGGAGTAGGTATAAGCAATAATATTGAAAGTATTGGCCAAAACCCACTAAGGTGACAACAAATCAGTAATGCTGCCGTTGATTTTGTGTATACTTTTCCCTTTAGAACAAAAACCACTGATTCTTTATAATGCCTATTAACCCCATAATGACTGACAATTAAACTTGCATCATCTGAGCCAAACGGAATGTAACTAAATCGTTGCCTTTTATCGTAACGCTTTATGAAGCGTATGCTTTTCTGGCATAGATTACACGATGAATCGAATAGAACTATATAAGAAAGGTTTCCCATACATTAGGAACACCTTTTGAAAGGGATTTGTTTAGCAAACAAGAAATTTCCCGTTTTTTAAATCATCCATAAAGAAAAACTCCTTTTTGAGTAAATTTTTATAAAACCCAGTTTTTCTCTGTTCGTTTTTTAGCTGGATGCTGTCATCAGCATATTTTTCCAGGATAATGCTATCGTATTTATATACCAGGTATTCAGCATCTCTGAATTTCTTATCTTAAATCTTGCACCAAATAATCATATTCAGGTACTTAAATTCATTTTTTTTTTATCTTTTTCGAGTGCCATTTGATAGTTTTCAACTGCCAAATCAATTTTGTTGCCGGAGTTATAAATATCTCCTGCTAGTTCATAAAATGATGCTACCGGCTCATCGGGTAGGTAAAGAAGCTTAATGGTTTTGTTTATAATATCCAGTGCAAGGTTGCGCTCACCAACATTCTGCAAAGTTTTTGCGTAAACCAAATTTAGAAGCAAGTCGGTGGTATCCATCTCATAAGCCTTTTTAAAAAGATTTTCCGCTTCCAGATAGGAACCGTTACTATGCTTGGCAATAGCAAGATTTTTTAGGGTAAAGAATGACGAATCGCCTAGTTCAGCAATCTTTGTTATGGTTATCTCAGCTTTACTGTACTTTTTCATATCCGATTCAACCTTTGCCTTTAGCATAAGAATGGGCATGTAAGTTGAGTCAACCTGATAGGCATCAAGGATATTCTCATACACATACTGTATGGGTACATTAATTTTAAGCAGTTGAGTGAAGTATTTTGAAGCAACTATAAGATTTTTAGAATTTAGCTGATATGCTTTATACTAGGCGCTGGTGCTTTCAATAGTCATGTTCATTGTCTTGTACTGGTCTCCTAGCATTTCCCAGTATTTAGCACTTGTCGAATCCAATTCAACAAGTTTTAGGTACTGTTTCAGAGCCTGATTATGCAATGAACTACTCCTAAGCAGGTTTGCATACCTGATTATTATGCTAGCATTCAAGGAATCATCTGCTAGTATTTGTTTGTAAAGGTCAATGGCTTTAGATGAATAACCAACACTCTCGTAACACCTGGCTAACCCTTTCTTCGCAAGTTGAGTGTCGATATTTGTAAGTTTTGAATAGTAAACAATTGCACTATCCCACATGCTTAACCCTTCAAAAGCTATTGCCTTGAAGTGGATTAACTCAGGTGATGAAGGCTGCTCATTAATTTGTTCAAGGGCATCGGAATATTTACCTAATGCAATACTTGTTAGGATTTCGTTGGCAATTTGACCATAGCCCTAGTAATGACATTACGCTTAATCCTATGCAAAATGCAATTCTTTTCATACTCTTTTGTATTATTTGATTTGATAGCATAGTAATTTAACGCTTTGTGTTGAGCATTGTTATTAGAACAATGAAAAAGATATCGATTACCTTAATACTACTTGTTGCAGGAGTTAATTTTTTACTTGCACAAAACGCTAATTACGATCCGGGGCTAGCCCAAATGCTAAATGCCGATGAATATGGGATACGGTTACATACGTTAGTGTTTAAAAAAACGGGCGAAAAGCAAAACTACTCAGAGCATGAAAAGGACAGCATTTTTCGAGGTCATTTGAATAACATTAGCCGTTTAGATAACGAGAGCAAACTATTTGTTGCTGGGCCGTTTGGAGCAAACCCTTATAGTTAGGGGGGGTGCTCATTTTCTACGAAACTGACATTAAGAAAGTAGAGGAAATGGTTAATACCGATCCAGCAGTAAGTTCAGGAATCCTAAAACCCGAAATTTTTAACTGGTACGATTCGGCTGCATTGCCCATTTACCTTGATTATCACAATAAGATTTGGATCAAAATGCCATAACCCAATTT
>DSBV01000073.1 GCA_011045955.1 Bacteroidales bacterium | reverse complement strand
CATTTAATGAGCTCAGGAGGGTTAAGGATAGCCTTCCTGATGGTAGCATGCAGGTAATTGCGGACAGGTTGAACATCAATGTTGAAACTGTCCGCAATTATTTTGGTGGAACCAACTACAAGGATGGAGGCGCTGTGGGATTCCACCTTGAACCGGGGCCTGATGGCGGAATAGTAACCCTCGACGATACCACAATTCTCGATATCGCCTATGAAATTATTGCCAAATCAAAGGAGATGGCTTAAAACAATTCTACCGAAATCACGTAAAAGCAGGAAAATTTCTCCTGCTTTTTTATTTACTTTGCATAAACTATATACAAACCATGGAAGAGTTACTCTCTAAAATTCATAGGATTGAGACAAAACACTTGTCGAACCTTTTCCGCCACCTTGAGAGTATATTCACAAATGTGTCGTTACCTTCGCACGACCTGCAACACCATATTAGGGTATGGTTACATTGCCGGGGTTTACTGATTGAGCTGCATAAGGCTGGACTAACAATCACTGAACAACTAATTGAAAATGCATTAATTGCCTGTTTCTTTCACGATGCTGGCCTAACCAAAACCCTCGATGAGCAGCACGGCGCAGAGGGCGCAGCACTCTGTAAGCAATATATCAGCCCAATAGCTGATTTGAGCGACACTCAAAAAACATCGATTGTTAAGGCAGTAGAGTTACACGACGACAAATCGGTAAAGCAGCGTCCGGTTACTAAACCCGACGACATGCTCAACTTGGGTTTACTTGTATCCACCGCCGATGATCTTGATGCCCTTGGGCATATTGGTGTTTCTCGTTATACTGAAATTTACCTTAAACGAGGTATTGGTATCGACCAACTTCCACGCAAGGTTCTGGCAAACCTACGTAATAGGTTTACAAGCTTTACAAATGCATACTCCTCGCTACACCGTTATTCCAACAAACAAAAACAACACTACCGGGAAACCATGGACTTTTTCACCAAGCTCGAGGGGGAAATCTCGCAGGGTGTTTCAACTCACGATAGTGCTTACGCTGTGGTTAACCTATTAGATGAAAAACTTGTAAAGCAATCGACCAGCATAGAGCAAACCATCGAGTACGCATTAAATACGCTAACTGCAAGTTACCCACTAACCTTTTTCAAGCGGTTACAATCGGAACTTGAGGTAACATCAGCCATTCCTTTTTAAAAGTAGGGAAATCTGGGCACCACTTAATTCTACTTAATAAAGAAATCGAGCATTAACCTATCGTTCAAATAGGCCTGCAACCTATCGCCAACCCTAACGGGGCCTACCCCGCTTGGGGTTCCAGTAAATAGAAGGTCGCCGGTTCTAAAGGTTATGAAACGCGACACATGCGAAATAAGCTCATCGTAGCTAAAAACCATATTGGCGGTGTTGCCTTGCTGAACAACCTTGCCGTTAATCTCAAGCCTAAAATTTAAGCCGTTCAAATCGCTTAACTCCTCCTTTGGAATGAAAGACCCAATTGGGGCAGAGTAATCAAAAGCCTTGGCAATTTCCCAGGGCAATCCCTTAGCCTTACACTCGCGCTGAAGATCACGAGCGGTTAAATCGATACCAAGTGTTATGGCATCGTAGTAGCGATGGGCAAAGTTTTGCTTAATGCTCCTGCCCAACCTGCTAATTCGTAATACTACCTCTATTTCGTATTGTAAATCGTTGGTGAAATCGGGATAAAAAAAGGGTTGATTATTGCGAAGCAAACAGTTATCGGGTTTAATGAAGAACACCGGCACTTTGGGCACCTCGGCATTCATCTCCATAGCATGCTCCTTGTAGTTTCGGCCTATACAAACGATTTTCATTATCTGGGATAATTTTATTCCCAAAAATAAACAATGCCTATCAAATGTGGACAATGAATGCTATGAAAAAAAACTATTTTTGCGAGTTAAAAGTTAGTTCCATGGCCGATTACACTTCAAAATCAACCCGAAAGAAAATTCTTTTTATTGTAAATCCCATTTCAGGAACTCGCGGGAAGGAAAGCATTCTGCACACTATTAACAAAACCATTGATAATGAAACACTTGATCCCGAGATACTTTTTACTCGTAAAAAGGGCGATGCCCGGCAAATTATTACCGAAAAGATAGCTGAAGGCTATAAATATTTTGTTGCCGTTGGTGGCGATGGAACTGTTAACGAGGTTGGCAGTGCAATTGTTAACACCGAATGTGCAATGGGCATAATTCCCTTTGGATCGGGCAATGGACTTGCCAGGCATCTTAAAATCCCCCTCGATGCAGCCAAAGCCATTCAGGTTATTAACAAACTAAAAATTGAGGCCATTGACTATGGAATTGTTAATGGGCTTCCTTTCTTTTGCACCTGCGGCGTAGGTTTTGATGCTCATATAGGCTACCGATTCGCCAAGGAAAAAGGACGTGGATTTTTCAACTATGTCAAGGTAGCCTTAATGGATTTCTTTAGGTATAAACCCAAAAAGTACAAGGTTAAAATTGACGATACTCAAAAGATGAAAGTTAGAGCATTTCTGATAACTTGTGCCAATGCCTCGCAGTACGGGAATAATGCCTACATAGCCCCTAATGCCGATATACAGGATGGGTTACTGGACATTGCCATTATGTCGCCCATTAACCTGCTTCAGGCTCCGGCCATTGGTGCAATGCTATTCACCCGAACTATTGACAAAAGCACAGTTCTCCAAACCGGGAAAGCCCATAAGGTTGTGATAAAACGTAAACGCGAAGATGTGGTTCACTTTGACGGTGAGCCAATTATAATGGATCGTAAAATTAAAATAAGCGTGATAAATAAGGGCTTAAAGGTTATTGTGCCTTAACGACCATCAACTTCGAGCAAACGGGTTTTCTTACGAATGGTTCTTAAAACCAAGTAAATAACGCCAATGGCAACAAAGGCAATGAACCAACCTTTGCCCCACGGGCTTAGCTCATACAACTTGCCTTTGCTTGCAATAACCTCGTGTATATACTGGAATACAAAAAACATAAGCACCAACTTGAAAAGTCCTATACTCTCGCGCTTTACCACATTACGTATGGAAAAATGCAGGTTGGGCGAATGCCATCTAAACCTATGGGGTATAAAGGCAGGAACGCTATCGGCCCAACTCAGGTATTCCGAGCCAAATTTATTGCGTAAAAAACACTCCTCGGCATACATAATACGCTCGTAGTATAGCCAGTAAATCAGCACAAAAAAAACCACGAACCAAATACTTTGGGTAAGGAGGACCAAGCCAAACCACATAAAAAAGTTACCTAGGTAAAGCGGATGTCTTACAAGCGAGTACATGCCCGAAGTGTTAACAGTGTCGGCTACCTGCTCCTTGGTATTACGGCCTGATGTGTTTTTAGGAGTATAGCCAATGGTAACAACTCGAATTGCTAAACCAATGAAGCTAACTAGAAAGCAGCTAATAAAGTAATTTGCATTGTAGGAATACTGGTCGGTTAAGTGCAAGTAAACATAGTAGCCAATTCCTGCAAAAATCAGAACAACAGGTAGGTAACTACGATTTCTAAAAAGGAAGTCGCCTTGACGACGGAATGTTTCAATAAGTGCCATAATTATATCCATTAATCTGGACGTAAATATAGCATTTGTTAATAATAGTTAATACTGAGATGAAATTATTTTTGCTTCATCTTTAGATAAATGGCAGTAAGCACCTTTTTAGTATATAAAGGAAAATCGCCATTCATCATCCAGGAGTAGTAACTCGGTTCCGACTTTAACACGTCAACTACAGGTTTACCCTTATGCTTCCCAAAATTAAATATTTCCACCCCGTTGTCGTTGAGTATGATTCGACCAGCAAAATCAACATTACGGTTAAATGAGCTGAACTCCGATAGGAAATCGATGTCGTTTTTTAGTTCAGGATACCGTTCAACCTGAGCGCAAAGGATTTCGAAGGTAGCAAGCGTATCGGCTTCGGCGCTGTGAGCATTTTTCAAATCCTTATCGAGGTAGAACTTATAAGCAGCAGCCAATGTTCTTTTTTCCATTTTATGGAAAATGGTTTGAACATCAATAAACTTGCGTTTTTTCAGATCAATATCAACACCGGCGCGGAAGAACTCTTCGGCCAATAGTGGTAAATCGAACTTGTTGGAGTTGAAACCGGCAAAATCGCACCCTGCAATATAGCTTGCCAATGATTTTGCTATCTCCCGAAAGGTTGGCGCATCCTTAACATCGTCGTCGGTAATTCCATGAACAGCGGTTGCCTCAGGTGGTATAGGCATTTCAGGGTTTATGCGCCTAACCTTGGATTCACGGTTTCCATTGGGGAACACCTTTAACACGGCTATTTCAACTATTCTATCCTTAGCCACATCAATTCCTGTGGTCTCCAGGTCGAATACCACCAAAGGGTTTTTAATATGTAATCCCATTTACAAAACCTTTCATTAATAAAAAAACTTCCCCAAGCCAAGGCTGGGGAAGTTGGATAAGAATTCCTATGCACCAACCATCATTGGCATTAGAAGCATCAATACGTCCTCGTCGGGGTTTTCGTTCTGGTGGGGGAATATAAGTCCTGCACGCGAGGGGTCAGACATGGAAAGAACCACCTCGGTTGAGGAAAGGTTTGCCAAAATCTCTACCAGAAAAGCTGATTTAAAGCCTATCTCCATTTCATCGCCTTGGTAGTCGCAGTTTAAGCGTTCGTAAGCTGAAACCGAGAAATCGAGGTCTTGAGCTGAAACCTCGCACTGGTTAGAGGTTAAGCCTAACTTAACAAGATTGCTTGCAGCGTTTGAATAGATTGAAACGCGACGAACCGAGTTATAAAAATCAACCCTATCAATAATCATACGGTTTGGATTATCAACAGGAATTACAGCGCTATAGTTGGGGTATTCCCCTTCAACCAAACGGCAAACCAAGGTATAACCACTCATGGTAAAGCGGGCATTCTTACTATCGAACTCAACATTTACTAAGCCGGTTTCCTTTACAAGAATTGACTTAAGCAGGTTGGCAGGTTTTTTAGGGATTATGAACGACGAAAACTCTTCAACCTGAACATCCTTGCGACGGTAGCGAACCAGCTTGTGTGAGTCGGAAGCAACAAAGGTCATCCCTTCGGCGGTTAGCTCAACAAATACCCCATTCATCACTGGGCGCATTTCGTCGTCGGCGGTAGCAAAAATGGTTTTGGTAATGCCGTTAAGCATTATATCGGCTGCCACCTTAGCACTAACCTTGCTCTCGGGGCTTAGCTCAGCGAGTTTTGGAAAATCATCGGCGGGTTGACCTACAATGTTGAACTGGCCATTCTCCGAGTGAATAACAACTGCAAGGGTACCCGTGTCGATTTCGAATGTGAGGGGTTGCTCCGAGAACTCCTTAAGGGTATCAATAAGAATTTTGAACGGAATTGCAATTGAACCATCACCCATAACATTATCGAGGGTAATTTTTGTTGTAAGAGTCGATTCAAGGTCAGATGCTGTAATTTCCAGCTCATTACCTTCCAACTTGAATAAGAAGTTGTCGAGAATTGGTAGGGTGTTCTTGCTGCTGATTACCTTGCTCACCACTGTTAAGTGGCTCAATAGCATGGTGCTTGATACAACAAATTTCATATCTCTGTAATTTAGTTAGTTCCTTGTACTTAAATCGATATCCTTTAGCTGCCAAATAGTTAATTAGAAATTTTGGTTTAGAAACTGAAAATCAATGCAATTCAAAACTCAAAAGGATTTCAATAATACAAAATTTTACTCTAATATCAAACACCATTTTTTATTGTAAAACATTTTTATGGCCGCCGCCTTTTTCTTAGCCTTGTTGGTAACGGTTGAGTTTAAAAACGTTGGGGCTTACGAGCTTCGGTCCTATCCGCAAACACAAAAACTGATGCGGGGCAGAACACTTGACTTAACCACATAAACCCCAACGTATTATACACTATGTAGAAGCAGTTTTTAATGTTTCTTTAGGTTTTCTTTCAGTATTGTAGCAAGTGACTTTGGGTTTTTAGCCAATTTTAAAGCTTGGCTTGCTGAACTTTTGTGATATGTTAAATCATCGTAACTTGAAAAATACCAAGCATAATTTACATCAGATGGCTTTTTGCTTGATATAGTAGCTGTATACACATGTCTATCAGGACTTTCCATCTCACTAGCATACACGACGTTCCAACCTTTTTTTAGTGTTAAATCATATATTTCTATGTATTCTTCGTTATCCTCCTCGTCAATCTCACTGTATTCCCCATTTATGGTTACATCCCTATCAACATATAGCCAAAAAGTGAAATACACGCCATCTTCTTTTACTCCAACTAAATAAAATTCGCCAATTTTTTCATCTTCGCTGTTGTAACCATTAAGGTCGTCAAGAGTACAAAACTTGAAATTGTTATCGCTTACGAAAATTTCTTCCAAATCTTCCGCATCAAGCGTTTCCAAGTATTTAGCATCTAGTATTTCAGGAAGTTCCAATGTAAAACCATTGTTTTGATAGGGTGCTTGTGCAATTGCATCGCTACCGTAATCATAATCGCCACTTTCCCAATAAACAATTGCTTTTACAGTTTTGATTTCAGCAGAGTCATTGATCACATTTGTTGCTGTAATCTTAAAAACTTGACCATCATTAGTACCTCCGTCAGTGTCATCATCCTTGTCGCAAGAATTAAACACTACACCTGTCAGTCCCAAGGCTAAAAATAGCCCGAAGTAAAAAATAGTCTTTTTCATTTTACTATAAATTTAAATTTTGCCTCCACTTTCGGCTATCGGCTTCTCCGTTTTTCACTGCGCTGTGCGCTATAATTGCCTACAACGGCTGGACGTGTGTGGAGTACGGGAGAGCATGTTACGTTTGAAAATGCCCGAACGGGCGAAACCGTTCCGAAACTCAAATGACTACCCGCATTGGCTACACCCCGTGTTGCAGCAAGGGCTTTTTAGTCGTCGAAAAGATTTATTATTTCTTGTCTTAATTTTTTTAAGTCGTTAGATACTATCGCCATTGTTTTCAAAAACTGCGCCATAACCGTGAATTATTCTATTCCGTGTGTCAACAATTTTTCTTGCGTTAGTAATCATTATTTCGGGGTTTACATTTAGGATTCAATTAACCGCTTCACCAATTATTTCAACGTTCCTCTCTATTGCTTTCTTGTTTTTAAGTCCTTTTTAAATTCCCTAAATTCAACCAATAAATGCAACTTTCGGTGAGGATGACATCAATATTTTTTCAGCAAAGAGAGGGGAAAAAATCCCGCTCTCTTCCGCTGAATGGAAATAAGCTCTATATT
>DSBV01000057.1 GCA_011045955.1 Bacteroidales bacterium | reverse complement strand
TACATGGACAACCGACCCCTCCGGTCAACTGCTGGAGGGCAATAGGGTACCAGAAAATTCCGACAACGTGTTTATACTTCAGGGGCGGAATGTTTACCTTACCAACAACCTCAACACCAAGGGTTTAATAATAAATATCCACGATGGTGGTACACTTGACCTACAAAGCTATGCCTTTAATGAGTTGGTTTCCATACTCGAGGGGCAGGGAACCCTTAAACTTGCTACCAACCAGATGCCCAATGTGGCTGTAAATGAGATTGTTGAACCTGGTGGAGGTACCGTTGAGTACAATGTTCCCGATGCAACCTTTGATTTAAACAATCAACCTAATTACTTCAACTTAAAGATTAACCTGCCCAATGCATCAAACGAGGCAATCCTGCTGAATAACCTTACTATATACGGGAATCTGATTGTGGACAGGGGTGTATTTAAAATCTTCAAGGATGATCCCTCAGCAACCATTCATAACAGAATAAAGTTAGATATTCATGGTGATGTTGTGGTTAACACCAATGGGGCTATCCGAACAGGAACTGCCTCAACGCACGATGCCACCCTTCCCCCTGCAGGCACATCACCTGGATCGGCTGTGCCCCGCTACTACGATGTGTACCATCAGGTTTACATTAAGGGCAGCCTAAAAAACAACGGTTCCATTCGCTTTGTGAGCGACGATATCAATAGTTTCCGTTTCGATACCCTCACCACTCGTGGAGCAACCACGGTTCGCTTTTACGGAACCGATAATCAGGTGGCTGAATGTTTTGGGCAAACTGATTTCTATAACCTAATTATCGATAAAGGTATCAATCAAAGCGTAGAATTTAACATTAATGCATCGGCACCCGAGAATTTCCGCCTGTTTGGATGCAACCGTTATCATGTTCCTGCCCATGTAGTGAACCCTGAATTGAGGAAAGCGCTTTGGATCCGTAATGGTACTTTAAGGCTTTCGGGGATGGTTACCATTCCCTCGTTAACCGAAGGATTGGGTGTAGAGGGTATCCAAACTTCGTACTTTATTCCCGCAAATGGAGCCTTAGTTCTAGATGACAGAGATGTAACGGTTTTAATTTCGGCCGACGAAAATGCTGAGGTAACCGCAGCATGGGGTTTACCCTCGCAGGGCGTTCATAAGGATAACACTCGCCGGCAGGAGTTATACCTTTATGGCACCCTTCAAATTAACGAGGGTTACCTTTCCAGCCGTTTCTCGGGGGGTATTGTTTATGGCGATCAAGGCGGCGAACTGATTGTTAACGGGGGTAAACTTAGCACCAGGCAAATTAGAACCGGAAATACAGGAGCAGCATCATTTGTCCAGTCTGGGGGCGAAGTGGAAATTCTTGGGCGTTACACCTACGACGTTTCGGGTGTTACCGATGCAGCCTCGTTGCAAACTGTTCCCTATAGTACAGTTGAAAACGGTTACCGGCTTAATGGAACCGCTGCATTTAATTTTGCTTCCCCTGCCAGTTTGTTTGCCATGACAGGTGGAACAATGCGAATATACAACACTTCAGGAGGTTCCACTTCAAGGGCTTTCCGATTGATGACCGCTCAGGGTAATACCAACGTAAGCGATGCAGGCACAGTGTACCTCGAAATTATAAGGAATACTCAGTACGATGTTGAATGCCCGAATTCAAGGTTGCCTTCGCTAATTGTTAATAGGAATGCCCCAACAGGCACTAATGGTGCAAGGCTTTACTCCGATATCAAAGTTGCAGGGAACATTGTTCTTAGCGGCTACGGAATTCTACAAACCAACACGCCTAATTACAACCTTACCGTTTCGGGGAACTTTACCATAGGCTCCAACGCCAGCTATACGCCCGGCTTAAACCGCACCATTTTCAATGGGAGTTCCAATACAGCCTTTACCGTTAACGGAACAATCAATGGTGATCTTTACTCCATGGAAATTGACAAATCATCGGCTACGCTTACCTTAGCTGGCACAAACGGAAATATCAACATTAACGGAGAACTTTCGCTGGTATGTGGCACTTTTAATGATGGTGGCTTCACCATAACGGCTCGTGGAAATATTGTTAACTCAGCCACCCATACGGGATTAGGTAAAATCCTGATAGCTGGAGCATTAGCTAACCGAACCATTGGGGGTAACGGCAGTGGTATTTTTGGCAATGTGGAAGTAAATGAAGCGGTGGATATTCTATCGACACTAACAGCCAACCAACGAGTTGCAGGGAACCTTACCTTTACCAGTGGGTCGCTTAGCCTTGACTATTTCAGTTTAACCCTCGATGGTAATTTATCGCCCAATGTTCAAACGGGTTATACCATTCAAACCCTTATTCGCACCCGAGGGGAGGCTTCCGATGGTGGTTTTTTTCGTAAAATCAATGCCAACGGCAGTTACCTGTTCCCCGTGGGAACAAACACCGATGGAATTGATAGGTTTACACCCGCCGTGGTAACCGTTTCCGATTTTTCCGACGATGGTTACATTGCCGTTATCCCGGTGCGGCATGAGCTTCCTACTCTGAATCAATCCACTACGGGCGATGCCTTGCAGTACTACTGGCGCGTTAAGCAATCGAACTTTACTGCATTACCTAATATTGCTTGGTTATACAAGTACGTTGAAAATGATGTATTGGGTGATGAGAGCACTTACGTTCCTGGCCGTATTGAGGGTGTTACTCGTATAGCCGAAACATCAGGTGTTAATACTTCGGAAAACACCATAAGTTTCCCGGTTCATACTCTTGCCAATGCCGATTACACCGCAGCAGAAACAGATCGGTTTTCAGGATCAGTTCGAATTTTCTACTCCCGTTTAACAGATGGTTACTGGTATTCGCATGCATGGCACGACGGTAATAACTGGTCCTTTGAGTCCCATACCGGAGCAGCAGCAGGTACTTACCCAACTGCTGGCGATATTGCCATAATAGGATACGGTGGACACGCTACAAATGGTGGTTACCACTCCATTATGGTAATGAGTGGCACTGCCGAGTGCGCTGAATTACGTTTTAACTCCAACCCATCGGGATATCAATCCCGCCTGGTTATCGATTCCGATGCTTCAGCCAATCTCGGTAAGGTCTCTGGGGTTGGAACATTCATGATGTGGATTAACCCAACCCAAGTGCCTACTGTAAATGCCGATTTCACTGAGTTTAGCAACGAAGAAACAAGCGTGTTCAACTATTACATGCATCAGGATGGAACTGTAAACATTCCAACCTCAATTACAACCTACCCTAATTTAAGGTTCGAAGGTGGAGGTGGTACATTAGGAAACCGCATTGCTATTGTTGATGCCGATATTTTGGTAAAAAAGAACTTAATTGTCGATAGCAAGGCTGTTTTGAGGTTAAGTTCAGGTTCTTCAGGAGATATAACTGTTGAAGGTACAACAAGAATTGGTGGTTACCTATCAGGACTTATTGAGTTCCCAACCGATGCCGAACGGACAATAACTACCGCCCAGCTCCATTTAACTGACAGTCCAGATAACAGATTACGTGTACTGAATAGTACCCCGAACGGATTTATAAATACGGTTCGTATTACAGGTACGGGTATTACTCAGAACGACGGTGCAATTGATCTGTTTAACGGTAATTCAGGCGACAATAATGCCATTCTTGAGTTCACAGGCACAAGCAATGCCACATTTACCAAAGTGAATGGTACCAAGCCCAACCTTTATAGAGTTGTTGTGAATAAGGGTACAGATCAAATTTCAACCTGTACTATAAGTACAGCCATAACACTCGGAGCACCTACTGACGTGTCAACCAAGTCAATAGTTTTACAAAACGGTACTCTTGTTTTGAGCAATGCTTCAAATGCCATAACGCTATCATCGGGGGGGGCTTACTTCAGTATTCCCTCAACATCAGCGCTTCAGCTAAGCGCTGGTACCTATACCATTACCAGTTCCAACAATGGAATTGTTCTTTACGGTAAGTTGCGAATTGATGGCAATGCCACCCTGGATTTGGGAGATGGTTCGGTAGCCGAAACCCGAAATATTGTCTACTACAACAATGTACCTGAACTGCAAATTGCCGATATGGCAACCTTACAGGTTCAAACCCAAATACGACGCCCAAGTGGTACGCTTGCCGGTTCGCTACATTATACCCAAACCGGTGGAACTGTTATTATTCACGGACGAAGACGTAGTGTGAGTAAAGCACTGCTAGAGATATGCAACTCAGGTAGCCAGTTTAACATGTCAGGGGGTACAATTAATATCCGTAGGGGTGGTGGTACAACCTTTGGGGACCTTTACCTTGTGCCTGCGTCCTCCTCGGTTACCGGTGGCGAAATCATTTTCTCGCAGGGTACACTTAATGCAAGCTACACCTATAATATCAACGTAACACCAACTCTTAACAATGTTACCATAGCCGGAAACACCACTAATAACCGAACCGCTACGGTTAAAATTATGACCGATCCATTAAAAGTAGGTGGTTTATTCAAGTTCGATAATAATCTGGCAGCATTCAACTCAAACAATACGCATACATATCTTTACGGTGATCTGCAATTCAATGGAATTTGGATACATGGCACCACCGATTCTGTAGTATTAGCAGGCAACGTTCAAACCATAGGTGGATCACCCACATTCAACCACATGAATGTTCGGTCAACCACATCGGTTACACTTGCCGCATCATCGTCTCCAGTGGTTAATGGGACACTTCACATTGCCCAGGGGCAACTTATTGATGGTGAAAATGCTATTACTGTTAAAGGCGACTATATAAACAATGGTACGCACATATCCAGCAACCCTAACAATTCTACAACCGGAATTAAACTCAAGGGGGTTGTTCTTCAAGAGATATCGGGAACCGGGACATTTGGGTTAATGGAACTCGATAACCAAAATGGAGCTAAACTCCTAAACGATATTGCACTAACCCATAATCTTATTCTCACCACAGGTGTACTTAATATTGGAAGCCACAAACTTTCGCTGGGTGTAAATGCACAGGTTGTTGCACCTACTGGCTTCACATCAACCCGAATGGTACTCACCGATGGGGTTTATGGCAACAATGCCGGTATTGAAAAAACAATACCGGCCGGTGCATCTTCCTTCACTTTTCCCATTGGGGTTTATGGTAAGTACACTCCTGTTGAGCTAACCGTAAGTCAAAACTCAACCCAAGGTCAGATACTGGTTAAGCCGGTTAATACCGTTCATGTTGGAGTTCTCGATCCTACTAGGGTGCTCCAGTACTGGTGGTACATGAATAGTAGTGGCATTTCTAACTTTGAGGGAGAGGCAGTAATGACCTATGTTGATGCTGATGTACTTGGAGATGAAAACAGTTACGTTTCGGGCCGCCTTACAAACGATATTTGGGCAAAGGTAGACGGTGCCGTGGATGCTGTTAACAACACCATCTCCTTCAACTACCCTACTGGAACAACATCATTACTTGGCGATTATCTTGCTGGCGAGGACCACGCCATTGGCGATAGCATTATCACTTACTACTCCGAAAATAGTGGGGTATGGGACAATGCTGCTAACTGGTCGCGTTCCGATGGTGGTGTTCCCTCACCAAATGGTCCTTACGGCGTAAAGGTGGTTATTCGTCCGCAACATACAATAAGTACCAACGGAAACAGGCGAACCACTTACCGAATAACCATTAACGGTCGCCTTGAAATAGGTTCCACATATGGTCATAACTTCAGTACGGTTCTGGGAACAGGCACTCTTGCCCTGGAATCGAGTACACTTCCTGCTGGTAAATACGACGATTTTATAACCTGTACAGGAGGTAGCGTTGAATACGGGGGAACATCGAACTATACCATTTACGACACCTATAATACATACCGAAAGCTAATAATTGCTGGTAGCGGAACAAAAACTCTCCCCAACATCAACATGACCATTTGCGATACCCTAGCTGTCCTCAACTCAGCTTCATTAGCAGCCCAAGCAAATAGAACCATTACATTAAACGGAGACCTTATTAAGGATGCCACAGCTTCCCTCAACGCCGAGCCTAGTGGACAAACCTTTGAACTCCGTTCAACCAGTAATCAGGTAATTGATGCAACACTTAATGCTGTAAGCAACCGTTTCAACAACCTGTCGGTTTACAATAACAAGGAGGTAACCCTTCAGGGGCCCATCAATGTGGCAACCTATCTTGGGCTTTACGATGCCTCGGTAGTAAACACAACTCCAACCAACATTTTAAAACTGGAGCGAATCGATGGTTTAAATAGTGTTTCAACTTCGGCTTTTGTGAGAGGGCCTTTAATGCGAATACTTGCAAACGGCTCGGCTGAACACCTATTCCCTGTGAGATATCTTAACCATAAGAAGAATACCAGCATTGTGGCACCTGCTGGTTCAAGTAATTCATACTGGACAGTTGAGTATCTGGAGGAAAACCCTAACGATTACGGGTATAATCCATTAAGTGTTGAACCAGGGCTATTGCAGGTAACAGCCACAGAGTTCTGGAAGATTAAAGGCCCCAACACCTATACGGCAAGGTTAAAGCTGGTACTCGACGGCACATCCGATGTAGCCAACACCATCGATAACCTGAATAACCTTAGAATTGTCCGCTGGAACGGCACCAAATGGGAGATTGTTGGAGGAACCGTTACCATAACCGGAAGTGCAGCAAGTGGCACCATCACTTGCAACTCTACTATTACTTTTAACAACACCGATCAGATATTTACCATTGGTTCAGTGGAACCAGCAACAGCTGAATTCACCGATGGCAATACCACTATCTGCGCTGGCCAAACCGTACCTATTGAGATTACTTTTACCAAGGGAACTCCACCCTATAGCATCACATATACCGAGAACGATGTTAATCCTCAAACTATCAATAATATAACCGACAACCCCTACACTTTTAATGTTACCCCATTTGTTACCACAACCTACCAGCTCACCGCAATGTCGCATGCGGGTGGTGCTGGGGTGGTAATTGGATCGCCAGTTACAGTAAGTGTTTACCCACGACCCAATGTCAATATTGATGTACAGGCATCAATCTGTTCCGGCGACGATGCTTTGGTTACAGTTACTCTGACCTCAGGAATTAGTCCCTTTAGCTTTACCTACTCTGTTGATGGCATAAACGACCCGGCTATCAATAATGTTACATCGCCCCACAGTTTCACCAAGGGGCCCTTGATATGGATACCTACAGGTTCCCCACCATCGCCTTACACCGATTACGAGTTTAGAGTTGAACAGGTTGTTGATGGTCATGGCTGTGTTAATGATTACACCATTGACATCAAGCCATCGGACACACTTAGGGTTTACAAAATTCCTGAAACCGGACCTGCTTACCATGTGCCCAATAACTTTGCATTCTAAATAACTAAGCCCCGGTGATGAGCCGGGGTTTTTGTTTAGTATTCAGTGTACGGAAAGATTTAAAATTCCCTAAATTCAACCAATAAATGCAACTTTCGGTGAGGATGACATCAATATTTTTTCAGCAAAGAGAGGGGAAAAAATCCCGCTCTCTTCCGCTGAATGGAAATAAGCTCTATATTCGTCCTCCG
>DSBV01000112.1 GCA_011045955.1 Bacteroidales bacterium | reverse complement strand
AGGCAAATAGAGTTAGCCCAGGGTTTTAACCCTGGGTTTAGAGGTATTCCTAGTATTTGGCGATGCACGTGTTGTATAATCCAAAGAGCAATGGGGAAGCGTTGCATCGCAAAAGGGGAAGTATGGCAAAGAGCGATTTTAGCGAAAATCATTCAAAAGGGGAAAAAGGTTTGAAGGTACAAAGCGATGCTTCGACGGAGCTCAGCATGACAAAAGCAAAGAGGAAACCAAAGGGGTATTGTCATCCCAAGCGTAGTCGTGGGATCTCATCAAAGGGTTAAAGGATAAAGAGGCTGCTCCGCTCTGCGGGGTTCAAGGGTCTAATTCCAACAACCGTCAACCATCAACTAAATAAGTGCCAAATGGTTACACAGTGTAAATCCGCCCAATCTGCGTTATCTGTGTTCCATTACCATACACAAACAACAAAAATGTATTTACTATTCTGCCATACGAAGCGAAAAGTGATCCTCGTTATTCAGGTTGCTGTATTCTATTAACCCCATTGCAGTGAGATCAACAAGAATCCGCTCGGCTTCGGATATTGATATAAATCCCAATCGGCTAAAATGACTAATAGTGATTGTTTTATGCAATTTTAGGTAATCGATTAGTGTGTTTTCAGCTAATCCAAAAACAATGTTGATGGGTTTACGGCTTCTTTCGGCTTTCCAGATTTTTAGCTGTATTGGCGAAGCCACCACATTCTCATCGTTCACACGTATGTAAGCCTTGTAATTCCCCGATTTATCGGGAGCCTTATGTGGTTTATGCTTCGAGGGTTTAACCTTAACCTCCAGTACCGTTTTGCCGTTTATTTCCCACTTTACTACCTCGAAAGGCACCTCGGGCTTGCAGTAAAGCTGCGATGCCGCCTCAACCATGTAATACTCCTCATCGGTATTTACTCCTGCTATATTGCCATTATCCTTAACCCCAATTAGTAAAGTGCCACCCGCTGTGTTGGCAAAAGCCACCAACGAACGAGCAATTTTGCGCGAATCGGTAATGGAGTGCTTAAAATCGAGTGTAAGCCCCTCGCCTTGCGATATCAAACCTGCAATATGACGGCTCACTGCTATGAGGTTTTATTAATTTGCAATGTGCCAAAATAGTTACCTTTTTTAGCCCCAGCGGTAATGTTCGATGTTAAAACCTAGCATCTCAATAATTCTATCCACAACGGTATCAATTAGTTCATCCATGGACGATGGCCTACTGTAGAACGATGGGCTTGCTGGCAAAACAATAGCTCCCGCCTGGGTAACTGCAACCATGTTTTGCAAATGAATCAGGTTGTACGGAAGTTCACGGGGTACAAGAATCAGCTTTCGGCGTTCCTTAAGCATCACATCGGCAGCCCGAACTATTAAATCGTTACTTGTGCCTGCGGCTATTCGCCCTAGGGTTCCCATAGTGCAGGGCACTACAACCATTGCATTATATCCGGCAGAACCCGATGCCATGGGGGCAAACATATCGCTGTTATTGTAAACTTTAACCATGGAGTCAAATTGAATGCCATTGTTTAACTCATAATCCCAAACCTTTTTCCCGTTTTCGGAAAAAACTACGGCAACCTCATTGACCCTAGCCGATAATTCAATTAGCTTTTCAATAACCCTCGCCGCATATACAGAACCACTGGCACCGGTTACGGCTACTATAACCCTTTGCATCTACTGGAATATTTAGTCTAGGTAAGAACAAAGGTAACGAAAAAAGATTGTATTAGGTTAATGAGGAAGTATATAGCACTTGGCCTAAAGAAGGCTATCCTTGACTATACGTTCAGCAATGTGTTAGTATTTTAAATAAACCGAATTATCTGGATTAAAGATGCCATAGCATAAATCAAAATGAACAGTAATTTCTATGAAAAAGCTCTCTACTTAACTAGCAAAAAAATTATTACAGAAAAACGATTTAACAAATGCCCAATATATTTGTTTTAGAGATAAATTAAGAAGTTTTGTAAATGAGGCAAAGGTTAACGTTCTATATCTTTTTAACTGTACTAGGTTTTGCTTTTTTAACGCATTTGGTCAAGATAATCAAAGCCTTTTCCCAGAAAATAGCTTTAACACCCAAAACACGGGTATGCTAATTCTTGGCGGTTGGGCTACAGCAAATTTAATTGTTGGTGGTTACGGGTGGTCAAAAACTACCGGTCAGGAAAAATACTTCCATCAAATGAATTTCATGTGTAATGTGGTTAACCTATCCATTGCCGGATTTGCCCTTTATAGCAACGCCCACACCAGAATCGAAACCCTAATCGATTTCCGAAGTTGTTACTAACCACCTAAAACTCGAAAAAGTGCTGCTTATCAATGCTGCTTTAGATGTAGGCTATGTAGGAACAGGTTTTTTACTCAGGCACTACTCTGCCATATCGGATAAATTTAACTCACTGCTTAAAGGATATGGCAATTCGCTAATACTGCAAGGAGCGTTCCTTCTGGTTTTTGACCTTGCCCTCTATGGAGTGTTACATAGCCAACGAATCGAATTTTTAGGAGTAACACCAACCTTAAATGGTTTGGCTCTAACCGCAAAATTCTCATTTTAGAATTTTTAACCCCGTTGTGTGTTTGTTTCAGTTGTTGCGAAATTGCCGCATTGCAACTCTATAACCTGATATGTATTCCTGAATATTTAGAATGATATATTAAAAATGCGTACATATAACGGCACTAACCTTTTTCAAATTTCCACTATCTTTGAGAGTAATTTAGGCAATAAACCAATGGCAAAAAAGAAGAATAAATCACCTGACGATACTAAATCGAAACGTATCGCCAAAAAGGATTTAAAAAAACTGGTTACCGACCTGCTACTAGCTAATCCTACTAACATATACAACTACAAGCAAGTTTCCAATAAAATAGGGTTAAGCGACGATCATACCCGACGAATGGTCAACGAAATTCTCTACGAGCTTGCTCTTGATGGCCTTGCCGAGGAGTTACAACGCGGTAAATTCCGTGCGGTTATGCAAAACGCGCTTGCCGTTGGTGTTCTGGAAATGAACCCCGATGGCTCGGCCGATGTTATCACTGAGGATAACCGGGAGATATTCATACCCGATTTTCGCTTGAACCACGCACTACATGGCGATAAGGTTCAAATATCAATTTACCGACAACGCCGTAGGGGTTTACTCGAGGGCGAAGTGGTTCGCGTTATTGAGCGCGCCAAACGTAACTTTGTGGGGACAATCCACTTTGTAGGCAAGAATGCCTTTGTTGTCCCCGATAACAAGTTAATGCCCTACGATATTTTTATCCCAAAGGTAGAGCTGACAGATGTCCGCAACGGGCAAAAGATTATTGTTCAGATTACCGATTGGCCTACACGGGAAAAGAATCCCAACGGGAAAATTGTTGAGGTACTTGGCAACCCGGGTGTTCACGAGGTGGAGATGCACGCCATTCTGGCTGAGTACGAACTACCATACCGTTTCCCCGAGGAGCTTGACCAGCTGGCCGAAAAGATTAGCGATAAGATAACCGAAGCTGATTACCGGGAGCGTCGCGATTTTCGCGATGCACCCACCTTCACCATCGACCCGTTTGATGCCAAGGACTTTGACGATGCCTTTTCGGTTCAAACTCTTCCAAACGGTAACATTGAGGTTGGAATTCACATTGCCGATGTTACTCACTACGTGAAACCCAATACCCCCATCGATAACGAGGCCATTGAGCGGGGCACGTCGGTTTACCTGGTCGATCGCTGTGTACCCATGCTGCCCGAAAGGCTATCGAACTATATATGCTCATTGCGCCCGAACGAGGAAAAACTTTGCTTTTCAGCAGTATTTGAACTTAACGAAAATGCCGAGGTGCTAAACCAGTGGTTTGGCCGAACGGTTATTCTTTCCAAACGTCGATTCACCTATGAGGAAGCCCAACAGGCAATAGAAACCGGCAAGGGAGATATGAGTGAACAAATCGTGCTGCTACACAATTTGGCTCAAAAACTCCGTGCCGAGCGATTCAAAAAGGGTGCCATTGCCTTTGAGCGTGTGGAGGTGAAGTTCGACCTCGATCCTAAGGGCAAGCCACTTGGTGTTTACTTCAAGGAGAACAAGGAGTCGAACCAACTCATTGAGGAGTTTATGCTTTTGGCAAACCGAAGGGTTGCCGAATTTATTGGTATGCATAGGGATGGTCATAAAGAACTGCCCTTTGTTTACCGCATACACGATAAACCCAATGAGGAGAAACTTAACGCATTCCGATCCTTTATCACCCGATTTGGATACAGTATCTCGGGCACAACTGACAAACGGATAAGCAAATCGCTAAACCAGCTAATGGAAAAGGTAAAAGGGCGACCCGAGCAGAATCTTATTGAAACCCTCGCCCTGCGTTCAATGGCTAAGGCACGTTACTCCACCGATAACATTGGCCACTACGGCTTGGCATTCCGATACTACACCCACTTCACCTCGCCCATTCGCCGCTACCCCGATATGATGGTACACCGCCTTCTGGCACACTACCTTAGCAATGGTAAGCCAAAGGATAAGGAGCAAATTGAATTGCTTTGTAAACACTCCACCAACATGGAAATTAAGGCCACCGAGGCCGAAAGGGCTTCCATCAAGTACAAACAGGTGGAGTTCATGCAGGATAAACTGGGCGAAACCTACAAAGGTGTAATATCGGGCGTAACAAACTTTGGTTTATTCGTGGAACTTACCGATACCCAGTGCGAGGGATTAGTTCCCATTCGCGATTTAGACGACGATTACTACCGCTTTGATGAGGAGGAATACGCACTTGTTGGGCAACGGACAGGCCGTAAGTTTACCTTAGGCGACGAGGTTGAAGTGGAGGTTTGGCAAACCAATCTTGCCAAAAAACAGCTCGATTTCAAACTTGTAGGCTTGCCCGGTAGACCTAGTAAACCTTCAACCCAGTATAGAAGTCAAAAGCAAAACAAACCCAAAAAGGACAAGGTAAAATCAAGCCGTAAAGGACAGCAAAAAATTAAAAGTAAAGAGAAACGCCATTAACGCTAAAACATCAGAATAGATGAAACGATTTATAATTTTTGCACTAGTTTTGGCTGCATTTGCCTGCTCAACAAAAAACGAGCTAACACCGGCTGGTGGCTTGGTATTATCCAAATGGATTCGATTCCTTGCAGGCTGGATGTCCCCTTTAACTTAGAGGTTAAAAATGATAATGGTAAGGTTCAGCTTACCGTTCGCAATGCCGATGAACTTACAGCTATCACAGAGGTTGAAACTATGGGCAACTCGCTTTTGGCCAAATTCCCAGCCATTACCAGCGAGCTGGTAATGGCCATTAACGATTCGTTGAGCGGCTACTACTATCCCAAGGGCGTTAAGGATGGGCGTAGATATAAAAAAGGTGAAACCGATCGCATCCCGTGGCATACCGAACAACCAAATTATGATATTACAGGGCGTTGGTGGTTTATTGACAACCCAGGAACACCCGATTCATCAACTATGATAGCGGAACTAAAACAGGCTGGTTCAAGGGTTACCGGAACCATACTCAGCACAACGGGCAATTATCGATACCTTGAAAGGAAAGTGGCTGGCAATATGAGGCTGTCCAACTCAAGATTAAACGTTTTGCGCAGAGCATAGGAGCCAACTACAACGTTGCCCCCGCGGACGGGAACAGCGCGGCTCGGTACTCTTTGCCCTTGAGGAGCAAATGTCCTACCCAACCAGCATGATATTGGACCGCAATGGCAAAATACGCAGGGTTGAAACCGGATTCTCGGGCCCCTGTACCGGTGAGCATTACCAGAAATTTGCCCGCGAAACCGAGGAACTCATTGTAAAGTTGCTTGAAGAAAAATAGGTATGAACTGATTAGGTGGTGGGTAAAACTCTTAACAACTAACCCATTTTAAACACCGGAATATGAATGATTTACTTGCATTTGGTTTACTAAGATTTACCTCATTTTTTACGTTGATTAATCCATTGGGTGCCATGCCCATATTTATGACAATGACTGCAGAGTTGAATCCTGCCGAGAGAATAAAAACTGCCTGAAAAGCTTTAATTGTAGCCTTTCTTACAATACTCTTTTTTGCATTTACTGGTCAATTACTCTTCAGGTTTTTTGGAATTTTAGTAAACAGCCTCCGGGTTGTTGGTGGAGTAATATTTTTTATGATGGGAATGGATATGCTCCAGGCACGATTAACCCGAGTAAAACTAGACGAAAACGAAGTGAGAAAGTATGTGAACGATATATCAATTATACCCCTAGCCATACCCGTGATATGTGTCTTAGCCCCCCAATTTGATGAACGGAAATTAAGCGAAAACTTGAATTGGAAGAGAAGCATCAGATACTCAGGGAAAAGGTTTAACCCTTATAAGTGTTTGCAGGTAAAAGCGCTGGGGAAAGAGGCGGAGAATTTGTTGAGGGCGATATGATACCCGCTGAAAATTTTAAAAATAAAGTACCATCGCTCGTATTACGCTTTGAAAAATGTATCTGGGAAATGGGGGGTTAAACCAGTGGCGTTAACGCTTTCTTGTGCTTGTAATCCTGTCAGTCCTAGTCCTAACATTTGTGTCCTCCTTTTTTTAATTGTGAATATTCATTTTTTTTGTTTTTGTTATTGTTTCTGACTGTTGATTTTTTTTTTCCACTGAATGCTAACGGACGGTGGTATGTTTTGTTGCCGATTACGGAGTACTTCACTGTCGGCTCACAATGAAGTTTGAAGCGAGCCACAGCCGTTGGTTTTAGTACTATCTCGGCAATAAAATATACTGCAGGTTATGGGTATAAATTTAACCTGCCTTTTAACTTGAATTTAGTCAGGTTATATTATAAAGCCAAAGGACAAGTCAATGTTTTTATAATATGAATGTGCATATTTTAGGCCTACCGAAAAACGTTTTGTTTGGTAGTTTATGCCTGCGTCAAATAAAAATTTGTTAAAAGTTCGAGTGTATTGAAAAGGGTCTACGATATCTGTTGCAATTATTTGGAACCTATTGGCAGGGTCGGTGCTGTAAACGGGATATTTCCCAGTCATTTTAACGTTCGAAGTTGTAAAACTGTAACCACTACTTAATGAAAATGAAAAATTACCAATTTGCTTTACAACATGCAATCTTAACGGAATACTTTTGGAATGAATTTGAAGTTTTTGATCGTCATAAGGTCCGTTATCGCTTTGAGCTGAAAATGTTAGGGTTTCTTCATCGGGTTTTACATTTAAATAATAATATATTCGGTTGTAATTGTATCCTCCTGAAATATATACATCAAACCACATTTCTGATAAACTTTGGAGCGAAGTTTCTAAATTGTGTTGAAGATTTATGCCAACATTGAATAACCCAATGGTTGAATTTTTTATTTTAAAAGCCGGAAGTATTTTTAAATCAACTAAATTGCCTTTTTTTTCCGCAAAAAGATGCAAGAGCGAAAATGGTATGTTTGTTTGGTTGTTGCCTTTGGGCGAATTAAGTGTTAATATTGGCTTTTCAGTGTAAAATGGATAGCTGCTCGAAGGAACACGAAATTTATTTTTTGTTTGCAAAACTATTGTGTTTTCGTTTCCTGCTAAAGTTTGAGCTTTATATTCTTGGGGGTTGGCAGGTTCAAATTCTTCTAAATCCAGATTGTTTACATTATAAGT
>DSBV01000105.1 GCA_011045955.1 Bacteroidales bacterium | reverse complement strand
GGACGAATATAGAGCTTATTTCCATTCAGCGGAAGAGAGCGGGATTTTTTCCCCTCTCTTTGCTGAAAAAATATTGATGTCATCCTCACCGAAAGTTGCATTTATTGGTTGAATTTAGGATTCGTGGATTTAGGTAATTACTAAAAAAACAAACAAATATGAAAGCAAAAAAATTTACAATTCTAGCAATGCTCGCCTTTTTAGGCTTGAGCCAAGTGGTAAACGCCCAAAGTTTTGAATGGGCAAAACGAATGGGGGGAACAGGTTATGATGAAGGATCTTCCATCGCCATAGATGCCTCGGGAAATGTTTACATCACAGGAGAGTTCGGAGGGACAGCCGATTTTGACCCGGGGGAAGGAACCTATACCCTCACTTCGGCAGGGGGGTGGGATATTTTTGTCAGCAAGTTCGATTCTGCGGGTAACTTTCTTTGGGCAAAAAGAATGGGGGGAACAGGTTGGGATGGAGGAAATTCCATCGCCATAGATGCCTCAGGCAATGTTTACATCACAGGAGTTTTCTCCGGGACAGCCGATTTTGACCCAGGGGAAGGAACCTATACCCTCACTTCGGCAGGGGAAAGAGATATTTTTGTCAGCAAGCTCGATTCTGCGGGTAACTTTGTTTGGGCAAGAAGAATGGGGGGAACAGGTTTAAATGGAGGAAATTCCATCGCCATAGATGCCTCAGGCAATGTTTACATAACAGGATATTTCTGTGGGACAGCCGATTTTGACCCGGGGGCAGGAACCTATACCCTCACCTCGGCAGGGGAGGCTGATATTTTTGTCAGCAAGCTCGATGCTGCGGGTAACTTTGTTTGGGCAAAACGAATGGGGGGAACAGGTTGGGATGTAGGACGTTCCATCGCCATAGATGCTTCGAGCAATGTATATACCACAGGATGGTTCGAAGGGACAGCCGATTTTGACCCGGGGGAAGGAACCTATACCCTCAGTTCGGCAGGGGAGGATGATATTTTTGTCAGCAAGCTCGATGCTGCGGGTAACTTTGTTTGGGCAAAACGAATGGGGGGAACAGATTGGGATGAAGGACGTTCCATCGCCATAGATGATTCGGGCAATGTATATACCACAGGATATTTCAGAGGGACAGCCGATTTTGACCCGGGAGAAGGAACCTATACCCTCACTTCGGCAGGGGGGCGTGATATTTTTGTCAGCAAGCTCGATGCTGCGGGTAATTTTCTTTGGGCAAGAAGAATGGGGGGAACGTATGATGATTACGGACGTTCCATCGCCATAGATGCCTCGGGCAATGTTTATACCACAGGATATTTCCTAGGGACAGCCGATTTTGACCCGGGGGAAGGAACCTATACCCTCACTTCGGCAGGGGGGCGTGATATTTTTGTCAGCAAGCTCGATGCTGCGGGTAACTTTGTTTGGGCAAAACGAATGGGGGGAACAGATTGGGATGAAGGATATTCCATCGCCATAGATACTTCGGGCTATGTATATACCACAGGATATTTCGAAGGGACAGCCGATTTTGACCCGGGGGAAGGAACCTATACCCTCACTTCGGCAGGGGGGGCTGATATTTTTGTGCATAAGATGAGTCCGTGTACCCCAACTTACGGCACGGATGTTGTAACCGCCTGCGATTCCTACACCTGGATAGATGGAAACACCTACACAGCAAGTACCAATACGCCAACATTTACCCTTACCAATGCTGCCGGTTGCGATAGTGTGGTAACCTTGAATTTAACGATTAATAGTGTAACTGATATTACGACAACAATTGATGGTAATACTATTACTGCGAACAACTCTTCTGCAACATACCAATGGTTGGATTGTGATAACGACTACGCCATAATTCCGGGAGAGACGAACCAATCGTTTACTGCAACTGCTAACGGAAGTTATGCGGTAGAGCTAACAGAAAACGGATGCGTTGATACTTCTGCATGTGTAAGCATTACCACTGTTGGAATAGATGGAAATTATTTTGACAATTTATTTTCGGTTTACCCAAACCCAACAAACGGGAAGCTATATATTTCAGTAAATGATGAGCTGGATAATGTTCAGGTTACAGTGCGTAATATCAAAGGTCGGGAAATCTATCGCAAGCTCTATAAAGCCACCCGTCAAATAGAGCTCAATTTCGATTATCCCGCAGGAGTTTATATTTTAGAGCTGTGGTTTGATAATAGAAAGTCAACCCTAAAATTGATAAAAGAATAGTGTTTGTAAGTGGCAAACCTATAATGTCTGTCCATAAAGTCAATGGGCTGGAAGATAGTTTTATAACAAGGCCCTGTTGAATATTTGCAATCACAAATTCTACAGGGTATAAGCTTGCAAAGTTTTGAATCCAAGGATTTTGCCTATGTAAATGGCTGTTTTCAAAACGAGCATGGAGCTGTCAGCCGGCTTTATGGACAGACACTAATTAATTTACAGGTCCAATTATTTTACTAAATCAGAGGGGATTGGAATGCTAAAGTATTGCAAAAACATTGATTTTTAAGCGCTGTTAGGCTCATAAATGTTTAAGCTCGCGTTAAAAAATCACCATTAACCGGCTAAAGCTGGGGTTATTCCCTGTTTGTGCAATTTTTGAATAACAGCCTTTAATATATCGCTGGCTGTAAGTTTTGCAGGGACCTTTAGTAAACCAAGATGATTTAGCTTTCCGCCTAAAGCCCATAGCCCTTCAAAAATTTCAGCTATAGAAGTGCATCGACTTAAGCTGCCAAAAAGCATGGTAATCAAATACGTTCTTGTCTCGAAAGCCTTGTGGTAGCGGTCACTGTCGTGAGCTTTTACGATAGTTGATATGTTGACTTTATCTACCAAATTAATAATCTGTTTGAAAATCGGCTGTCCGACAAAATTTATTTCCTTATGTTTAGCCATGGGGTAAAGATTTTTTGCAAAACCAATTCACAACCTTAAAGGGAAACCGTAAGGGAGTATCTTTTTTTAGCTAATTTAGTCGGACACTACTGTTTCCTTTTATAAGATTTAGTTTAGGGAGATATTGAACTCAAACGAGTTAAAGAATTTCTTAAAATTGTAAAATTATTCCTAAATTAGCAAAGTTCTGAAATCACGGCCATTTCATATTCACAAACGTGTGAAAACTGACAAATCTATTTCAAATTAACCAACAGAAAAATGAGACAAAAGAATCTATTTAGCTTGAGAAACATTTTGTTTGCAGCCCTAATTGCTGCAACAATGGTTTTTGCCTCGTGTAAGCAATACTCCAAAGAACCTGAACCTTCCAGAGTTGAGCTTGCCGATTGGGTTTATAGTGCTACTATTTACGAGGTAAATGTAAGGCAATACACCCCCGAAGGTACCTTTAAAGCCTTTGAGCAACACCTGCCGCGCTTAAAGGATTTGGGTGTCGATATTCTTTGGTTTATGCCCATACATCCTATAGGAATTGAAAACCGCAAAGGAACATTGGGGAGTTATTATTCTGTTAAGGATTACTACGGTATTAATCCTGAGTTTGGAA
Source organism: Bacteroidales bacterium (assembly GCA_011045955.1). Lineage (GTDB taxonomy): Bacteria > Bacteroidota > Bacteroidia > Bacteroidales > Tenuifilaceae > Tenuifilum. Next base: position 4,230 of record DSBV01000105.1, on the reverse strand, counting down.
CACTTGACGATTTTAAATCTGTGGTAGCCAAAGCTCATGAACTAGGAATGAAGGTTATTATTGATGTTGTGGCTAATCACACCGCTCACGATGCCGTTCTTATCACAGATCACCCCGACTGGTATGTTTACGATTCGTTGGGTAGGGTTGTTTCACCATACGATTGGACCGATGTGGCTAAACTCGATTACTCTAAGCCAGAGCTTCGCAGGTATATGATTGATATGCTCAAGTATTGGATTCAGGAAGTTGACCTTGATGGTTTCCGTTGCGATGTGGCAGCAGAAGTGCCAACCGATTTCTGGAATGAGGCACGTGCTGAGCTGAATAAACTTGGCAAACCAATTTTTATGCTTGCTGAGGCCGAAACCCCTGAACTTCAAAAGTATGCTTTTGATGCCGATTACGCATGGGAATTCCATCATATTTTAAATAGTATTGCCCAAGGCAAAAAGTCCGTGGTTGATTTGGAACAATATTTACTTAAAAAGGCTGCCACTTATCCTAAGAACACCATCAAGATGAACTTCATAACCAACCACGATGAGAACTCGTGGAACGGAACTGAATTCGAACGCATGGGCGATGCGGTTAAAACCATGGCTGCACTCACATTTGTTATTGATGGGATGCCTCTTATTTATACCGGCCAGGAGGTTGGCCTAAACCATAGGCTACAGTTTTTTGAAAAGGACCAGGTTGTTTGGACCGTTGACAAAGGATTTACCAATTTTTACAAAAAACTCACTGCCCTAAAAAAAGTTGCCAAGGTTCTTGATGCAGGCGACAGGGGGGCCGATATCTTCCGCATTACCACCACTGCCGATAGCTCTGTTTTTGCATTCGTCCGCGAAAATGAAACCCAAAAGCTATTTGCTATTTTCAACCTTTCGGCTAAAGATCAGGCCTTCAATTTTACAGGCGATGCCCATTTAAACTCAAGCTATGTTGATTATTTCAACAATAGCCCTAAAACGTTCACCAAGGGTGAGGGGGTAACTTTAAAACCATGGGAATTCTCAATATATTTAAGCAATAAGTAACGTTTTTAAGAGTAAAAGAGGCTGCCCATTTAAGGCAACCTCTTTTTTTTTGTTGAGTTTTGTTTTCCTAATTATTTCAAAGATTACTAATATTTACCTTATGGCCGCATTGCTATTTTTATTTAGATTGATTTTTAACAATATTCAAAGTGCTTATTTTTTCCCTTTAACTTTCTAAATTTGCAAACGATTTGAAAACTATAAATACCGTTAACAGTATGTATTACAATGTACCTGTAGTTGGGAAAGTTCACTGGATTGGGGTGAATGATCGCCGTAAGAGGCTTTTTGAGAACCTCTGGTCTTTGGATAGGGGCATTTCCTACAATTCATACCTGATAGTAGATGATAAAACTGCGCTAATCGATACCGTTGAAGATCGTGCGGCAGGTAATTACATTGAACGAATAGAGGCTTTGCTTAACGGTCAATCGCTCGATTACCTTATCATCAACCACATGGAGCCCGACCATTCAGGAGAGATTAAGGAGATTTTTAATCATTTTAAGGGTGTTAAGCTTGTTGGAAATTCTAAAACCTTCAAAATGGTCGATGCTTACTGGGGCATTAAGGATAACCTTATTACGGTTAACGACGGCGATACCCTCGACCTTGGCCATCATAAACTGAAATTTGTTATGACCCCTTGGGTGCATTGGCCCGAAACCATGATGACCTACGACCAAACCGAACAAATCCTTTTCTCAGGCGATGCATTTGGTAGTTTTGGCGCATTAGATGGCGGAATATTTGACGATGAAATCAATTTCGATTTCTTTGAGGATGAAATGCGCCGCTACTACTCAAACGTAGTGGGTAAGTATAGTAATATGCTACAAAAAGCTTTTACAAAGCTTAAGGATATCCCGGTTAAGGTTGTGGCATCGACTCATGGACCGGTATGGCGCTCAAACCCAAGCAAGGTAATTGAACTCTACGACCGCTGGAGCCGCTATGAGGCTGAAGAGGGCGTAGTTATCATCTTTGCATCCATGTATGGGAATACCGAGGATATTGCCGATTACATTGGTCGTAAAATAGTTGAGAATAAAGTTAAAAACGTTCGCATTCACGATGTGTCGCGTACCCATATTAGCCATCTTATTAATGAGATTTGGAAATACCGAGGCTTAGTATTGGGCTCTTGCGCCTATAACTCGGAAATGTTTCCGCTTATGGAACAACTCACGCGTGAACTTATCCACATGGGCATTAAGAACAAAAAACTGGCGCTTTTCGGAAGTTACAGCTGGAATGGCGGTGGAGTGAAGAATTTGCTAAAGTTTGCCGATGAGGCCAAACTTGAACTCGTTGCTGAACCTGCTGAAATATATGGCAAACCTAATGCGGAAAAGTTGCAGCAATTCGATGAATTGGCCAAAAAAATAGCTGAAAGCGTAAAGTAAGATAAATGTAGAGGAACAAAAACAAGAAAGAGACGTACAAACGTCTCTTTTTCTGTTTCTAACCCTTTGTTTTGAGGTTAATTATAACCATAAGCCAATTCGTTACGTGAAGTTGTAATGTTTACGTATGGGCTTTTTAACATCCCATACACACTTTAATCCTTTCTTAAAGGTAACAAAATCTCCCGCTTTAACAGTATAAACGCCCCCGCCGGTTTTAACATCTACCTCGCCTTCAAGTATTAAACATTCTTCATCGGTGTTGTAATACCAGTCAAAGGTCGATACTTCTTTTGTCCAGATAGGCCAATTCCTAATGCCTTTCTTGACAACTTGATCATCGGTTAGTTTTTCGATTATTACCTTGCTCATAGTTCATTAAACTTGATTGTCTTGCAAAAATAGGAATAAATGCTCGAAGTAGAAAATTGTTAATATCTTTGTAAAAGCATTAAAAATACCAATAGTATGGAGTTTAATATTCCCGTAGGTGTTGAATACACTGCAACCGAAATAGTTACTAAGGATAATACCGCATCGAGGTATGGTTCGGGATTGGTTGATGTGTTTGCAACACCAGCTATGGTTGCACTCATGGAAAAGGCCGCTCTTAATGCCGTTTTGCCACATTTACCTGAGGGCTTCAATACCGTAGGAACTGAGGTGTGTGTAAAACACACTAAGGCTTCGCCAATAGGCTGGGAGGTATATAGTAAGGCAATACTGCAAGAGGTGGATGGTAAAAAACTTGTGTTTGAAGTGATTGCCTGGGATAAGGAGGGTGAGATTGGTAGAGGCATCCATACCCGCTATATCACTGATAGCAAACGATTCATGGAGAAATTTTCATCAAAATAGAAAAATTTCATGGATCTTGACGCATTTAGGTTCCCTCAATTCCATAGGCATACCTTAAAAATTCATTCTTATGAGGTTGATTTTAACCAGAGGCTTACGGTAACGGCTTTGTTCAATTACTTACAAGAAATTGCATGGGAACATGCACATTTGTTGGAGTATGGTTGGAAGCACCTTATGGAAAAGGGTTGGTTTTGGGTGCTTTCGCGTGTGCAGGTTGAAGCTTTTAGGTTACCCAGGTGGACCGAAGATGTTACCCTTATTACCTGGCCTCGAGGGGTTGATGGTGTTTTTGCGCTCCGCGATTTTGAGGTATACGATAACCAAGGCAACAAAATCATTGCAGCAACGTCGAGCTGGTTGGTCTTGAGTATTAAAACCCATCGTCCTGTTCGTTCCGATTGGTATTCCGATTTCAATTTTGCCAATCGAAGTGCATTGGGGCATAATGCATCTAGGTTAATTGAGCAGGTTAGCAACTCTGAATTTTCTGAGCGCTTCGATGTTCGGATAGGCGATATCGATATGAACCAACATGTGAACAACGTTAGGTATATCGATTGGGCTTACAATACATATAGCATTGAGCATTTCAGAAATTTTCATCCTTCGAGGGTCATTGTAAACTTTAACGCTGAAGGTAAACCTAACGATAGTGTTACGGTATCACGCTTTAAAACTGCTGATAATGAAAGCGTTATTGAGATAAATAATGCCGAGACAGAAAATAACTTATGCCGATTACTTTTTGGGTGGGAAAAAAATTAGTATTTTTAGTAATTGCCTTACTTTAAGGTTTATTTTTGTTCTTTTAACGGAAAGGAAAGCACTTTTTCTGGTTAGGGTGCAGAGATATTCACGTTATTTCAAAAGTTTACATGTAACTAGCAAAACATAAACATTATGTATACCCGGCACGATAT
>DSBV01000090.1 GCA_011045955.1 Bacteroidales bacterium | reverse complement strand
GCAAATCGTGTTATTAAGGATGCTACAAAGGATTACAAACCATACATCAACTCACTAATTGAGAAGACACTGGACAAACTAGCAACATTAGATTAGAGTATATTGGATGCCAAGTACATAAAATCGCTCATAACCCTCCTTGATGACCCCGACACCAACGTGTTTACCAGGGTGGCCGATAAGATTATCAAGGAGGGGGATGAGGTTATTCCAATACTTGAAAACGTATGGGAAAAATCAACCAATCCTCTACTTCAAAATAGGATTGAAAACATAATAGATTCTATTCAATACAATTACCTGGCTGAAGAATTTCAGAAATGGGCTCAATCGCCTGAAATGGATTTACTCCAAGGTACAATCCTGGTTACCAAAATTCAATTTCCTGATCTGAACACCAAGCCCATTCACAATGAAATAGAAAAGATAAGGCGCGATATTTGGCTTGAGCTAAACAGCAGCCTTACAGCACTGGAGAAAGTAAAAATCATTAACCACGTTATATTCTCTTTATATGGCTATAAACCCGACACCTCAAACTACTTTGCTCCAAAGAACTATTTTATTAACACCCTTATAGAAACAAAACAGGGCGGGCCAATTATACTTTCACTCTTTTACGCGATTATTGCCCAAAAACTTGGCTTACCCATTTACTGCATAAACCTTCCCCATAATTTTGTGCTTGGGTATAAGGATAGGTATTTCCAAAAAACCAGCGACGCCCCTGTTGAGGAAAAACGAAGCATTCTTTTCTACATCAATCCATTTAACCAAGGATCCCTGTTCGGAACAAAAGAGATTGAGCTGTTTCTAAAGCAACAAAAGATTAAGGAAGACCTAAGCTTTTACCTGCCATGCAGCAATAAGGAGGCCATACTTCAACTAATTTATAATGCATCGGTAGCACTCCAGCAATCGAACAGGCAAAACAAAGCCATTCTTTTCAATAGAATTCACGACTTGCTAGCTGGCAAAGGTTAGGTGCAAAAGTTATTTGCCTTTGTTAAAGTTGATTTTCAGTTGTACTCCATTTACCTTGAACTTACCCAACTCGGAAACAAGAATTTCTTCAACCTGAGTGAAACACCTTCGACATCCAGTGGCTGCCAAAGTTATTCTCTGGATATCATGCATCTCAATTGCACCCTTTTATGAATAGTTTTAACGACAGCCTGTACCGAAATGCCATTACAATGGCAAATGATTTTTTTGTTTTTTACGGGAATGAATTAAAAATGTTTTGCAATTACAAGTAAATGGCTTAAATTTGCGCGCTAATTTAAATAAAATCAATTAACTATGTTGAATCAGTACGAAACCGTTTTCATTGCTACTCCCGTTTTATCTGAGGCCCAGATGAAGGAAACGGTTACTAAGTTCAGGGATTTCATCACTGTGAATGGTGGTGAAATCATCCATGAAGAAAGCTGGGGATTAAGAAAATTGGCCTACCCCATTCAGAAAAAGACCACCGGTTTTTACTACCTAATTGAGTTTAAAGCCGATGGCGCATTGATTGATAAGCTGGAAACCCAGTATCGTCGTGATGAGCGTATAATCCGCTTCCTTACCGTGAAGATGGACAAACACCATGTTGAGTACGCTCAGAAAAGACGCAATACCAAGATTGAACCAAAAACTATGGAGGGTTAAACAATGAGCCAGAATCAATCAGAAATCAGATATCTCACTCCACCAAGTGTTGAGATTAAAAAGAAAAAGTACTGCCGTTTCCGCAAGAACAACATCAAGTACATTGATTACAAGGATCCCGAGTTCCTTAAAAAGTTCTTGAACGAACAGGGAAGAATTCTACCTCGTCGTATTACCGGAACTTCGCAGAAGTATCAGCGTAAGGTAGCCACTGCTGTTAAAAGGGCACGCCACCTGGCATTGCTTCCATTTGTAACCGATTTATTAAAGTAACAGGTAGGAGGATAAGCACATGGAAATCATATTACTTCAGGATATTCCCAATTTGGGCAATAAGAACGATATTGTTACCGTGCGAAATGGTTACGCTCGCAACTACCTGATCCCAAAAGGGATGGCAATAACCGCCACCGAATCGGCCAAGAAGGTAATTGCTGAAAACATCAAGCAGCAAGCCCACAAGGAAGCTAAAATAAAAGCCGAAGCCGAACAGCTTGCCAAGAAACTTGAGGGCGTTAAGCTCACCATTGGCGCCAAGACAAGCTCAACTGGCAAGATTTTTGGATCAGTAAATAATATCCAAATTGCTGAGGCTTTAGCAGAAAAGGGCTTCGAAATCGATCGCAAGAGCATTACGCTATCCGAAGATCAGGTTAAAGAGGTTGGTACCTACAAGGCCGAAATCAAGCTTCATCGCGACGTTAAGGTTAGCATTGAATTCGAGGTTGTTTCTGAGTAAACTAAATGAACCAAATAATGAAAAGGCTGCTATTATGAGCAGCCTTTTGTTTTTTATGATTTTCGGGTTAGCGAACTGCGATACATTCAATTTCAACTGTCACGCCTAAGGGTAATCGCACTACGCCATAAGCAGCCCTTGCAGGCATTTCGGATGTAAAGTAGCGTGCATAAACCTCGTTCATGGCGGCAAAGTTATCCATGTCGCTCAGCAGGCATGTGGTTTTAACAACATTTTTATAGTCCAAGCCAGCCTCCTTGAGGATTGCCCCAATATTTTTCAAAACCTGTTCGGTTTGCTCCTTAATTCCCCCTTCAACAACTTTGCCGGTTAAGGGATCTATAGGTATTTGGCCTGAAATAAACAAGAAACCGTTAGCCTCAACTGCTTGGCTGTAAGGGCCTACAGCCTTAGGAGCCTTTTCGGTGCTGATAATTTTCTTTTCCATGGTTATTTGGTTTTGGTTATTGGTTATCGAGGTAGTGATCGCGCTTGGTAAACTTTAAGTCTTGTAAAATAGACGATTTAACATTTATCTGGAAGCTAAAACTCTTGTAATACCCAATAGGAATAACCGTTAAACGCATTTCCCAGCAATGTAAATCGCGGTAGAAGTTTAGCGATGTTGTGGTCAACTTTTGATTCTTAAAATCGTAACCCGAACTAAATCCTATTTTCCACTTTGGTGTAAGGTTGAGGCTACCGGAAAAACTTAATGTTTGCACTAGCGACGATTGGTGACCGGGCTTACTATAACTTAGGTTGTAACTAAACCTCACATTCCAGGGAACCGAGAAATCGACATAGTCAAGCCCATACATTGTCCCAAGCGATTCGCCAAAGTTAGATCCATCGGGGGCAGTTCCCGGGGGGAGCTCCCCCATCCCCCCCATTCTACCCGTCGTGGATGAATTGGCCCGCCCCTCCTTTTTGCTATTCAATGAAAAATCGACACCAACATTTCCTCTGGTAAATCTTGCAAACCTGCCGCTCTCGTTCCATTCATACCTATTGTAAATTCTCCCTTGCTCATTTAAGGCGTATAGGTTTAAACTTCCTGAATAGTTGATATTTACGTTCCCGTCAAAGAGGCTATTCCTGCCACTTACGGAAATATCAGACCAGTTCAATGAATCAGCTAGAAGATTATATGAGGCATTCATTGATAGCCCATCTATTATCTTGACCTTTTTAACCGGATTAGCGGTATCTTGAGCCGAGCGAACCTTCATTTCCAGCAAGTTGGAAAGTGAAAACGAAACCACACCCGATTTTCCTCCACCCGGGCCGCCATAAATACCCTTTTCAAAGATTGAATACTTTGATGTACTGCCGGTGGAATCGGTTTGAACAACCCTATAAAAACCATAGTTAGGGTCTGAAAAATCGGGGCGATAACCCAACGAAACCGATGGAGTAATCACATGCCTTATGGCCTGAACTTTCGATTTCTTGGAGAACTGAAACATACCGTATATTTTGGTACTCATCGAAACCGAAGAGCTATATTCATACCCTCTCTTAAATCCGCGGATTGTATCCACCTCAACCCTATTGGAATCAGCATTCCATAATTTTTCAATGGTTTGCAAATACCAATATTCATTGAAGTTAATTCCGGGGCTAACGGTTATAAATTTTAAAAGATTGAATGAAGTGGAAACCGGTATAGAATGCTTCATCCCATTCTGAAGGCTATCGAGCACGCTACGTTTAAATAGGTTATCTTCCATAACATGAACCCTATTATCAAAACTAGTGCTTAGGCTAACTCCAACTTTCTCGTACCATTTTGGTACACCTATTGCATTTTGACGCTTAAAAGGATAAATCCTACTCATATTAAAGGCCACCCTCGGAAAGTTAAGGTCCACCGATTTATTTATTGTATTCTGGGAATGGTTTAACGAGGTGGATAAACTAAAAGGTGAGCCAGGCCAGGTTTTTGAGTACGAAATACTTGAGTTAAAAGTATTTGAGAGCGCAGTATTAATACTACGGGCATTATACCTATTATAGTTTGATGAACCAAAGTTTACATTTGCCTGAAAGGTTGAGTTAGGCGATGCTTTAGGATCCTGGTTGTGCGACCAACGAATCCAGTAAGAGTTTTGTTTACTGTAATCGGGCAACCCTTTTTCGCTTGATACAATAGAGGAATATTCCAGGTTTAAAGACCCGGAAAATTTATACCTCAACTTGTAAGATGTTTGGCCCCTAAAGCCCCACGACCCCCTTGAATACACATCAAATGTTATCCGTTGGTCCATGTAATCGCCCATGCCAAAGTAAAAACCCCCACCCCGTAGGAATAAACCCCTATTATTCTCCTCGCCATACTCAGGAATCAGAACCCCCGCAGCACGCTTACGAGTGTTTGGAAAGAAACCGAATGGTATAATCAAAGGTAATGGTACGTCTTCAATTACAAGGTATGCAGGGCCAGCAACAATTTTCTTATCGGGTATCATTTTACCCTTAGTTATGGCAATGTAGAAGTGAGGATGATCTAAATCGCAAGTGGTGTACTTACCACTTTGCAAATTCACCACATCGTCTTCCATCTTCTTGGTAATGGCACTATGCATATAGCCCCCTGATTGCTCGGTTACAACTCCAATGATTTTTGCTCTTCGAGTATCAAAGTTGTAATAAATCTTTTCCATCTCAAACGACTGGCTTCCCTCTTTAAACTTTGGCTTTCCATTTATTTTACCTGTACTATCGGGCAATCCGCTGGCGTAAACCTGTTTGGTGTCCATGTCAAACTCAATGTAGTTAGCCTTTAGCTCTAGATTTTGGTATGTAACCACACCATTACCATACAGGTAAGCTATTTTCCCATCGAGGGAGTATACTATTGAATCGTCGGCGTTGGTAAATACAGGATCATCAATGGCACTTTTTTTGATTTTAGCACTATCGGGAGTTGAAACAGTATCGGGTTTGGCGTAAACCAATATCTGGTTTATGGCCACAAAGTCGAACCTGCTAGCAAGTAATGCCAACTGGTTTATAAGTAAAAGTAGTAAAGTAAACCTAAATCTCAACTTTAATCGTATTTTTGTGAACAAAATGAGTTCAAAACTACTTAAAAAAATAAAAGAATAAGCTAGGGGTATGAAGCATGAATATAATTTTTTATCAACATTTAACTTTTATCTAGTACTGTTTGCTTTATCACTCTTTTCAGCCAATGCCATTAAAGCGCAGCACCTGAGCGCGTACAGTGTTTCAAAAATTGTGATTGATGCAGGTCATGGGGGGAAGGATCCTGGGACAGTGGGCAAATTCAGCAAAGAAAAAGACATAACTCTTTCCATCGCCAAAAGGGTTGGAGAGCTAATCAACCAAAACCTTCCGGACATAAAGGTGGTTTACACCCGGACCGACGACACCTTTATTCCCCTTGATGAACGAAGCATAATAGCCAACCGCGAGGGTGCCGATTTATTTATTTCAATCCACTGCAATGCGGCTCCCAACAAGGGTATTACTGGAACCGAAACCTACGTTATGGGGTTACATAGAAGCAATGAAAATCTTGACGTAGCCATGCGCGAAAATGCTGTTATCACCTACGAGGATGAGTACCATGAAAAATATGAAGGTTACGACCCCAACTCTGCCGAATCGTTCATAATTTTTACCATGCTGCAAAACGCTTTCCTGGAGCAAAGTCTCGACTTTGCCTCCATCATCCAGGCTGATTTTAAAGAGCGTGCCAGGCGTCCCGACAGAGGTGTAAAGCAGGCAGGTTTTTTGGTACTTTGGAAAACATCAATGCCAAGTGTTCTGGTTGAAGTTGGCTACCTTAGCAATCCAAAGGAAGAAGTGTTCTTAAATTCTAAGGAAGGCCAAGAACTTATTGCTTCATCAATTTACAGAGCCATAAAGGCCTACAAGCAAAAAGTTGACGCAATTAAAGGATCTAACCAGATAACAGCAAAACCCGATTCACTAAAACCAGAAAATACTGAAAATGAATTGCCAACCATAACAAACGATAACACAATAGAGTTTAAGGTTCAAATAGCCTCTACGAGAACCCCTATCAACAACAAAAAGACCCAGCTTAATGGCATAACTAAGGTTGACACCCTTGTTGTTAATGGAGTTTACAAATATTTGGTTGGTGGTTCACGCTCATACTCTGAAGCACTGGAATACTGCAAGGTGGTTAAACAAAGGTTTCCGGATGCTTTTATAGTAGCCATTGAAAACGGAGAGCTTATTCCCATTAAAAAAGCCTTAGAAAAGATTAACTCAAATTAGATGCTTACTAGTTCAATAATTGAGTAATTTTGAGATGTAAATAACCAAAAGAACCTGCCATGAAACTTAAGCTAACCCGCGAGACAAAAATTGGCCTGTTTGCCCTTACCATACTTGTTGTAATGTTCTGGGGAGTAAACTTTTTAAAGGGCAAAAATATTTTTAGCACAAACCATGTTTACTACGCCATTTTCAAATCGGTTGACGGGTTAAAAAATACCGATGCCGTGCTAATTAACGGCTTTAAGGTTGGCCTAGTTAAAAACATTGAGTTTCACGATTTAAAGTCAGGAAGATTTCGGGTGACACTACTGGTTAATAAGAAATACTGCCTCCCCCGAAATACCACTGCAAAACTAGTAAGCACTAATATCATGGGAGGCAAAGCCATTAAACTAGAGGTTGCACCCGACAGCCTGTACTACGAACCTGGCGACACGCTTCCTACATCCATAGAAATTGGACTCCTCGATCAGCTTGCCTACCAAATGTCGCCTGTAAAGGAAAAAGCAGAAGTAATGATGAACGAGATTGCTAAAACCCTTGTGGTGCTTCAGAAAGTGCTTAACGACGAAAACCAAAAGAACCTTTCGGAGGGTATTGAAAACCTCAAAAGATCCCTTCAAAACATTGCGAGCCTGAGTGCTGGCCTCGACACTTTGGTTAATAGCCCAAAAGGTTCCATAAGGATTTCGCTAAACAATATCGAGTCAATTTCAACAAATATCCGAAAAAACAATTCGGACATTACAAACGCCATTAAAAACCTTTCAAGCATAAGCGATTCTTTATCTAAAGCTAAACTTTACAGCACACTGGTTAAGCTCGACTCCTCGCTAAACCAGTTACAGCAAGTTGTGACAAAGGTAAATTCAGGAGAGGGCACACTGGGTAAACTGGTCAACAACGATACCCTATACCACAACCTGGAGTCGGCCTCGCAACAACTTGAACTGCTTATAAACGATATTAAAGCAAACCCAAAAAGGTATGTTAATTTCTCAATTATCGACTTAAGCAGAACCAAATACATTGAGGAAAAGAAAAACAAATAGCAGTTTTTATAAG
>DSBV01000004.1 GCA_011045955.1 Bacteroidales bacterium | reverse complement strand
TGGCACACTGGGAAGCAGTGAAAAAAACATCATGCCCGTTGATGCCACCATGCAAAAAATTGGTGTAGAGTCGCTCGTTGACGAAGCCACAAACATCGACACAAAGGGAAAAGTGGTAAGCTTTGCCAGTGGAGAAAAAATCCATTACGAAAGACTGGTTATTGCCACAGGTTCAAGTCCAATAAAACCTAAATGGTTAGCAGGAGCCGATTTGGAAAACGTTTTTGTGATTCCAAAAGACAGAGCTTACCTTGACGAAATGAAAAGCAAGCTTGGCTCTTTAAAAAACATTGCGGTTATTGGAGCCGGATTTATTGGCGTTGAATTTTCCGATGAACTTGCCAAAAATGGTTACAATGTTACCCTTGTTGAAAAACTACCCCACATTCTCAATCTTGCCTTCGATGTTGAACTATCATTAAAGATTGAAGAACTCCTCACAAACAGGGGTGTAAAGGTTGTTACCGGAGTAGGAATAAGTAAAATAAATGGTCCCAACAAAGTACAATCCATTGAGCTAGAAAACGGTCAAAAATTAGAAATGGATGCTGTGGTTTTAACTATGGGTTACAAGCCAAACACCGAACTTGCCAAAAATGCGGGTATTCAAGTGGATGAAGATGATTTTATTGCAGTTGATGAGTACATGCGCACGCATACTCCCGACGTATTTGCAGTTGGCGATTGTGCACAAAAACGTGATTTTGTCACCCGGCGTCGAGTTCCAACAATGCTTGCTTCTACAGCTTGCGCCGAAGCCCGAATTGCTGGTATGAATTTATTTAACCTTCACGTGGTTAAAACCTTTAGCGGAACCATTGCCATATACTCTACTGCAATTGGCACCAACGGTTTTGGAACTGCCGGCGTTACAGAGCTAAGAGCCCAACAAGAAGGATTAGCCACCTTAACAGGCTTATTTGAAGGTGTTGACAGGCACCCTGGTAATTTACCCGATGCTCATAAACAGATTGTTAAACTAATTGCAGCCGCAAACTCTGGAGTAATTGTAGGCGGTGAGGTTATTGGCGGTTTGGAAGCAGGTGAACTAACCAACGTTATTGGATTAGCCATTCAAAACCGCATGTCGGTTAACTCATTTTTAACCATGCAAATTGGTACACATCCGTGCTTAACAGCTTCGCCTGCAGCCTATCCTCTAATTAAAGCTGCTGAACAAATTGCAATAAAGATGTTAAGAAAATAGTACTATGCCTGCTTTTGAAAAAGTCAACCTTGATGGAGTTAAGAACATAATAGTAGTGGCCTCGGGTAAAGGCGGAGTAGGGAAATCGACAGTATCGGCTAACTTAGCTATTAGTTTAGCCCGTAATGGCTATAAAACAGCCCTTGTTGATGCCGATATATTTGGTCCATCGATACCAAAAATGTTTGGAATAGAAAATGCCAACCCCGAGGTTACTCTCCTTGGTGACAAGGAGGTGATGTTTCCAGTAGAAAAGTTTGGCGTTAAGATTATGTCCATTGGATTTTTTGTGAAGAAAAATCAAGGCTTAATCTGGCGTGGCCCAATGGCAGCTAATGCCATTATGCAACTTTTTGAGAGTACTGTTTGGGGCGACATTGACTACATGGTTGTTGATTTCCCTCCAGGAACAAGCGACATTCAGCTTACGACCGTTCAAAAACTCCACCTTGCCGGTGCAATTATAGTAACCACACCGCAGGAAGTTGCCGTGAACGACGCTCGCAAAGCAGCATCGATGTTCAATAACCCTGACTTGAAGGTCTCTATTCTTGGCGTTGTTGAGAATATGGCTTGGTTTACACCCGCTTCACATCCCGATGAAAAATACTTTATTTTTGGTAAGAATGGTGGTATTTTGCTTTCGCAGGAACTCGGAACGAAACTTCTTGGACAAATTCCATTAATTTCTGAAGTGTGTGAATGTTCCGACAATGGATCAAGCATATTTAATACAAACAACCAAATAGTAACTAACGCCTTTGATAAATTGACTGACACTGTTGTCAATTCAATTTAACCTTTTCTCTTAAATAGACCCGACATGCAATATCTGTCGGGTCTTTTCTGTTGTAGTCGTTGCCTCTACCCAAAATTATTGCTGGGGTTAAACTTTCCTTAAAGCTATCAGAAATTATTGTTCCGATGGATGGCCTATGAATAAGTTGATAAAACGCTTGGATTACAAGAAAGTGCAAAGCAAAAATAAACACCTACCCTGTTTTACTTATCCGCTCCAGCTGACCGAAGTTAAGAATTTCAACTTTATTGCCATTAATATCAATAATCCCATCCTTTTTGAAGTCTTTAATGGCACGGATGATGCTCATAACCGACACTCCGGTATATTCGGCCAAATCTTTACGGCTAAGGGTTAAGGTAAAGGGGTTGGCCTTGTAAACTACCCTTGAGAGGTAGAGGAGCGTATCGGCAAAGCGACCGTTAAGCTGCTTATGGGTTAGGCTTACCAGCCTGTCGTAGTTATAAATGGTGCAATAGTTGAGCTGATTTACCACTTCGGTTGCAAATTTCCCATTTTCCTGGATTAGCTTCTCAAAAGTAGTCCGGTTAATGGAACAAATGGTTGTGTCTTCTATAGCCGAAACCGAGTAGTCGAGAATTTGGTTCTTAAAAAGGAAAGGGAGGCCTATAAGGCTTCCAACCCCAAAAATGCTAAGTATCAGGTTACTGCCATCAGGGAGTTCCTTGTAAACCTTTACCATGCCACTTTGGAGGTAAAGGATATGGGTGTAGAAGTTACCCTGCTTGGCAACCATCTCTCCCTTACGGTACGATATTTCCGCCCTGTTGCTATCGGCATAAGCAAGCTCATTCTCGTTTAGCTGCTTAAAACAATCCGACTTGTTATTGCAAAGCAGGCATGATTTTTTGGACTCAACCATCTGTTAATTAAATTACAATTAAATAAATGATGATATAAATCATCTTTTTTGTCAACACGTGTTAATTAAAAACCTTTGCAAATTTAATCTTTTTACACTAATATGTTAAAGCTTTAATTATTTGTTAGTCAAATAACATATCTACTTTTACATATCTATATATCTGTTTATTTTAATTCACAAAACAAACTATAAACCAATGAATATCAGAAATGTAGCAAACCTTTTTGTTTTACTATTCCTGATTTGGTTGCTGCTTACCGGAACCTTTGAGCTAACAAGCCTGGTTTTAGGAGTTACAATTGCAGGTTTATTCGCTCTTAATTTTGGTAAGAACAGTAGCGTTTTTGGGAAGTTCCGATTAACGCCAAAGGTATTCGTTTACTCACTAATCTACCTTTTCGTGATTGCTTGGGAGATTGTGAAATCGAATATCGATGTGGCGCTAAGGGTTATAAACCCTAAACTTCCTATTAATCCGGGAATTGTAAAAATCAAAACGCGGCTAAAATCGCCCATGGGGCGGATGATTCTGGCCAACTCCATCACCCTAACGCCGGGTACGCTTACCATCGACATAAAAGATGATGAGCTCTACATCCACTGGATTGACGTGAAAACGCTGGATGCCGAAAAGGCAAGTCAGGAAATTCTGGGAAAATTTGAGAAACTACTGGAGGTAATTTATGGTTAACACCATTCTAATTATGGCAGGCGTGCTCATGGCCTTGGGCATCCTGCTGGCGCTGTTCCGATTTATTCTAGGACCCGATGTAACCGATCGTGCCATTGCATTTGATGTGATGACGGTGTCATCAATCTCGGTCATTGCTCTTATTGCTTACTTTGCCGGCCGTGTTATTTACCTGGATGTGGCTTTGGTTTATGGCTTACTCAGCTTCCTTAGTGTAGTTGTAATAGGCCGTTATATAGAAAGGGGGTTGTAATGGAAATTCGTGAAACTGTAGGAGCAGCTGTAACCCTGTTGGGTTCAGTGTTCATTTTCCTAGGAGGTCTTGGCATAGTTCGTATGCCCGACCTATTCAACCGCATTCAGGCAGGAACTAAAGCTTCAACTTTAGGAACCATACTTAGCCTTCTGGGGCTTGCCATTATGAACGAGGCATGGATATGGAAGTTGTTGGTTATCATATTTTTTGTGCTAATCACAAACCCCATTTCGTCCAATGTGATTTCTCGTGCAGCCCATTTCCGGGGTACTAGGATGACAAATAAAACCGTAGCCGACCTTTTGAGCGATAAGAACAAAAAAATATCGGAGGAGTAATCATGAGTATATTACTTGCCATATTCTTGGGTTTGGTTATTCTGGTTCTTGCCGGAACAGCCATTTATCATAAGAATACAAAGGTTGCCATTATTGCTGCCGGGGCTGTTGGGCTTTTTGCATCGGTACTATACATTTTGCTTGCAGCCCCCGACGTGGCTTTGACCGAAGCGTCGATAGGTAGTGGATTGTCAACTATCATCTTCTTTTACGTATTAAATAAAATCCGACAGACCAATGATTAAGAAAGGAATACTACTGCTAATACTGGTTGGCTTCTTTGCTGTAATTAGCAGCCTGATTATCAACTTTACTGGTAACGAGGCGCTAAACCCAATGGCAAAACACTACGCCGAAAACGGGCCATCGGAAGTTGGTGCTGCCAACCTGGTAACTGCCGTGGTGGTTACCTATCGTGGACTCGACACCCTGGGTGAGATTACCATTTTGTTTATTGCAGCTGCCATTATTGGGTTTTTCCTGAAAGCGCACAATGCAGATGCTGACCGACCAAGTAGATTGAGAAAAACCAGTGAGATTCTGGAAACCGCATCCACTTTGTTAGTGCCAACAATTTTTATGCTTGGAGCCTATATCTTTATCAATGGCCATTTAACGCCTGGTGGAGGGTTTCAAGGTGGCGCAGTAATGGCGTCAGGGGTTATGATGATAATTCTGGCTCGCCCTACTTCAAAATTTAACCATAAGCTTTTGTCGGTTTTAGAATCGGTTTCGGGTGTGGCTTTTGTTATTTTGGGTGTGCTTGGAGTTGTTTTGGCTAGCGGATTCCTAAACAACAGTTTCTTACCACTTGGTGAGCTAGGAAGCATCCTTAGTGCAGGTGCAATACCCATAATATACGTTTCCATCGGAATAAAAGTAGGCTCAGAGCTTACAGGTATTCTCGATTCTCTTAAAGAACATCAAAACGAAATATAGCCATGACCCAATACTTTTCATTAGAATTCATAACCATGCTAACAGGTTTTTTGCTAATCATTGTTGGCATTTGGGGCATGATAAGCCAAAAAAATCTAATTAAGATAGTAATTGGCTTTAGTTTGTTCGATACAGGGCTTAACATTGTAATTGTCAGCCTATCGCACATAAAAAATAGTACTGCCCCAATTATTGACAAGGCTGTTGATGTATCGCAGGCAGCAAGCAAGATTGCCGATCCCGTGCCACAGGCACTTGTTCTCACTTCAATTGTAATCGGGCTGGGGGTAACAGCCCTTATGCTTGCATACGTTCTACGCTTGTATAGGGAGAAAAAATCACTGGATATTAACTCTTACACCGATTTGAAATGGTAAACCCAATACATATAGTTTCCATAGCGCTGGGAGTAGCCTTTGCGCTTGGATTTTTAGGGAAAAGGGATAAGGTTGCCCTTGGATTTGTGTATGCGGCCCTAGCAGGTATGGTAGCCATATCGGCTGGTTGGCTAGGCCATTTATGGGGTAACGCAGCGGAACCCGTACAAGTTTTCACGGGTGGATTTAAACCACCCTTTGCCATAAACCTGCAAATGGGGTTGAGCGAATCTGTTTTCACCCTTCTCATAAACATGGCAGGTTTGCTTGGTGCCATCTACCTTGCCGATGAAATGCTAAAAACCGGCAAAAACATGATGCAAGTATTCTTAGTCCTGATACTTGGGCTGAATGTAATGGTAATGACTCGCGACCTATTCAACCTGTTTGTTTTTATGGAGATACAGAGCATTGCCATTGCAGGATTAGTAATTCTAAACCCTAACTGCAAATCCATTCCTGCAGGTTTCAAGTATGTGATTGCCACAGGCTTAATTTCGGGATTACTGCTCCTTGGGACCGTTTTTGCCTATTACTTTGGAGGCACACTAAATATCGATTACATCAGTCAGGCTTCGCTTTTATATGTTAAAGGTGGATTTGTTGCCATTTTTCTTGTAATTCTTTCAGCTGTACTTGAACTAAAACCTTTCCCGGCCAACGGTTGGGCTCTGGATGTTTACGAAGGAGCTCATCCCGGTGTTGGGGCGATAGTTTCGGCGGCATCAGCTACTGCAGGAGTGTTTGTTTTGGATAAGTTGATGGCATTTGGCAATTCATCCTTTTTTAATGCATTAAGCTTAATAGGCGCCATAACCTTTCTTGCATCGAATTTGCTTGGTATTAAACAGGATAACACCCGTAGGCTTTTGGGTTACTCATCGGTAGGGCAAATTGGTTTAGTAATGACTGTTATTGGCCTTAAGCCATATCTCGGTGAAAGCACCAAATTCATTGCTATGGCAATTCTTCTATCGCACTACCTGGCCAAAGCCGGTTTATTCTGGCTTGCAGGAATAGCAAATTCCGATAAACTAAAGGATTGGGGAGCCATTAGAGGGCATCGAATTTACCTTTTTCTGATGGGAACCTTTATTTTTACACTGGTTGGCTTTCCGCCATTCCCATCGTTTTTCGGGAAATGGCAATTAGTAATGCAACTAGTTAACAATCAACATTTCTGGTTACTGTCTATTATACTGCTTGGCTCATTCTTTGAAGGTGTTTACCTGTTCCGCTGGTTGGGCTATGCCATCAAATGGGATGAGGTTGAACAGAACTACCCTAAAATCAAACTACATCAGTTCATTCCCATTGCCATTTTTGCTGTTCTGACTTATGCCTTAGGGTTCTTCTTTGGCGAACTATCAGGTTATAAATCCACCTTCATATACATGGCAGCCGCTTTCATTGCATTCCTTTACATAGTTGATTTTTTACCTGTGTTCATAAAAAACACGCTGTCCATTGCTGCAATGGGATTTTACCTGTACACAAATCTGAGCAGCTATCAATCATACTACCTTATTTTCCTTGCAATATTTGTAATGGGTGGCTTAATTACTCTGTTAGCTGGCTACACATTTAAGGGTAAACGTACAGGATTTTATCCGCTTGTAATGATGATGTTTGCAGGGCTAATTGGATTGCTGGAGGCAAATACTACGCTGGAATTCTTTTTTGCGTGGGAGTTAATGACAGCCGGTTCATACTTCCTGATTATCCGTGGTAAAAAATCGATGGAGCATGCATTAAGCTATATTCTTTTTTCGGTTGGAGGCGCCTACCTTATTTTAAGCGGTTTTGGCATTGCACAAATTGGCCACACGGGGATGGGGCTTGATATTTTAAAGGATGTTCACTACTACGCGCCCATAGCTTTCACGCTAATGGCAATTGGTTTCATGACCAAATTGGCATCGATAGGCCTTCATATCTGGTTACCCGGTGCACATGCTGAGGCGGAAGCCGATGTTTCGCCCATGGTATCGGCAATTTTGTTAAAGGCAGGTGTTTTTGGCCTGGTAATGCTGTTCTTGAGTATGGGACCGCAAAAGCTTTTTGGCATTGATGTTCTTTATGTGCTAAGCTGGATAGGTGCCTTAACCGCACTAATGGGCAATATGATGGCCGCTTTTCAGGAGGATGCCAAGCGGTTACTGGCCTACTCAAGTATTGGTTTCTTAGGTTACGCGCTTTTCGGCTTATCGATGATGTCGCACCTTGGCTGGTTAGCTGCGCTTGCATTGGTAATCATGCACTTCCTTTTTAAGGCACTACTCTTCTTGGCCATAGGTGGTGTAGCAATGCGAACAAAGACAAAGTACATGTAC
>DSBV01000113.1 GCA_011045955.1 Bacteroidales bacterium | reverse complement strand
TTTCTAAACGTATGTGTACATTTGTACTTGTGTTTGAATGATAATTTTGCTTTATATTTTTGTTTTTAATGACTACAAAATTAAGCAAGTTATCATTTAATTGGCTACTTCTCTCTCCCTTTGCTTCGTTTCGCTACGCTCCACTTCGCTAAGAGAGAGAGGGTTTCATTAACAACGTGGTGAAACTTTACAGATAGTAAACATCGGCTATTTGCTTTAAAACTTCGGACTCAACAGTTATTTTGCCCTTGGCCGTTAAGGCTAGCTGAATCATGGCCTTAGCCGCATCGTTTGCATCAATTCCACGGTATCGACGTAAAGGACCTACAAATATAAACCTAAATGTTCTAAAGAACCAAATGCCAACACTCTCTCCAAACCTAAATTCATTTCGCTTGCCTAGAAGGATAGAAGGGCGAACAATTGCTAACAATTCAAAATCGAACTTTCTGAGTTCCTCTTCCATTTCTCCCCTCGTACGCAGGTAAAAGTTACTTGACCTGGCATCTGCACCAATTGACGAAACAACAATGATCCGTTTAACACCGGCTTGGTTTGCATTGCGGGCAACTTCAACCACTAAATCGAAATCAACCGCCTTAAATGCATTTTTGCTACCAGCCTTTTTCATTGTTATTCCCAAACTAATGAAAACATCATCAACACTGGAGGCAATTGAGAAATCGTTATTGAAATCAACAAGTTTAACCTTATTGAAAGCGTTTTCTTCAAATGCTTTTCGCCTATAGGCCAAAATTTCACTGTAATTCATGTTTTCCTCGAGCAAACTGAGAAGATTTGACCCCACTAGGCCTGAGCTACCAAATACTGCTGCTTTGCGATTCATCGTGATAATTTTTTAAATATTAACAACTTGGCTGCTAAAAAGTTACTCGGTGCTGGGGTATAACCATCAATCCAATTTGGTAAACGTACCCTGCTTCACCGGTTTTGGTATTAAATTTATCACCATAAATGTTCTTATTGTTAAATAGGTTGGTAATCTCAATTACAAATTACTGAGTAAATCTGGACTTGTTTAGCCTATAACATGCAGTTAAATCGGTCTTAAAATAATCGCGAAGTTGAAGTTCATAAGCCCTGCTTTTATCCCATTCGCGGTAGTACTTGTTCTCCACAGGATCAAAAATAGCAGTCCAAGGCGTTGCTCGCTTACCACTCCTGTATGCTACCTTGACATCAAAACTTAATGTTTTTTGCGACTTAGCAGCATTTGACAAGTTGAACTCCTTTCCGAACAGGGCATTTGTAACGTAACGATGATTAAAAGCGGTGCTATGAATAATTCCATCGCTTCCCTGATATTCTGATTGAAAGAGAGATGCCGTGAGCAAGTAATAGTACCCTTGATTTAAGAAGTGTTCCAGGGTTAACTCAATACCGTAGTTAGCACCATTACCGCTACCCTTAACGTAATCGGGCAATTCCAAAACCAAACTGGCACCTTGATTTAGAAGAGAGTATGAATTTAATCGACTGCTGCATGGAAGACATACTGGTAATACACCTCTGTCTTCAGGCGGGTGTGGGGGGCAAAAAGCCAATCGTATTCAACCACAAAGTGATGACTTCGAACAAAACCTAAGTCTTTGTTGGGTTGAATGTATGTACCGTTGCTCAACCTAACCCGACCCAAAACTATTGGGAGCAATACCACCTGGCTATGAAGTCCGTAACCAAAATTCACCGAACTAGCTGAAGAAAATGCCCACCTTAAAGCAACCCTTGGTTCAACCGACCAGTCGTTGTTCAGAAAAAAATACATGGCGTGAAACCCGCGTTAATGGTTAGCGAGTTGTTTGGTCGATATTGCCAATTAAAGTATGGTTGGGTTAACCAAGCTTTACCATCATCGCTTCTAAGGATTTGAAATAGGTCTTCGTTTTTTTTGTAAACACTATCGGTGTAGCTGTATGCAAGCAACTTTGCTATTGCCCCAAATTTGATAAAGTTTTTAGATGATATTTTTTTACTGATAGAAAAGTTAGCATAAAAAGTATTCTCAATAAAATTATTACGGTAGTAAGAATATTTTTGGGTTAAGTCGTTTGAAAGCGAATCCATGTCAGTTTTAAACTGATGTGCGCTTGCTGCAACTGATAGCTTTGTGAATGTAGATTGATTTACAGAATATTTATGATTTAAACCAACCACGCCCATGTTTGAATCGTTACTAAGGCCAAATCCCTCACCACCATAAAAATCAATTTTATCCTTTAGGGTATCCCCACGGCTATCCCATATTTCAATATCGCTTTTACCGCCTAATCCAAATATTGAGAAACTTCCAATTGATGTGCGAGGGAAATTAACCTTAAACGAAAGATCCTGGTAGTATGGAACGCCTACAGTACCCAAGTCCATTCCCAATTTGTCGAACACCCCAAGAGTTGAATACCTATAATTTACCAGAAACGAAGAACCATTTCGTTTGGCAATTGAACCTTCAGCGCCAAACTCAAATCCATTAAATCCTATCTGACCCAAAAACTCAAACTTTTCGTTATTGCCACTGCGCATCCTAAGGTCAAATGCCCCTGAAATGTCATTTCCGTACTCAGCAGAAAATGCACCGGTAATAAAATCTGAATTTTCGAGTAGGTTATAATCAAGCATGCAAACTGGTCCGCCGGTGGTGCCTGCAGCACCCCAGTGATTGGGGTTTGGTATGTCTACCCCCTCGAGCCGCCATAGTAAGCCCATAGGGCTGTTCCCCCTGATAATGATATCGTTCCGTGAATCGTCAACCCCTAAAACACCCGCATAGTTTGCTGCCATACGGTCAACATCGGCACGACTACCAGCATAACGCTCAGTCTCCTCAACTGTAAAACTCCTTGCGCTCACAAGCGTAAGCCTGTTCGCAGGTCTTTCTTTTTGTGCATCGGCCTTAACCACCACCTCGGCCAACGGAATGGCCAGCTCTTCGAGCAGTACATTTACCACAAGTTCCCTCCCCGTGGTTAAATTCAGGTTTGATATAACTGCGTCGGCATATCCAACAAACGATACCTTTAGGCTAACCCTTGCGATAGAAATATCGGAAAACCTATATTTACCAGATTCATCGGTTGTAGTACCAACTATAGGATTGGTATTAAGTATAACCACTGTTGCCACTGGCAATGTTATGCCCGTGTTTTTATCGGTTACCTCACCACGAATAGTTTGGGTTAACTTTTGAGCTCTTAGCGAACCTGCTAGGGTTACCAGACACAATAGAAGTAAAAGTTTTATCCTCATGAGATTGCAAATGATTTTTATACAATTTTTTCAAATACTATAAAAAAAAGTGGATAAATTGGGAAAAGACAATGAAAGAGCTTTGGTAATAAAAAAGTTATTAACAATTTAAAAAAAAATTTATTAAAATATTGACAATAATTTTAAATGCCCATAACTTGCTACAGATAACCTAAACCCCTAAAATTATGAGAAAAATTTTAGTTTTCGCATTAACACTGTTAGTTGTTGGAGTTATTTCCTGCCAAAAGGAAGAGATGGTTCCTAATGTTAGCGAAGTTCAAGATGAAGTAATTGTTAAGAATGGCGACATTATTCCAGGT
The DNA here is from genome assembly GCA_011045955.1 of Bacteroidales bacterium. Lineage (GTDB taxonomy): Bacteria > Bacteroidota > Bacteroidia > Bacteroidales > Tenuifilaceae > Tenuifilum. Next base: position 4,836 of record DSBV01000113.1, on the reverse strand, counting down.
AAGTTCATTGTAGTGTTCAAATCAGAAGCATATAAGGCTACAATAAGCTTACCCTTTGAAGAAAGCCAACTAAAGGCTCAGCAGTATGCTACTACATTCTTGAAAGATTATGGGATACCTGCAAAGCAGATTGACCAGGTTTATGGCGCTGCCATTTCGGGATTTTCAGCTGAATTAACTGAGCTACAAGTTAATGCCCTATTAAAGGATAAAAGGGTTGCCTACGTTGAGCCTGACAGGTGGATTGTTCTTGACTATAAGGTTGAACAAACCAGCGATGCCGCTAAAGGCCAAACTATACCATGGGGTATTACACGTATAGGTGGTGCTGTTAATTACACCGGAACAAACGTTGCTTGGATTATTGATACCGGTATTGACCTCGACCATCCCGACCTTAACGTAAATGTCACCAAAAGTAAAAACTTTGTTTCAACCGCTAAGTCGCCTGACGATGATAACGGGCATGGTTCACACGTAGCAGGTACGGTTGCTGCTAAGAATAACGATATTGGTGTAATAGGAGTTGCAGCTGGAGCACCTGTTGTTGCCGTTAAGGTACTTAACAGGAGAGGGAGTGGAGCCTATTCAACCATAATTTCTGGCGTTAACTATGTTGCCAGCGCAGGTGTAGCAGGCGATGTTGCAAATATGAGTTTAGGAGGTCCTACATACCAAGCCCTTGATGATGCTGTTCTTGCTGCTTCAAATAAAGGCATTAAGTTTTGCTTGGCTGCAGGAAACGAAAGTACTGATGCTAATAATAGCTCTCCCGCTAGAGTAAATGGAACAAATATTTATACCATCTCAGCAATGGACAATGCCGATAAGTTTGCATCGTTCTCAAATTATGGCAATCCTCCCATTGATTACTGCGCTCCAGGTGTAAGCATTTACTCAACCTATAAGAATGGCAAGTATGCTACACTAAGCGGTACATCAATGGCTTCACCACATGCATGCGGGGTTGTTTTACTTGGAGCACCAAAAACGGATGGATATGTTCTAAACGATCCTGATGGTAAACCCGACCCAATTATTCATAGGTAAACTAAACGCTTAACAAAAAGAAAGGGGCGCATGAGCGCCCTTTTCTTTAATACCCTGCAGCCTGTCCATCTTTTCGCGATTCCGAAGCTCCAATATAAACCCCATTTTTTTCATCGAACATAATTGCCTGGTATCCCCCGTAACCATCCAAGTTAAACCCAACTCTGTGTCCCTTGGCCAAAAGTTTTCTTACCTGCTGGTAATCGAACCCCGATTCCAGGTAAACCATGCCACCATCGGTCATACGCTCACCCGTTGGCTCGGAACTCCCTTCGTGCTGAATGCGCGGAGCATCGCCAGCCTCCTGCAAATTCATGCCAAAATCAATAAGGTTTACAATAATCTGTACATGCCCCTGGGGCTGCATACCTCCTCCCATTACACCAAAACTAATCCAGGGCTTTCCATTCTTTGTGATAAAGCCAGGAATTATGGTATGGAATGGCCTTTTACCCGGTGCGTAAACATTGGGATGCCCCTCTTCAAGGCTAAACAGTTCTCCCCTGTCCTGAAGCACAAACCCCAAACCGGTTGGTGTCATTCCAGAGCCCATGCCACGGTAGTTGCTTTGTATAAGTGAAACCATGTTCCCATCTTTATCGGCAACAGTTAAGTAAACCGTGTTTCCGGTTTGAAGTTCTCCCGCATCGTATCGTCTTGCTGCACGGTTTAAATCGATTAACAAGGCTCGTTTTTTTGCATAATCCTTTGAAATAAGTTGTTCATACGGTACATCTGAAAAATGGGGGTCGGCATAATAACGCGCCCTATCCTCAAAGGCAAGTTTTTTAGCCTCAATGAACAAATGCATGTATTCTGCACTGCCAAAACCCATCGATTTTATATCGAACTGTTCCAGTATGTTTAGTATCTGCAAAGTAGCAATACCTTGGCCATTTGGGGGTAATTCCCATATGTCGAAACCCCTATACGACGATGATACCGGCTCAATCCACTCCGACTTATGCGAAGCTAAATCGTTATAGGTTAGAAAGCCGCCGTTGCGCTTCATATAATCGTCAATAGTTTTAGCGATGGAGCCCTTGTAAAACTCATCACGGCCTTTTTGAGCAATAAGTTCATAGGTATTGGCTAAGTAAGGATTTCGAAATATCTCACCTTTGGAAGGGGCTTTCCCGTTGGACATGAACACTTCGGCAAAACCCTCGTACTGCATTAAGCGCTGTGCATTGCGCTGCCAGTAATACGCTATAAGTTCGGAAACCGGAAAGCCCTCGCGGGCATAGGAAATGGCAGGTGATAAAATTTTTTGGATGGGCAACCTGCCAAACTTTTTGTGCAGCTCAAACCAACCATCCACACAACCAGGAACGGAAACGGGAAGAGGGCCAAATGCAGGGATACGGGTTATCCCCTTCTGCTTAAAGTAATCTAATGTTAGTGTCTTTGGTGATCTGCCACTTGCATTTAGCCCATATAGTTTTTGGGTTTTAGCATCCCAAACAATGGCAAATAAATCGCCACCAATACCACTTCCGGTAGGCTCCACTAAACCCAACATGGCATTTGCAGCAATGGCTGCATCAACAGCGGTTCCACCTTGCTTTAGTATGTCAATGGCAACCTGTGTAGCCAAAGGTTGACTTGTACACGCCATTCCATTGCGGGCAATCACCTCGGAACGGGTTGCAAAGTTTAACCCAATCATCCTATCCTGAGAAAAAAGGAAAAGGGGCAAACCCACCAGAAAAATAATTGAGCTAAAAGTTTTATTACCCATATCATAAAGATTTAAAAGACCAATCGCTTACACGATTGGCCTTAGCATATTAGTAACCAAAAATTTGTTCCAAAGTTAGCTTGGTAACAGGCCCATACAAACGCTTCAATTCATGGAAGTTCATGTCGGCCTCTTTGCCTAAGATTATATAGGTTTTAGGCTTGGCCTTAATGTACTGCTCCTGAAACTTTTTAACATCGCTTAGCGTGTAGGTTGGAATTTGGGTGTAAAGTTTTTTACGGATATCGTCGGTCCACCCCATTCGCTTGGCATTCAGGTAACTGTAAAGCACTCGCATGTTCCTTATCCGGTTGTTTTGGATATCGGAAATCAAAGCCTCCTTGGAAAGATTGAAGCCAATGGGATTTTCAGGCATGGCATTGAACAGCTCGTTAAAGGCATTAAAGGCATCTATCACCTTATCGTTTTGAGTTGCAATGAAACTCATGTTAATACGGTAACCGTCTGGTTTTGAGGGAATGGTGTACCTTGAACGGGCCGTATAGGCAAGGCCTCGTTTCTCGCGCATTTCCTGAAAAACAATGGCATTCATGCCTCCACCAAAATACTCGTTGTAAAGGGTAATGATTGAATATAGGTTATCGTCGTACTTTTGGCCTCTGCTTAATGTTTGTAGGTACGACTGTTTGGCATCGTAATGGGCAAAAAGAACCTTATCGGTAGAAGTTTCAAGGGGTTCAAACTTTTTATTTACCGGTGTTGGGTTGAACTTTTTGGGTAAGCGGTGCTCCTTGGCAAGTAAATGTTTAACCTCGTTCGATGATAACGGGCCATAGTAAAGTACAGTATGAGGGTACGAACCTAAACGCTTGATTAAGCCAATTAAATCTTCAGGTTTCAAATCATTAAGTTCTTTCTCGCTCAATATATAATTTTGAGGATTATTTTGTCCGTAAGTAGCGTAACTAACCAGTGCTCTAAATACTGCTGATTGGCTTCGTTTAGCATCGTTACGGGCTTTTAGCTGGTTGGCTATATATGCCTTTAGAGCAGACTCGTCGGGTTGACAATCGTTAAGAAGCGACTCCATTAGGTTTAAGGCTTTAGCGGCATTCTCGCTTAACCCCGAGAGAGTAATGTATGTATGTTCATCGCTAACATTAATGTTGAAGGTGCAAGCCAATCTATAAAACTCCTGGCTAACCTCCTCCGCACTTAACTTTGAGGTTCCCAGTAGCTGTATGTAATCAGCTGCATGGGTCAATGCCGGGTTACTTAATCTACCAAACGGATAGTAGTAAACCAGGTTAAAAGTTCCATTCTCGGTGTTCTGCTTGTAAAGAACTTCAATCTCCTCATGGAGCTTTATTTTGGTAATATCCTTATTATAGTCGATAAACACAGGTTCAACTGGGGTTACCTTGGCTGCCTTAACTCTCTTTAGAAAATCGGACTCAACATCACGGTTAATATGGATTGGGGTAATTGGCGGCTTGGCAACCTTTGCCACATCCTGAGGTTTACCCTGCCGTTTATACACCACAACATAGTTATCGCCTAAGTAATCGTTGGCAAATTCAACAATTTGCTCCTTGCTAATTTTTTGTAACCTTTCAACGCTAAAAACCACATTTTCCCATTCAATACCATTAAGAAACGCATTCAACATCATGCGAGCCCGGCTTGAAGCTGATTCCAATGCATTCATTCTTTTCAACTTATAGTTATTGATTGCTGCCTCGAGCATCCAATCGGGAAATTCGCCCTTTTTCAGTAGCTCAACTTGCTTTAACAGCAAATCCTTAACCTCCTCCAACGATTGCCCTTTCTTATTTCGTCCACTAAACTGTAGAATGGAGTAATCGGTCATTATGCGAGCCGAGACGTACGCCCTTTGTGCAAACTGCTTCTTATTGATATTAAGGTCAATTAAGCCCGCTTTGTTGTTGTAAAGAATTGAACTGATGAGCGTAAGCATATCGGCATCGGCCGAGATAGCGCCTGCAAATCGGAATCCAATGGTAACATTTTCGGCTTCTAAGCCAACAACCTCATACTCCTTAGGTTGGCTAATTGGCTCCTCG
>DSBV01000110.1 GCA_011045955.1 Bacteroidales bacterium | reverse complement strand
GGTTCGAATCCCTCTCTCTCCGCCATATAGTAGGAAGCTTGTATTCCTACTTTTTTCATTCATACCGGGCCAAAGGGTTCGAACCGAGAACGGCTTTGCCGTTCGAGTCAATTAGGCCAATCAAACAATAATGAAAACGAATAAAAAAGGCCGCTTCATGTTGAAGTGGCTTTAATTCTGCTTTTTATCAGAACAGTTACAATAACTGCATGCTATGTAGCCGCGCATAGTAACCGTTCAAACCAATCAGTTCGTTGTGTTTTCCACGCTCAACAATTTCGCCTTCGTGAAGAACACAAATTAGGTCGGCCTTGCGGATAGTGGATAGCCTGTGAGCTATAACCAGGGATGTACGGTGCTTCATTAGGTTGTCAATTGCATCCTGAACTAACCGTTCCGACTCGGTATCAAGAGCGCTGGTTGCTTCATCGAGTATCATGATTGGCGGGTTTTTAAGGATAGCCCTTGCTATGCTAACCCGCTGTCGCTGCCCCCCTGAGAGTTTACTCCCCCTATCGCCTACGTTGGTATGGTATCCATTGGGTGTGGCTAAAATGAAATCGTGGGCGTTTGCAATTTTAGCCGCATTTACCACATCTTCCATATTGGCTCCATCCACTCCAAACGCTATATTATTGTAAAAGGTATCGTTGAACAAAATTGGGTCCTGGTTAACATTACCCATCAGGTTCCTCAAACTGGTTATATCGTAATCCTTGATATTTATACCATCTATAAGAATTTCACCCTCAGCAACATCCCAGAAACGGGGCAAAAGGTCAACCATGGTACTTTTACCCGACCCCGATTGCCCCACAAGGGCAACGGTCATGCCTTTCTTGATGGTAAGGTTAATGTTTTTAAAAACCCAATCATTCTGGTACTTAAAACTAACATTGCGGTATTCAATTTCATGGTTGAACGATTCAATGATTTTAGCGCCAGCGCTAACCTTGATTGGATTTTCGGCATTAAGTATGGTATCGACCCTATCCGCTGAAGCGAGTCCCTTAAGTACGTTGTAGTATGCATTTGAGAACGACTTGGCAGGGTTAATAATCATGTAAAATATTCCAATGTAAGCAATTAATGCCTCGGGGCCCAAACTGCCCTTGCCTGCAAAAATAAGATTGCCACCATACCACAGGACAAGAATAACCACAATGGTGCCTAGGAGTTCGCTAAGGGGAGAAGCTAAATCGCGCCTACGCCACATCTTTTTCATCAGCAAGGAGTAAAAGCTATTCATGCTTTCAAAGCGCAATATCACCTTTTTTTCGGCATTAAAAGCCTTTATTACTCTTAACCCACCTATGGTTTCCTCAATCATGGTAAGAATAACCCCCATCTTGGTTTGCCCCTTGAATGACGTTTTACGAAGGTTCTTCCCTACCCTCCCAATTACACCACCAGTAAGGGGTAATATGAGAAAAACAAAAAGGGTAAGCTGTGGGCTGATGTATATAAGACCAACCAGATGGATGATTATTATGATTGGATCGCGGAAGAACATTTCCAGTGAACGGATGATGGAAATCTCAATCTCGTTTACGTCGTTTGTCATTTTGCTGATAATGTCGCCCTTTTTTTCCTCGGTAAAGTATCCTAGGGGCAAATCAACAACCTTGCGGTATAGCAGGTTACGCATATTTTGTAACACACCGGTTCTGATGGGAGCTAAATAGTATAACGAAAGATACGTGAATAGGTTCTTGAGGAATGAAGCCACCAAAACCAGAACTATAACAAATAGTAACGCCGATGCTCTATCGTGGGTTTTTATTATCTCACTTAAATGGTAGTTAAGGTATTGAGCAAGGCCCTTTGCTGAAATTACAAACTCAGGCTTTACCTCAACAAGAGGAACAGTACCAAATAAAAGCTGTAAAAAGGGTATCAGCATTGCCAAGGAGAACAGCGAAAAAACTGCTGCTAACACATTGGAAAAAACATTTATAACAACATACCATTTGAATGGAAAAAGGTATTTTAGTATTCGGACGAATTTCTTCATAGTATGTATTAATAAATCATTGCAAAAATAACCTAATTATTTAATGAAATAAAGTTAAATGGCCTTTAGTGCTGATAATTAAAACTATTTAATGCCAAGATACGTGAAAGGGGTTAACTCTAAAAGTTCCCTTTTAACTGAATTGCTTACATTCAGGCTGTTAATAAAACTTGTAAAGGTTTCAGATGTAACCTGCTGATTTGTTCGGGTAAGCAGCTTTAATGCATCGTATGGGTTTGGGTAGCCCTCGCGGCGAAGAATGGTTTGAATGCCCTCGGCAATTACCATCCAATTATTGTGCAAGTCAGCATTAATAGCATCAATATTGGCAATTAGCTTGTCAAGCCCATTAAGTATCGATTTGATTGCAATAAAGGAATGAGCAATGGGAACCCCAATGTTTCTGATAACGGTTGAATCGGTTAAATCGCGCTGAAGGCGTGAAATGGGAAGTTTGCCAGCCATGTGGTCAAATAGCGCGTTGGCTATTCCTAAATTGCCTTCGGCGTTCTCAAAGTCTATAGGATTAACCTTATGGGGCATAGCCGAAGAGCCCACCTCGCCTTCCTTAATTTTTTGCTTGAAGTATTCCATGGATATATACATCCAAACATCGCGGCAAAGGTCAATTAAAATGCTATTGATACGTCGCAAGCAATCGAACATAGCGGCAAGGTTATCGTAATGTTCTATTTGGGTTGTAGTTTGGCTCCGGTGCAATCCCAACTTGTGGTTCACAAATTGATTTGCAAATCCTACCCAGTCAATACTTGGGTAGGCTGCAATGTGCGCGTTAAAATTCCCGGTTGCCCCACCAAACTTTGCCGAGTATGGTATTTGCTTAAACTGCTCTAGCTGAACCTCGATGCGTTCCACAAAAACCCGAAACTCTTTGCCCAATCGGGTTGGCGATGCGGGTTGACCATGTGTATGAGCTAGCATGGGAATGTCGGCCCACTGAACACTCAGCTCTTTAAGTTTTGACACTAAGTTTTCAAGCAAAGGGAGATATTCAGCCCTAAGGGAATCGCGAAGCATTGCAGGAAATGCAGTGTTGTTAACATCCTGCGATGTTAAACCAAAGTGTATAAATTCCTTATACGATTCTAAACCATAGGCATCAAATTTCTCTCGCAAAAAGTATTCAACTGCCTTTACATCGTGGTTGGTAACCTTTTCTATTTCCTTAACCCTTAGCGCATCGGATTCACCAAAACCTTTGTAGATTTCGCGTAGTATGGTAAATTTTGATTTATCAAAACCCTGAAGTTGTGGTAATGGAATTTCACAAAGGGCAATAAAATACTCAAGTTCAACCCATACCCTATACTTAATTAGGGCAAGCTCGGAAAAGTAACCCGAGAGCGACTCTGTTTTATTGGCGTAACGGCCATCGATTGGGGAAATGGAGTGCAAGCTTTGGTTCAACATGTTTTTCAAAATTTGCCCAAATTTACTAAACATAACTTAATGATAAAGGTTTATGTAAGCAGGTTTTTTGGCAATGCACAATAACTTTTCAAAATTGCTACCTTAGCAAACTATTTTAAATCATGAAAAAAATTAAAGTATCGGCCATATCGTACTTAAATACAGCACCCTTTGCTTACGGGTTAAGGCACTCATCGGTATTCAAAAGCATTGAACTATTATATGACTATCCGGCCGAATGCGCCCGAAAACTCGCTAATGGTCAGGTTGATTTAAGCTTACTCCCCGTAGGGGCACTAATCGATTTGCCATCATATAGCATAGTCAGCAATTACTGTATAGGTTCAGTTGGGCCAGTGCGTTCAGTAGCCCTAATGAGTAATAACCATTTAAGCGACATCAAAACAATTTACCTCGATTACCAATCGCGCACTTCGGTAATACTGGTTAAAATTCTATGCCAGAATTTGTGGAATATTACACCTGACTTCATTCCCTTAAAGCCTTCAGATAATTACAAGTTACTTACAGAAAACGAGGCTATCGTTTTAATTGGGGATAGAGTGTTTGATGCCGAAAATTACTTTTCTAATGTTATCGATTTATCGAATGAGTGGTACAATGCATATGGTTTGCCCTTTGTTTTTGCTGTATGGGCAACCACAAAACAGCTACCCATGGAGTTTATTAAAGAACTTAACAGTGGGCTCGAACTTGGGGTTAACTCAATTGAAAAAGCGGTCGACGAATTTAGTCCCCTCTCAATAAGTAGCGAAGATGCCATATGTTATTTGAAACAAAACATATCCTATACCCTTGATGAGGAGAAATTTAAGGCTATAAAACTTTTTCAAACCCTATCGGCCAGACTGAACTAACTTCAATTTTTTATATTTTTACCGATATAAAACCATACCATGAGAACCTTAAGAATCCTAAGACCTATTGTATTGTTGCTTTTGGCTGGTATACATCCACTAGCCCAAGCACAGGATAGCCTGCCTGCAAGCAAGCTGATTTACAAGATAAATATCAAAGAGAATATTATGCCTGCGGCATGGAGGTCGGTGAAGATTGGCTTTGAGGAAGCCCAAAACCTTAAGGCTGATATCATTCTCATACATATGAACACCTATGGCGGAATGGTTGATGTAGCCGATTCAATTAGAACTAAAATACTGAACAGCAAAATTCCGGTTTGGGTTTTTATTGATAACCAGGCAGCATCGGCTGGCGCTTTGATTTCAATTGCTTGCGATAGTATTTACATGCGAAAAGGCGGAAGCATTGGTGCGGCTACTGTAGTGGACCAATCGGGCAACGTTGTGCCCGACAAATTCCAATCGTTCATGCGTAGCACCATGCGCGCAACAGCCGAAGCCAAAGGTTACGATACGCTTATTTCCGGGAACGATACCATACTAAAATGGCGACGCGATCCGAGAATAGCTGAGGCCATGGTTGATCCCTCAGTATACATTGAAGGAATTATCGATTCCGGAAAAGTTCTTACGTTCACAGCCGAGGAGGCAATAAGGCATGGCTACTGCGAAGGTAAAGCCGAAAATGTAAACGAGATCATGAAGCAAGCAGGTATCAAATCGTATACTATTGCCGAATTTCGTCCATCTCTACTTGACAGAATTATAGGTTTTCTTATCAATCCATTTGTATCGGGCATACTCATAATGGTTATCGTTGGCGGTATCTACTTTGAACTTCAAACACCAGGGGTTGGGTTTCCACTTGCTGCCGCAGCAATTGCAGCCATCCTTTACTTTGCGCCGCTTTACCTCGAAGGTTTAGTTGAGCACTGGGAGATTATTCTTTTTGTTGTTGGGGTTATTCTGTTAATGGTTGAGATTTTTGCCATACCCGGATTTGGCTTTGCCGGTATTTCCGGAATAGTGCTTATGGTTACAGGTTTAACCTTAGCCATGATAGATAATGAGATTTTCCGCGATCCGGTGAATTTTAACCTGATGGCCATTCTCAAACCTTTTGGAATCGTTGTGTTAGCTGTTTTTGCTGGATTGATTGGAGGTATAGCGCTTAGCCGGAAACTACTAACATCACCCCTATTCCCAAATCTGGCCTTACAAAGTAATTTGAACAAAGAAGAAGGGTACGTTGGCATTGATACAAAAATTAAGAACATGGTTGGTGCCGAGGGTATAGCCATTACTACCCTCCGCCCATCGGGCAAAATTCAAATAGGAAGTAATTGGTTTGATGCCGTTGCCGAATTTGGCTACATCGAAAAGGGAAGCAAGGTTATGGTTTCCAAGGACGAGTCGGGACAACTTTACGTTGTTAAAGCATAGAATTATGGAAAGTATTACCATCCGAGACTTTCAGCCTAGCGATTATGAAGGATTAAGTGAGCTTTGGCGGCTCACCAACCTTGGTAACCCTGCCCGCGGCGACAACCTGGAAATAAATCAGCAAAGCATTGACCTAGGAGGTAAGTTGCTTGTGGCTGTAAATTCTGATGGAATGGTAATTGACACAAGCCGGATGACCTTTGATGGCCGTAGAATCCACTTACACCATTTTGGCGTCCATCCTAACTACCAAAGGCAGGGGATGGGAAAAAGGCTTACCCGCGAATCGCTTAGGTTTGTCAAAGCCAAAGGATATCAGGTAAAACTCGAGGTGCATCGCAATAATATTCCTGCCATCAACCTATACAAACAGTTCGGCTTTCAATACCTTGACGATTACAATGTGTACATTATTAGGGATTTGAATAGCGTAAGCATTTAAATCCAAAAACATTCCTATGAAGGGATAAAAAATGCACCGAAAAAAATTCGTTGCATTTTTGTCTTAAAGACTATATCAGAAAACACCTTTGCCCTTTAGCGACTTACTGGATTGTTCATCAATGGCCGTTGAGTCTCCTTCAGCTTAAGTATCTCCTTAAGTTTTTCGGTATCCATCCAAACCCTTGGGCGAGTTTTTAGCCCAAAACCGGCACAAAATAGGTTAATATTCTGAGATACGATAGCGGCATCCATGGCAGCCCAAGTTGTTTTTTGGTTCTCATCACCTCGCTGAAAGCGGGCGATATCGGAGACAATTAAAATAAAAACAGGAACTTTGGCAAAATGCTGCTGCGATCCTGCAACTATTGAACGAAAATCGCCCTGACTGACAAGAACAAGCGCATGAGCCTTTGCATCGTAAAGATATGCCCCCTTGCTGTTAACCAGGTAAACATCAATATCCTGGGAGTTCATTGCGGTAGGAGCGGTTCGTTTGCCTTCGGCAGGCCGATTCATCCCATTTGCCGCTCAAAGTAAATCGGCAACATCCTGAATTTCTATATCCTGAGTATCAAACTCCCTAACCGAAGCCCGATTGGCAAATGCTTCCATGATATTTTTGCCTTTCACCTTACTTGGTTCTGGCAATTTGGTAATGCTATCGGTTTGACCGATTGAGTTAAGTCCCAATACCATTACTGCTGAAAATAGTAGCGCTCTCATATCGTTTGTTTTAGCGGTAAATTTTTTCTCTGTTAAGCGCCTTTCGATACTCTGCTGCATTTCGGTTATGCTCAACCAATGTTTTGGCAAAAAGATGTCGGCCAGAGAAATCGGGTGAAGCACAGAAGTAAAGGTAACTATGCTTTTGCGCATTAAGCACAGCATCTATAACAAATGCCGATGGTATGCGTATTGGCCCTGGCGGCAAACCTCTATATTTATATGTATTGTATGGCGAATCAACAGCTAAATGGCGAGTCAACACTCGACGAATGGAAAAATTGCCAACGGCAAATTTAATCGTGGGATCGGCCTGCAGTGGAATTCCCTTATGCAGTCGGTTTATGTAAACCCCTGCAATTATGGGCATTTCCGATTTAATATTGGTTTCTTCCTCAACTATTGAGGCTAAAGTTGATACCTCAACCGGCGATAATCCAATTGCAGTGGCTTGCTGCATCCGATAGTCGCTCCAAAAACGATTATATTCCTTTTGCATTCTGTTAATAAAACCCAAGGCAGGGGTATTCCAGTAAAACTCGTATGTGTTCGGAATGAACATTGCCATAAAGGCAGCAGGGGTGAACCCCCGATTAAAAGCTACTGTATCGGAAGTAAACAGATTTATAAGCGTAGCGGAATCGGCTTCAATCTGGGAAGCAATGCGCCGGGCAAACTGTTGCCAAGTTCGCATGCTTGTAAATGTTACCCTTACTGGTTTTTGATGTCCGTACTTAAGCATTTTAACCATGGCGGAGTTACTCATTCCTGGCTTAAATGCATAGCATCCAGGTTTAACAGAATTATCGTAATCGAAGTATCGTGCCACCCTCTCAAACCTGTCGAGGCTTTTTAACACCCTATTCTTTTCAAGAATATTTAGAACATCGTTATAGCTTGAACCTGTAGGAATAAATATTAATACCTCCTTTGAAACAACTACATTGGTAGCACGAAATGTAAAATAGGCCCTTAAAAGGAGCAAAACCCCAATCAATAATCCGACCAAGGCGATAGCCAACCCAAACTTTACAAATTTCTTCATCTCCAAAAAAAATAATTCTAAACTAAGATAAAAAAAACATCGAAATATCCATGTAGTTCAATGATAAGTAATGTTAAAAGGGAATGGTTTTACTTGAGTAAAGCAACTGCATTCCTAATACGCTCAATGGATTCCTTAAGTTTATCGTCGGAGGTAGCGTACGAAAGCCTTATGCATTTGGGTGAACCAAAAGCCGACCCCGGAACAACGGCAACATGGGCATGGTTCAGAAGGAACATGGCAAAGTCATCGGAAGTATTGATGGTTTCACTGTTATACTGCTTGCCAAGCAGCTCCGATATTTCAGGAAAAATGTAGAAAGCGCCCTGTGGCTTATTCAGCATAAAGCCAGGGATTGAGGAGAACCCTTCATACATCAAATCGCGACGGCGGCGGAAGGTTTCGCGCATTTGGCGGATGTATTCGCCATCGGAGTTAAACGCAGCAATAGCTGCACGTTGGGCAATACTACAAACACCGGAAGTTTGCTGGCCTTGGAGTTTCTCACATGCTTTGGCAATCCATTTGGCCGATGCCGAAAAACCTATGCGCCAACCGGTCATGGCATACCCTTTTGAAACCCCGTTGATGATTACAACTCTATTCCGAATAGAATCAAACTGGGCAATACTCTCATGTTTGCCAATAAAATTGATATGCTCATAAATCTCATCGGAAATTACTATGATATTTGGGTACCCAAATATCATAGTAATTTCCGATGAGATTTATGAGCATATCAATTTTATTGGCAAACAT
>DSBV01000060.1 GCA_011045955.1 Bacteroidales bacterium | reverse complement strand
TGTTTATAAAAGCACCATAGTAAAAGCCATTAAAGAGAAGAACTTAAAAACTGTTGAAGAAGTTGGAGAAGAGACAGAAGCAGGTACAGTTTGTGGACAATGTCAAGATGATATTCAAGAAATACTTGACGAAATCAATGGAAAATAATTACTGCGACTAACAAGCGGTCTTAAAACATTGGAAATGATGCGGTTAACTTAACTGCAGCACTCTTTTTAAACCTACTCTCATTTTGCAGGTAAGTGCTTTACCCATGAGCTAAATCGGCAGGGGGTGGGGAGAGCAGGATTCGAACCTACGAAGGCATAAGCCAGCAGATTTACAGTCTGCCCCAGTTGGCCACTTTGGTATCTCCCCTAGGGTTTCAAAAAATCGCGCTGCAAAAGTAGTAATTTTGATAAAACTCACAAGAGTCCACTGACATTGATACCCAAAAATTCGGCGTCAAAAATTGAATGAACTGAAAATCAACATATACTATAAAGTAAAAAGTTGAGTATTTCGGGACATTTGCAGGATTCTCCAATTAATTTGTATATAAAAGTAAACTATTTCACGCCAAAAAAATCTAACTTGCATAAAAATCAACTTAACACTAAAAACGAATAACCATGAAAAAAATGTTACTCGGGGTAGTGGCCATAGCCTTTGCCACTATATTGGCTTATGGGCAGGAAGCCCGATTGATGCGTTTCCCGGCCGTTAACAACAACCGGGTTGTTTTTAGCTATGCCGGCGATTTGTATTCCGTTCCGCTAACCGGTGGGATTGCCCGCAAGCTAACCACCCACGTGGGTTACGAAATGTTCCCGCGCTTTTCGCCCGATGGTAAAACCATTGCCTTTACGGGTCAATACGATGGCAACACCGAGGTTTTCAGTATCCCCGCCGAGGGCGGTACGCCAAAACGACTAACCTATACTGCAACCCTAAACCGCGACGATGTATCGGACCGTATGGGCCCTAACAATATTATTATGGCATGGACTCCCGATGGCACCAAGATTGTTTACCGCTCTCGTAAGCAAAGTTTTAACTCTTTTAAGGGGCAACTTTTCATGGTTCCCGCCAACGGTGGTATGAGCGAGGAAATTCCCCTTTCAACTGGTGGGTTTTGCTCTTTCTCTCCCGATGGCAAAAAACTTGCTTTCAACAGGGTTTTCCGTGAGTTCCGCACATGGAAATACTATAGGGGTGGTATGGCCGACGATATCTGGATTTTTGATTTTGACTCACAAGAGGTTATTAACGTAACCAACAACCCCGCACAGGACATCATTCCCATGTGGATTGGCGATGAAATCTTCTTCCTGTCGGATTGCGACCGAACCATGAACCTTTTTGTGTATAACACCAAAACAAAAAACATCGAAAAGATTACCAATTACACCGATTACGATATCAAATTCCCCTCGTTCGACCAGAATACCATTGTTTTTGAGAAGGGCGGCTACCTGTATGCCTTTGATGTAAAGACCCGAACCACCCGAAAAATCAACATAACCATTGCCGATGACCAGATTTACTCCCGCTCTGCAATGGTTGATGCCAGCAAACGAATTACCAACGCTGACCTTTCGCCCAATGGCGAACGTGTTGTTTTTAGTGCCAGGGGCGATATTTTCACCCTCCCATCGGAAAAGGGCATCACCTATAACCTAACCGCTACATCCGATGCCCATGAGCGTGCAGCTACATGGTCGCCCAATGGCAAATGGATTGCTTACCTTTCCGACAAAACCGGTGAGTATGAGGTTTATATCCAACCCCAGGACGGCAGTGCACCGGCTACTCAGGTAACATCGGGTATAAACAGTTACATTTACGGAATAAAGTGGTCGCCCGATAGCAAGAAGATACTTTTTAACGACCGATTAGGCCGGTTACAGTATGTTGATATTGAAACTAAGGCGGTTACTCTAGTTGCCAAGGGCAAGTACGGGTTAATTAACAGCTACAGCTGGTCGCCCGACAGCAAATGGATTGCCTACTCTACTTCCGATGCAAATCGGTTCTCAGTGATTTACCTTTACAACACTGACAACAAGACCACTAATTCCGCTACCAATGGATGGTTCTCATCGTACAGTCCCGTATTTTCCAACGACGGCAAGTACCTGCTTTACGTATCGGATAGAGAGTTCAACCCGATTTATAGTAACACTGAGTGGAATCACGCCTATGTTGATATGAGCAAAATATACATGGTGATGCTTGCCAAGGATACCCCATCGCCTTTTGCCCTTGAGAACAACGAGGTTAAACCCGAAACCAAAACAGAGCAACCCAAGGTCAAAGACTCGGCAAAAAAATCTGCTAAAATCGAGGAGAAACCAAAGCCCGAAGTACACCCTGTTAAAATCGATTTTGACGGTATTGAGAATCGAACCGTTGAGTTACCGGGCAAAGCAGGCCGATACTACAACATCTACTGTATTGATGGAAAAGTTTACTACAACTACTTCAGTTCCAAGAATCGCCAACCTATGGCCATGATGTACGACCTCAAAAAACAAAAGGAGACTGAGTTGGGTGAATTCAACAGGTTCACCATTTCATCGACCGGGAAAAAGATGCTGGTATCAAAAAACCACACCTATGCAGTAATCGACCTGCCAACTGGCAAAATCAACATGGAAAAGACCATAGATTTAAGCGACATGAAGGTTTGGGTTGATTATCGCAAGGAGTGGAAGCAGATATTTGACGAGAGTTGGCGGCAGATGCGCGATTTCTTCTATGTAGAGAACATGCATGGAGTTGACTGGAAAGCCATTTATGATAAGTATGCGGTGTTGGTACCCTACGTTAACCATCGCGACGACTTAACCTATATCATTGGCGAAATGATTGGCGAGTTGAACGTTGGGCACGCCTACGTGAATAGCGGCGATAAGCCGAAACCTGAAAGGATTAAAACCGGATTGCTTGGCGCAAAACTTAGCAAACATAGTAGTGGTTACTTTAGGGTTGACAAGATCCTGGAAGGCGCCAACTGGAGCGACGCACTTCGGTCGCCCCTCAACGAGATTGGTGTAAATGTTAAGGAGGGCGATTTTATCATTTCGGTCGATGGCGTTGATCTTAAGAACATACCCGATATTTATTCCACATTGGTTAACAAGGCCGATAAAACCGTTGCGCTTGTTGTGAACAACTCACCACAGGCTACCGGAGGCCGGAAGGTTCTTGTAAAACCCATAGCCGATGAGTCGGAACTCTACTACTTCACCTGGGTGCAGAACAACATACGCAAGGTAAACGAGGCCACCAATGGCGAGGTGGGTTACATCCACATTCCCGATATGGGAGTTGCGGGGCTAAATGAGTTTGTAAAGTATTTCTACCCGCAACTCACCAAAAAGGCTTTGATAATTGACGACAGAGGTAATGGTGGCGGAAATGTATCGCCCATGATACTGGAACGCCTAAGCCGCGTGGTTTATCGCATGACCATGCGCCGCGGATTCGACCAACCATCAACTATCCCTTCGGAGACCCATTACGGGCCTAAGGTTGTGCTAATTGACCGCTACTCCGCCTCCGATGGCGACCTGTTCCCTTACGGGTTCAAAAAGTTAGGCCTTGGCCCTCTTATTGGCGTAAGGAGCTGGGGTGGTGTAGTAGGTATTTCCGGCTCGCTTCCCTTTGTTGATGGCGGCGATCTTCGTAAACCCGAATTTACCAGCTTTAGCTCCGATACTGGCGAATGGATTATCGAGGGTCATGGGGTTGACCCCGATATTGAGATTGACAACGACCCTTACAAGGAGTACATGGGACAAGACGATCAGCTGAATAAGGCCATAGAGCAGATTAAGGAGATGCTTAAGGACTACAAGCCTCTACCGCAAATACCGCAAGCACCAGATAGGTCGAAGTAACGAAACAAAAAACGGGTTGATATTTTCAACCCGTTTTTTTACTTCTTGATATCGTAGAAACATCGTTTCGGGGAGTGAAGTTTACCTTCGGCAATCAATTTCTTGATTGCCTTTTCCACCTCTTTCTTTTCAACACCAGAGGCTTCGGCAATCTCACCTGTTTTCATCGGCTTACCAGCCGATTTGAGGGTTTGAATTACTTTCTCATTTGCATCCATAGCAAGCTCATTTTAGTTTGACAGTTATTTATGGGGATGAAACATCATAATTGTTTCCCGTAAATACTGGTTATCGAGGTGCGTATAAATCTCGGTGGTTTGAATCGATTCGTGACCAAGCATCTCCTGAACGGCGCGCAAATCGGCCCCACCCTCAATTAAATGGGTGGCAAATGAATGCCTGAGCGTGTGCGGACTAATGTTCTTTTTAATTCCAGCCAAAGCAGCATACTTTTTTATAATGGTAAAAACCATTTCGCGCGTGAGCTTTCGGCCCCAGCGGTTAAGGAAAACAATGTTGCGTGAATCTGGGTCGATTCGTGAATCTATGCTGTTACGCTGCGTCAGGTACGTGTTGATATCATTAATGGCCTTTGTTCCAATAGGAACGAGCCTTTCCTTATCGCCTTTACCAATCACTCTGATAAATCCATCGGTAAAAAACAAATCGGTAAGCCTAAGCGACACCAACTCGGATACGCGTAGCCCACAGCTGTAAAGCGTTTCAATAATAGCCTTATTCCTGTGCCCATCGGGTTTGCTCAGGTCAATAGCTGCCTCTAAGGCATCGATTTCCGCAACGCTGAGAACCTCAGGCAATTTCCGACCTATTTTAGGTGAATCAATAAGTTCTGTGGGATCGGTATCGATTACCTCCTCCAAAAGCAAATACTTAAAAAACCCCCTGACACCCGAAAGAATACGCGACTGCGTTCGTTTATTGAGCCCCATATCGTGCAACTGAGCAAGGAACTCCTCTAAATCGATTCGCTGCAACGATTCAGGTTCAATCCCTCTGCCCTCGGCAAATTGGCGAAGCTTCTCCATATCGGTTCGGTAAGCATCAATGGAGTTTTCCGAGAGCGACTTCTCGAGCCGTAAAAAGTTGATATAGTCGTCGATAGCATTACTCCAACCCATTACTTGGCCTTAAATTTCCATAAATATAATACATTTGGCTATAAGATTTCAACCCATGGCCATGAATTAGTTAATTCAACCAAGCTAAAACAAATGGTGGAGCAGACTTATTTTTAGAGGAATGAGTCGGAATGAATTGGAATGAATCGGAATAGTAGAAAATTAGAGAAAGTTAGAGAAAGTTAAAACGTTAAGCGTGAACCGTTAAACGAAATGGAAAAACGATTAACTAGTCCCACAACCAACGCTCTTTGTCATTTCGAGCGATAGCGAGAAATCTCATTGAAAGGGGATAAAGGGTAGAAAGTATAAACCCTAATCCGTCAATTCAAGAAACCAATCAACGAATCAACTAACAAAATCATTTAAATCCGAAAGTTCGGAATGAATTGAATTTGATAAGTCGGGGTTACCTACGATAAGTCATTAGAAACAAGGAGTTTTTTGTTTTTAGTGACTGCTCCTGGTTAAAGGGATTATCAAAATTTTTTGACCATCAAAACTACCCAAGGAACAAATACTGACCGAATAATTTTCAAAGTTAAAATAGCAAAAGGGCTGTCGAAATTTCGATAGCAATTTGTTTTTATTAGAAGTTCAACAAAAACTTAAGTATTTTTGCATAAAATTCTGTGTTATGCTCAAACGTACTAAAATTGTTGCCACCATATCCGATAATCGTTGCGATGTAGAATTTATAAGAGCCCTGTATCAGGCAGGAATGAACGTTGCGCGTTTAAACACTGCCCACATGAGCCCAGAATCAGCCAAAAATCTGATTTCCAACATCCGGAGTGTTTCTGAGAACATCGCTATACTTGTCGATACTAAAGGCCCCGAAATCAGAACATCCTCATTTGGTGAAGAGGTAAGGGTGGAAACCGGAAATCGTATCAAGGTGATTGGAAACCCCGAAGGTGCCTCAGGCAACGATACTGTTTATGTTAGCTACCCCAATATTGCCGCCGAGGTTCCCATTGATAGCACCATACTTATTGACGATGGCGAAATTGAGCTAAAAGTTATTGACAAGAACGACAACACCCTAATATGCGAGGCTACAAACTGCGGCACCATTAAATTGCGCAAAAGCGTCAATATCCCCAATGTTCACATTAACCTACCATCGCTAACCGAAAAAGATAAAGCATTTGTTCAGTTTGCCATTGAAAACAACATCGATTTTATTGCTCACAGCTTTGTCCGTAACAAGCACGATGTGCTTGAAATCAAGGAGATACTCCATAAGCACAACAGCCCAATTAAAATCATTGCCAAAATAGAGAATCAACAAGGGGTTGACAATATAGACGAGATACTTGACCACGCCTACGGCATAATGGTAGCCCGTGGCGACTTAGGCATCGAGATTCCTGCCGAGAAGTTGCCGATTATCCAACGCCGAATAGTAAGGAAGTGTATAGAGAGTAAAAAGCCAGTAATAATTGCAACCCAGATGTTGCATACTATGATTGAGCATCCGCGCCCTACACGTGCTGAGATTAGCGATATTGCCAATGCCATATACCAGCGCACCGATGCCATCATGCTAAGCGGTGAAACCGCATACGGCCAATACCCCGTTGAGGCCGTTGAGATAATGACCCGCGTTGCACATGAAGTTGAGGAGGTCCAGGAAGCTGACCTATCTGTAAATCTGGTAAGGATTAACAACGAGGTAACAGCAACCCTAGCCAAAGCAGCCGTTAGGGCTTGCTCATCGCTTCCCATAAAAGCAATTATTGTTGATACCCTAACCGGTCGTACTGGCCGTTACCTTGCCGCTTTCCGCGGGCGAATTCCCATTTACGCCATTTGTTATAAGCAGCATGTTATGCGTGAATTGGCGCTTTCGTACGGTGTTGAGGCGGTGTTCATGGAGCCCCGAACCACGCGCGACCATTTCCTAACCGATGCCATTGAAACCATGCTTCAGCGCCGAAAAATTGCCTCCGAGGACATGGTACTCATCATTGGCGGTAGTTTTGGTCCAAGCAATGGTGCTTCGTTCATGGAAATTAGCAAGGTGAAAAATCTGGTGTCCAAAAAGTAAAAAATGTCCTATTCTTCAGGCAAATCAGCAAAACAGCACATAGCAATATTAGCTATACAACTTATTTGCCTGTTGGGCTACTCCCAGAAAATGCCAAATGCTTACTACAAAGCAGAAGCAGCGCTTGAGTTAAACGACACAAAGAATGCCCTCAGTTGGGCCGATTCGTGCTTCAATGCCAAACCATACCGTTACCAGTATTACCTTGTAAAAGGGAAAGCCCTTTTACAAGCCAATCGGTATAATGAGGCCATCGAAGCCTTTTTACAGGCTGAACAACAACGCTCAGGCGTTGCTTCGTACCACCTAGCCAGAGCCTACTGCCTTATAGGCGATACCCTGAAATGTATTGAATGGACCCGGCGCAACCTGCAATCGGTATTTAGGGAACCAGAAAGCAAGTATCAGCTCAATAGCGATTTTAAATTTGCTCAAGCGTTAAAGGAATGGCAGAACCTGTGGCTAACAGATTGGTATTCGCCATTTGAAAAGGATATTCACTACGCCCGTTACCTAATTAGTAACCAAAACTACGATGAGGCAATTGAACTCCTGAACAAAAGGATTAAAAGCAAGAAATCAAAAGCAGAACTATTTGAGCTGCGTGGCCTGGCTCACCTTGAGGCCAGGAACTTTTCACTTGCTCTAAAGGATTTTGAAAACGCATACCAGCGCAACAAAAGGAATCATAGCTACTTGGCTTGGCAGGCCAAAGCATTATACAGCCTTAACCAAAACGGAAAAGCTTTAACGCAAATTGAGCAAGCAATTGACAAATCAGGGGGGAGACCCGATTACTTGCTGTTGAAAGCAAAAATTCTCAGCAAGTTTAATCGTTGGAGCGAGGCGTATGAAACCCTAAAGGAATACTTAAAGTATTATCCCAACAACACCGAAGCTATTTTACTTCGAGCAAGATATGCGTATGAGTCAGGATTCTACACCGATGCACTACTGGCAATAGCCAAAATGCTAAAGCTTGCACCTGATAACGTAGAGCTTATTCTGCTCCGGGGCAAAATCTACCTAAAAACTGATCAACCCCGACAAGCTATAGTTGACTTTGAAAAAGCAATCAGCCAAAATTACAATACAGCAGAATCGTACCTGCTCAAAGGGTTAGCTCTGTTAAAGGAGGGTGAAAGGGAAGAAGCCTGTAAATGCTTCTCAATATCTGGCAGTTTGGGTAACATCGATGCTCAGGGTGCATTCTACAATACCTGCAAACGTTAATGGATATCTTTTTTTAAACACTGTTCACTGTCAGCTTCAGGAATATTACCCAAAAAACTTGACAATAATCAAAAGTTTGTTTAAAATTGTATAAAATGAAAAAGCATGGAAATAAAAGGTTCAGCAGTAAAAGCAACCCCCGACTTTGTAAAAGCCAACTATATAAACCGCTATTCGGAATGGCTAAAGTCACTACCAAACCATTCGCGTGAAATAATTGAAAAGCCAATTTATGCAACCACTTGGTATCCGTTAATTGAATCGGTAATAATACCCACCCAAAAGGTGGCCGATTTGTTTTACAATGGCGATTATAACAGGGCAGCACGCGATATAGGAAGGTTCAGCGCTGATATAGCCCTCAAGGGCATATACAAAATATTTGTTAGGATAAGTTCACCCCAGTTCGTTCTAAGTAAAGCAACAAGTATATTTTCCACATACTACCAACCAGCCGACATTAAAGTAGTGGAAAGCTCCGATAAGAAAGCAGTACTTCAGCTTGGTAAGTTTCATATTGACGAAAAGCTTATAATGGAGCGAATTGCTGGCTGGATTGAGCATACCCTTGAAATCACCCTTAAATCACCCCTAAAGGTTGACGTGGAGCAAATTGTTAACGGTAAAAACCTCACCGCACGCATAACTGCAATTTGGCAATAGCAGCAGTAGTTAAATGCAAGATTCAAGTCACAAATGCAACTTTTGTCTTTGTTAATAATTGGTTTTTTACAAATATAGGACTTTTATAGCTATACCGCTTCCTTGGCCTGCTGTTAATTCTGTTCGCAACAAACT
>DSBV01000014.1 GCA_011045955.1 Bacteroidales bacterium | reverse complement strand
GTTTGTTGCGAACAGAATTAACAGCAGGCCAAGGAAGCGGTATAGCTATAAAAGTCCTATATTTGTAAAAAACCAATTATTAACAAAGACAAAAGTTGCATTTGTGACTTGAATCTTGCAAATTATTCGCAAACTTATCGCAAATTATTTTAAGTGATTCCTTAAAAATAAAAACTACAGTTAACAGAACAATCTTAAGGGATTAATTCATATTGTATTAAAGCAAGTTAATCACTTCACCTATTCCATGTTGAAAAACATAAACAATGTAAATTATTGTATCTCATTTATATACAATAATTTCAAACAACTGTTTTACTATAAATCAACCAGTTAATGCTTTAAAAAGCCTTAAATGCTTTGAAGGTGAAGGTATTTATTCCTAATTTTGCGTATGTAAATTGAATTTTATAATTGTTTGACTATCAAAATAATAAAACAATGATTGTTCTCGTTCTGAACTGCGGAAGTTCATCCATTAAGTATCAGTTACTGAACATGACCAACGATGGTCAGTTACTAGCTAAGGGTATTGTTGAACGTATTGGCTTTACCGATGCCATTCTTACTCACAATCCTGGGGGTAAGGACAGGTACGAGGTGGTTACCAGTATCCCCGATCACACAACTGGCATTAACCTTATTCTTGAGGCGCTTGTTAACGAAAAACATGGCGTAATTAAGAGTTTAAAAGAGATAACCGCTGTTGGACACCGTGTGGCTCACGGTGGTGAATTTTTCACAAAGAGCAACTTAATTGACGATTTCACCAAGAGTGAAATAGAAAAGTGTATTGAGCTTGCTCCCCTTCACAACCCTGCAAATCTTAAAGGGATTCTTTCCATGGAAAAGTTACTTCCAGGTGTTCCCCAGGTAGCGGTATTCGATACATCGTTCCACCAAACCATGCCCAAGCATTCTTACCTGTACGCAATTCCATACACTTATTACGAAAAGTATAAGATACGTCGATACGGCTTTCATGGAACCAGCCATAAGTTTGTAGCCCAAAAGGCTTGCCGTATTCTTGGCATTGATTTTGAGTCGCAAAAGATTATTACCTGCCACTTGGGTAATGGCGCTTCAATTGCTGCTATTAAGCACGGAAAATCAATTGATACCTCTATGGGTTTCACCCCGGTTGAAGGCCTTATAATGGGAACCCGAAGCGGTGATGTTGATGCAGGCATTTTGCTTTACCTTGCTGAAAAGGAGAACCTAAGCATTAAAGAGGTTAATGACGTAATTAACAAGAAGAGTGGGGTACTCGGTATCTCAGGCCTTTCATCCGATATGAGAGATTTGGAGAATGCTGCCGCTAAAGGCAATGAACGTGCCCAATTGGCTCTCGATATGTACTACTACCGTGTTAAGAAGTATGTGGGCGCATATGCTGCAGCCATGGATGGCGTTGACCTGATTATTTTCACCGGTGGCATTGGCGAGAACGATCCAATTCTCCGCGAAAAGGTTTCAACCGCTATCGATTTTATGGGTATCGATTTTGCTGTTGAGGCTAACCGCGGTGTTCGTGGTAAGGATAAGCTTTTAACCAAACCTAATTCAAGGGTTAAGGTTATGGTAATTACCACAAACGAGGAATTGGTTATTGCTACCGATACTGCAAACACTGTTAAAGAACTAAAAAAATAACCTAAAGGAGATAATGCCATGAGAGTAGAAAAACTTGATCAACTATTCGATATCCTTAGAAGCAAACCACGCAAACGCTTGGTAGCAGCTTACGCTAACGATCACCATACCATTGAGGCTGTTAGCATGGCTATTGATATGGGCATTGTTAATGCCACTTTGGTGGGCGATGAGACAACTATTAAGAAGGTGTGCGGAAAGCACAATATCAACCCCGAAAAATTCCGTATTGTTCAGGAAGCCGATGAGATGAAAGCCGCTCGCAAAGCTGTTGAACTAATTAATAAGGGCGAAGGCGATGTACTGATGAAAGGTCTCGTTAGCACCGATAAGTACATGCGCGCCATTCTGGACAAGGAGAATGGTTTACTGCCTCCCAAGGCAGTGCTTAGCCATGTTACCGTTGTTCAGGTCCCCACTTACCACAAACTTCTAATAGTTGGCGACGTGGCGATCATTCCTGCTCCAGATTTAAACCAAAAGATAGCTATTACCAACTACCTCATCCAAACCGCCCATTCGCTTGGCATTGAAATGCCAAAGGTGGCCCTCAATGCTGCAACTGAACAAATGTCGGCAGGTATGCAGGCATGCGTTGATGCAGCCATTATCTCAAAAATGGCCGATAGGGGTCAGATAAAGGGTGCCATTGTTGATGGACCTCTTGCCCTTGATGTGGCTATCGATAAGGAATCGGCTCAAATCAAAAAGGTCTCGGGCGAGGTTGCCGGCGATGCCGACTGTATCCTTTTCCCAAATATTGAATCGGGTAATGTATTCTTTAAGGCCTGCACAAAGCTGGCTAAGGGTGAACTCGGTGCCATGGTTGTGGGTGCAAAAGTACCTTGCGTGCTAACATCACGTGGCGACAGCGTACAATCAAAAATGTATTCCATTGCCCTTGCTGCAAATGCTGCAAAGTAAATCATGTTCAATATTAAGTAAAATCAAAAAATAACATGGAAGAATTCAAAATACTGGCCATTAATCCGGGTTCTACTTCAACAAAAATTGCTGTGTTCCGGAATAATAAGAATATTTTCCTGAAAAACATTAAGCACTCGGCCGACGATTTGGCAAAGTTTAAAACCATTGCCGACCAGTTTAGCTGCCGTAAAGAAATTATTCTTGAGGAGTTGAAACAGGCTGGTATTGATGTTAACAAAATATCGGCTGTAGTTGGTCGTGGCGGGCTGCTCAAACCCATTGAATCGGGGGTTTACGAGGTTAATGAGCAAATGAAAGCTGATTTACGCAACAGCATAATGGGCGAGCATGCCAGTAACCTTGGCGCGTTAATTGCTGATGATATTGCCCGATCGTTACCCTCGGCTAAGGCATACATTGCCGACCCCGTGGTGGTTGACGAGATGGAGGATATTGCTCGCATTTCAGGCCATCCCCGTTTCAAAAGGGTATCTATCTTCCATGCCCTAAACCAGAAGGCTATTGGCCGTTTGCATGCCAAAAGTATCGATAAAAAGTACGAGGAACTTAACCTTGTAATTGCCCACCTTGGGGGAGGAATATCGGTTGGTGCACATCGTCAGGGTAGGGTGATTGATGTAAACAACGCCCTCGATGGCGATGGACCATTCTCGCCAGAGCGTGCTGGAACTGTTCCTGCTGGTCAGCTTGCAAAGCTTTGCTTTAGCGGTGAGGTTACTTACGACGAGGTGAAAAAGATGCTTACCGGTAAGGGCGGACTGGTTGCCCATGCAGGCACCAACGATGCTTACGAGATTGAGCTAAAAGCCCATGCCGGCGATGCTAAGGCAAAACTCATTCAGGATGCCATGGCCTACAACATTGGCAAAGCCATTGGTGCTATGGCTGCGGTTCTTAAAGGTAAGGTAGATGCTATTATTCTTACCGGGGGTATTGCACACAACCCCGACCTGGTTGATTACGTTAAGGAGATGGTTGGATTTATTGCACCAGTTGCTGTTTACCCCGGTGAAGATGAAATGCAAGCACTTGCTATGAACGGCTTAATGGTGCTTAAAGGCGAGGTAATGCCTAAAGAATACAAGTAATAGTATTGATGAGCTACAAAGAGGAGGGGCAAATGCCCCTCTTTTTTTTGGGAATAATAGAAAGGCTGTAAGTAACGTATAACTCAAATGTAATCTTGCGCGCAGTGAACGATCGAATTATTTGATGGTTAAAGTGTTGTTTCTCTTCCAACTAATGTGAACAGGTCGTTCAGCCTTACAAGTATAGTGAGGTTGCTTATTGCAAAATATGTACTGTCATCCTTTGGCTAACAGCAATTAACTAAATGTCAGTATCACAGAGTTACACAGTGTTGTACAGTGTTAAACCCATTGAATTCACTATCAACCAACTACCTTTATTCCCGCTAATGCGGGTCAGGTTCTTTATCCTTTATCCTTCATCTTTTATCCTTCCTTTCTTACGGTGTACTCACGCTTACTGGTAGTATTTTCCCGTTAAAGAATTTATGGCCATGTATTGCAAAGTATGCAATGAAACCGGCCATCTCATGGGCTGTTAAGGGGGCTTTATAATCGGGGAACGCCTCACGTAGCATTTCGGTATCGGTGGCACCAAGGGCTAAACAGTTGAACGAGATGCCGCTGTTCTTATTTTCCTCGGCTAAATTCTCAGTAAGTGATGCCAATGCTGCTTTTGATGAGGCGTAAACCGATAGACCAGGGAACTTTACACTTCCTTGGAACCCGCCCATACTGCTAATATTAACTACATGGCTACTGTTACCCATTAAAGGAAGGAGTTGCTTTATTAGCAGCATCGGAGCAAGGTAATTTACCTCTACCACATTACGGATTTCTTCAATACACAGTTCGGTTAAAGGTTTTGCATATAGCAGTCCAGCGTTATTGATCAGGATATCAATTTTATCCATATAACCTTTTATGCTTCTGCCTAATTCTTCGGTATTTTGGCTTAGTTTGGTTAAATCGAATGCTATTGGAATAATTGTAGCTTTTTGGTTGATGCCTTCAGCCTCATTTTTTAGCGATACTAACTTTTGCTGATTGCGGGCAATGCAAACAATGGTATGTTCTGCACTTTTGGCTAACTCAATTGCAGTCGCATAACCTATGCCTTGCGAGGCGCCGGTAATAACTATGTTCATCACTAATCTTTTTTAACAGACATAAAGTTAACCAATTAAACATAAATGGCTAATATTGTGTTCAAGTTAGTAAGCAAATATTAGTATTATGCTGAAAAAAGCTCTCTTTTTGGTAATATTAATCTCGGTAAGCACTCTCACGTTTTCGCAACGAAAACATGGCGATTACCAGCGATTTTCGGATAGAGTGTTCTTTGGAGGTAGCCTAGGCCTTGCCATTGGGAATCGTATAACCCAAATAGATGTATTGCCTCAGGGTGGCATTTGGATTTTTCCGCAATGGTCAGTTGGGGTAGGTGGACGCTACACATACCGTCGGGAACGATTTAACTTTGATCCGTCGAGCACAAGTATACAACCAGTAACTACAACCATTTGGGGATATTCAGGTTTTACCGATATTCTACCCATCCCCGATTTTAACGAAGCCTTTGGCGTTAAGCTGCATGGTGGTTTTGTTATTCATGGTGAGTTCGAGAACCTTTACCTTGACCGTAAGTTCTTTGACATGACCTCTACCCAAGGCATGGGCTGGATACGGATGTATATGGTTGGTGGAGGATGGCGGCAAAGGATTGGTGATAGGGCAGCTGTTAACTTTTTGGTTCTTTGGGATTTAACCGATAACCGCTATTCGCCATACTCATCAAACCCAATCCTTAGGTTTTCAGTCACTTTCTAATATAAAAAAGGCCTCAAAACGAGGCCTTTTCTATTATTATGTTAGGAATAAATACTATTCTAACACAACTACATTTGTGGCCTGAGGACCACGTTTGCCTTCAGAAATCTCGAAGCTAACAGTTTGACCTTCATCTAAGCGCTTAAAACCTTCGCGTTGAATTCCTGTGTAGTGAACGAATACATCGTTACCTTCTTCGGTTTGAATAAATCCATAGCCTTTAGCAGCATCAAACCATTTTACTTTACCTTTCATGTTACTTAAAAATAAATTGTGAATAAATTGATAGTTTTAAAACATTACAAATATGTAACTAATATTTGAATTAATAACATCTTTTTATGTTTTTTGTTTACCGAAGGCAAAAAATGTAAACTTATTTGCGAACAATTAACGTTACACCCTTGTTTATACCGAAAGAAAATATTTTCTTTGAAGAATTAATATTTTAAACTATTTTACATGAACGTTTCCAAAAACAAAGTTGTATCAATTAGCTATGAACTCAAAGTTGATGGTGATTTGATTGATGCTGCACAAGCTGATAATCCATTAGTATTCCTCTATGGTCACGGCCAACTCTTACCTCTTTTTGAGGATAATATTAAAGACCTTTCGGAAGGTGATTCCTTTGAATTTATGATTCTAAGCAAAGATGGATATGGTGAGGCAAACGAACAGGCCATTGTTGAGTTACCCAAGGAGATTTTCGTTATCGATGGAGAACTTCAGGAAGACCTTTTGGTACTTGGTAATCGTTTACCCATGCGCGATTCCGAAGGCAATGCCCTCGATGGAACAGTGGTTGACGTTACCGGTAACTCTGTGGTTATGGATTTTAACCATCCCTTGGCCGGTAAGGACCTTTACTTCACCGGTAAGGTTGAGAACATTCGCGAGGCTACTGCTGAAGAGATTAGCCATGGCCATGTACATGGAATGGGGCACAACCACTAATAGATATTTAAACTTTTTTTATTGGAGGGGTGAATTATTCACCCCTTTTTTTACATTCCGTAACTTTTACTATTTTAGCAGTGATATTTATTAGATTGCCTAATACTTTCAGATTATGAAGCGTAAACTTTTAACATTGGTTCTGATGGCTTTGGCCATTGTAACCGGCTGTAAAAACGAAAACGACGATGAGGTCACAAACATCATCAGGTTTAACGATGGACAGTTCACCCTTTACCGTGGATACAGCTATAAGTATAGCGATGCCCTTGAAACAGGCGCAACGCCTTTTGTTATAAACCTGCTTGGCGAGGGAGTAAGCTACAGCTCCGATGCCGGTAAATTTATTGGGACTGGATCATTAGTAACCGGATACTTTTACTCAGAAAACATTGCTGAAGTAAAGAATGGTCTTTACACCATCGACATCTTTTCGCAAAAGGAAATAAACACTGCCGATTCTTGTAGAGTTTACTATAACTATGATTTTGCACAGGATACCGGTAAGGTTTATACTATCAAAGCCGGTATATTCGACGTGGTTAACCTGGGTAGGCTAATGAGTTACAAGATTGATATTCAAACCGCGGATTTTATCCACTTTACTGGTGAGTTTAGGGGTACCGTCGATCCGCTCTAGTTGGATTTTAGAAATCTGAAACTTTGAATCCCGCTAAGGCGGGACAGGTTCTGGAATCTGGAATCTTGAATCTGAAATCTGAAATATTGAATTATATAATCCTTTATCCTTTAACTTTTAACCTTAACCTTGTCTATGCTTCGCAAACTGCCATTATATGCCAAGATTCTTATAGGTATGCTAATAGGCTTGGCGTTTGGTTTTTTGGTTGTTTTTCTTGGAATTCAGCAATTTGCAACCGATTACATCAAGCCATTTGGAACCATTTTTTTAAACCTGCTCAAGCTTATTGCAATGCCTCTAATATTTGCATCGTTGGTAAGCGGGGTAGGCGGTTTGAGCAACGTGAGCAGCCTATCGAAACTCGGGATTAAAACCATTTCGCTATACATTGTTACAACCATGATAGCTGTTTCCATTGGGCTGTTGCTTGTAAGCGTAATCCGACCTGGTAGTTATGTTAGCGAGGCTAAGAGAGTTGAGTTACTCGAAAAGTATTCGTTCGATTTGGCCAAACGGCAGCAGGCTGCCGAGGGCTTCACGCACCAATCACCCCTGCAATTCCTTGTCGATATTGTCCCGGAAAATGTTGTTAGCGCGGCATCAAGTAACACCTCCATGTTGCAAGTCATTTTCTTTGCGTTGCTATTTGGTGTGGCATTAATTTTGGTCCCTAGTTCAAAAGTAGCAGTTGTAAAGGATTTTATCAATGGATTAAATGAGGTAATCCTCAAAATTGTTGAGCTAGTAATGCTTACTGCACCCTATGGTGTTTTTGCCCTTATGACTACATTGTTTGTTGATTTTGTCGGTACTGATGTAGGCGCTTCGGCAGAACTATTCACCTCATTGGGGGTATATGCAGCAACAATTATAATAGGGCTTTTACTAATGGCAGGAATTATTTACCCTACAATTTTACGTGTTTTTACTGGAATTGCCTACAAACAATTCTACCGGGCAATTTTTCCTGCCCAACTTGTTGCATTCTCAACCAGTTCTAGTGCTGCTACTCTTCCCGTTACAATGGAACAAGTAGAAAAAGAACTTCATGTACCCAACGGAATATCCAGCTTTGTACTACCCGTAGGGGTTACAATAAATATGGATGGTACAAGCCTCTATCAGGCGGTGGCTACTGTTTT
The DNA here is from genome assembly GCA_011045955.1 of Bacteroidales bacterium. Taxonomy (GTDB): domain Bacteria; phylum Bacteroidota; class Bacteroidia; order Bacteroidales; family Tenuifilaceae; genus Tenuifilum. The sequence goes on along the minus strand of DSBV01000014.1, from coordinate 1,203 downwards.
TATTGCTGAAGTTTTTGGAATAGAGCTCACCTTTGTTCAGCTTTTGACTATACTAATTACGGCAACTCTCGCATCTATTGGCTCGGCAGGTGTGCCTGGTGCCGGAATAGTTATGCTTATTATTGTACTCAACTCGGTTGGGCTGCCTGTTGAGGGGTTAGCTTTAATCCTTGCCATTGATAGGCCACTGGATATGCTGCGCACAACGGTAAACGTTACTGGCGATGCCATGATTGCTTCAATTGTGGCTAAAAGTGAGGGGAAGTTAGGGGCAAACTAAACACCTTTCAGTTTTTTTTATTACTCTGGGCTGACATTAATCAGCTATGAAACCAATCGATTATTCTGCACATTCTGAGATTTTACGTCAGGTTGGGTTTGAATCGCGTACGCTGCTTAACGGTATTACCGGCCCAATTCAGCTAATACGCTCCTTAAGTAATGACCCTAACCTGCTTGAAATTCTTCACATTCTTGAGCTCAGTACCATTAGGTTCGAAAAGTTTTCGTTACGTTTGCAGCTGCTTTCCGATTTACTGAATCCAACATTTTAGGCCTCTAAGGAGAAGTTCGATATTACCGATTTACTCAAGCATGCAATCCTTGAGTTAAACGATTTTATTAACTTTTATGGTGTTAATATCGAGCTCAGCCCGAAATTATCAAGTATTGAAGTTGAAGCCAGTAAGGATATTATTTACCAATCTATTTTAATTGTTTTTGAGCAATTTATGTCTGTTCTCGATACTGGTTCAACCATTCAGGTGGATAGCGAGGAACATCCTCGAAAAATTACCATAACGGCGTTCGACAATGGCTTTGTTGCCGATAAGTTTAACCAGTTTTCCCAAAATCAATCCACTGAGATTGAGATAGCACTGTTTATCCAGAGCTTTAAGGTATTTGGAATACCCTTTACCAATGCTAAGGATAGTGGCCATACCGTATTTGAAATTACCGGTATCAATTCATAGCTGCCATGAATGAACTGCTTGTTAATACCCAGGTCAACCTTTTTGCCCATATTGTTCTTGGTGGCGATGCCAGCTTGCAACGGCTTGCCGAAATTTACACCGAGGTTCACTAGCATCCGAAACTTTTCGAAAATTAGCCAAAAAGCCTATGGACCCCACTGAATACGCTATAAATTTTTAATTATCCAGAAAATAAGTCCGTCTCAACAACAATCTCTCGTTGCTTTTT
>DSBV01000077.1 GCA_011045955.1 Bacteroidales bacterium | reverse complement strand
TAGACTACCATGCAGCAGGTAACACTTGCAATTTTAGCTGGAGGCAAATCGAGCCGCTTAGGGGGAATCGATAAGGCACTAATTGCCGTCGATGGTATTCCTTTGATAAATCGAATTTACAATACTTTTAAAAATGATGTTTCGGAGGTAATTGTCATCTCAAACGGTAACAATGGTTATCCAATTGAAGCAAAGATTTTTCCAGATATAATAAAGAACTGTGGGCCTTTAGGTGGAATCCATAGCGCTTTAACCCATGCAAATAATCTGGTAGTTTTTGTAGTTTCCGTTGATATGCCTTTTGTAAACAACGATTTGTTCCATCAACTACTAAATTTATACTTTAAGGCTAATGCCGAGGTGGTAGTCCCTAAGCATGGTAAACTCCTTGAACCACTTTTCGGCTTATATAGCACTGCACTTGAGCCCAAAGTGAGAAATATACTTTCCGATATGCAAGGGCATCCCATAACCGACCTTTTGAATGCTGCCAATACTCACTACCTTCAACTACCTGACGATTTTAAAACACGAATGTGGTTTTACAACATTAACACACCCGATGACCTAATGGCATTAGAGCAATAATTTGAAACCAGCAAACAATCTTTGGTTCTCAACCGTTCGCGTTAAAGTTTGTTGAATATTCAAATTTTTCATTAACAATTTGTTCAATTTTAAGTACCTTTGTTCGGCTGAATTTTATACTCACAATTCATAATAACTAACTTCAATAAGCTATGACAAAAATTAAAGTTGCAATCAATGGATTTGGACGAATTGGCCGCAACGTTTTTAAGATTGCGCTTGAGCGTTCCGAACTTGAAGTTGTAGGCATCAACGATTTAACCGATACTAAAACTCTTGCCCACCTATTTAAGTACGATTCCACCCAGGGTCGTTATGAGGGTAAGGTAGAGTTTGATGCCGAAAACCTAATTGTAAACGGTAAAAAGTACAGAGTAACAGCTGAGCGCTCACCCCTTAACATCAAGTGGAGCGAGACTCCCGATGTGGTAATTGAATCGACAGGTATTTTTACCAAGCGCGAAAGCGAGAAAGGTGGCTATGGCGACCACATAAAGAATGGTGCTAAAAAGGTTATTCTTTGCGTACCCGCAAAGGATGAGATTGATAGGATGATTGTACTTGGTGTAAATGATGAAGCCTTACAGCCAACTGACCAGTGCGTATCCAATGCCAGTTGTACAACCAACTGCTTGGCCCCCGTTGTAAAGGTTTTGAACGATGCTTTTGGCGTTGAGCGTGGCTTCATGAATACCATTCACTCCTACACCAACGATCAGCGTATTCTTGATGCCCCTCACAGCGATTTGCGTCGCGCTCGTTCAGCGGCTGTTTCGCAGATTCCTACTACTACCGGAGCCGCAAAGGCTGTTGGGAAGGTTATTCCTGAGCTGAAGGGTAAGCTCGATGGTCTTGCAGTTCGCGTTCCAACCCCAACCGGTTCACTTGTTGATTTTGTAGCTGTTCTGAAAAAAGAGGTGACCACGGAAGAGGTTAACGCTGCTATGAAAAAGGCTGCCGAAGGCCCTATGAAGGGTATTCTTGAGTATACTGAGGATCCAATTGTATCGGTTGACATTATTCACAACCCTCACTCTTCAATTTTCGATGCTCAAAGCACCATGGTTAATGGCAACATGGTCAAAGTGCTCTCATGGTACGATAACGAGTGGGGTTACTCTAACCGCGTGGTAGATTTGATTTACAAACTATTCTAAAATTACTCATTTTAATAAGAAGAAGGCTGCTGAAATGGCAGCCTTTTTTGTTGTTAGTTGATAGTTGGCGGTTGATAGTTAGACTATATTTAGATTAGTCAATAGAAACACAAAAAATATATACACACCTTGTTTCTATTGACTTATCAGAGGTAACCCCAACTTATCAAAATCATTCATTCCGAATTTTAGGAATGAATAGATTTTGTTGGTCGATTAGTTAATTGGTTTTTTCAATTGACAGATTTGGGTTAAAAAATGATGAAAGTACAAAGAGCTGCTTCGACTGCGCTCAGCATGAAACTATTTTCACTAACAACGAATAAAGAATCAACGAACAACACACCTTGCCATATTGAATGAATTAAAGGATCTCTATTTACTTATCGTTTTGAGATTTTACGTTTAGCTCAACATGACAAGTATCCTCAACTAAACTACAATGATTTATCATTCGATTTCTCAAATGATGGCTACGCTTTAACATCTTCAAATCATAACGATGTTTTCTGCGGCATTTCCAATGGCTCTATTTATTCATATCGTAATGCTTCAATGGGATCGAGCTTGGAGGCTTTCACGGCAGGGAAATAGCCCGAGCTCAAACCAACTATAAACGATATTACCAAACCGCCTAATATCCAACCCCAGGGAACTATGAACGGACTACTGGTAAGCACGGAAACAAGGTTACCTATTAGAATTCCAAGGAATACACCAAGTAAACCACCAAGTTGGCAAATAAGAATAGCCTCAAAGAGGAACTGCTGTTTAATCTCCGACGATTTTGCACCAATGGCTTTACGTGTACCTATTTCGCGGGTGCGTTCAGCAACTGCTACAAGCATAATATTCATAAGTCCAACCGCTGCACCAATAAGTGTAATTATACCAATAACGGTTGCTGCTATGGAAACAAACTTAAGGTTTTCTATAAGGAGCTTGGCAAGGTTATCGCTTTTTTCAATGTTAAAATCGCTCTCATCAGTAGCAGAGAGGTTTCGCACAATACGGAATACGCCTTCGGCCTCGCTCACCGCGGCTTCAAGCAGTTTAGGATCGTTGGGTTGTATGCTTATTGAATAGTTCATGTTTGGACGCGAAAAGAATGCGGCAACGTTGGTGTACGGCAGGTAAACCGAACGGTTAGGGCCTCCGCCAAAACCGGAACCCTTATTTTTGAGCACGCCAATCACCCTATATTTTCCACTCCCTACATTGATAAACTTATCAATTGGGTCTTCGTTCTTCATAAATAGCTTATTAGCCACTTCCTGGCCAACGATAGCCACGTGTCGCCTATCCTGTATATCGATAGATGAGAAATTTCGACCCCGTTCAATTTCAACATCCGATACTTTTATAAATTCCTCATCAACACCCCGAACAGCGATGTTGGGATTAGTTTTCTTGGACATGTGTTTTATGGTGCTTGCTCCAGAAGCATACACCGAGATTGAAACAACAGCTGGGAATTGGTAATTCTTCTTAAACTGACGTGCCTGTTGTGAGGAGATATATGAATAGTTTTTCTTCCTGTATCTATTTCCTGCAATATTCACGTTTATCCCCCGGCTTTGAATGGTAAAGGTATTTGCACCCATGCTGGTGAATGAACTGGTAAGACTTCCTTCAATTGATTCAATTGCGGTTAGGATACCAACCAAAGCCATTATCCCTAATGAGATAATTAGAATGGTAAGAATGGATCTAAGCTTTGTTGCAAGTATTGAGTTTATTGAAATTCGAAAAATTTCGCCGTATAGGGTTAAGATTCGTTTCATGCTTTTGCTTTAATTTAAATTCAAATTTAGGTTTAAGTTTGCACTTTTTCATTTACTAAAAGCTAAATCATACAAAGCGAACAAAAAAAAATCGATTAGGTTTGCATTTCCAATAACATTCGACATGAAATTAGACAAAAGGATTAATGCGTTCAGTAAGCTTGGCCAACAATTGCCCATTGCAGTTCGTGACCCAAATCACCTGTTGGGTCATGCTGCTGCAAATGCGCAGCATGTAAATCCTTGGTTTACCCCTGAAAATGTACTTAATGCGGTTGATGCAATTGCCAATGAGTGGCTTCAACCCACTGAACTGGAGAGTTGGATTAAAGCTTACCCCGAAAAATATTTTAACCCGCCAGCGGCAAAAACAGTAGGGGTGGTTATGGCCGGGAATATTCCATTTGTTGGGTTTCACGATTTCCTTTGTGCTCTCATTACCGGACACAAAATCAATGTCAAGCTGTCGTCAAAGGATGGGGATTTGATGGGTGCAGTAGCTAAAATCTTGATTGAAATTGAGCCGGCATTTGCCGATTATATCCAAATTGCCGATGGCCCAATTAAGGGTTTCGATGCAGTTATTGCTACAGGTAGCGATAGCTCAGTGCGCTACTTCGACTTTTACTTTCGGAATTATCCTTCGCTGATACGGGGGCATAGGAATGGTGTAGCATTACTAACCGGGAATGAGACAAGCGAAGAGCTAGCTTTACTTGCCAATGATATTTTTACCTATTTTGGTCTAGGATGTAGGAATGTGTCCAAATTGCTTGTCCCTGAAGGGTATAATTTTAATAGGCTAGTTGATGGTATGAATAGTTGGAAACACCTTGTAAATCACCATAGGTACGCCAATAATTACGAGTATAACAGAACAATACTGATAATGAACCAAAGCCCACACCTTGATACTGGTTTTGTACTAATTGTACCAAATGAGAATATCGATGCCCCAGTTGCCACGGTTAACTACCAGGAGTATTCGGGAATTCATTCAGCAATTGATTATATCAATGTAAACGATTCAAAAGTTCAATGTGTGGCCACAAAAACCAATATTGATCATAGCCGTAGGGTTAAATTTGGCGATACCCAAAAACCTAAGCTGAACGACTACTCCGATGGAATAGATACTATTGAGTTTTTAGGAACATTAGCCTAACGGTTTTTCCATTCATATTTTTAGAATTGTCCAATATTGATGCTATTTTTGTATTAATAAACTACCTGATATGATTTACAAGTTTAGAGTGCTATCGGACAAGGATGAACTGTTCCTGCGCGACTTTGAGGTAGATGCAGAAAGCACTTTTTTTACATTCCATAAGGCTATTCAGAAAAACCTAGGGTTTGACCCTGGTCAACTAGCCTCGTTTTTTCTGGCCGATGAGCAGTGGAACAAGGGAATGGAGCTTACGCTAATTGACATGCAGAACGATACCGGGATGGCTGCTATACCCATGGAGAGGGCCAAGATTAAAGAACTAATGAGTAATCGCAGGGAGCGCTTGCTCTACGTTTATGACATTTTTGCTGATCGAAACCTTTTCATTGAACTGATTGATATACAAGAGCCCAATCCCGATGTAAAGTATCCTGTGTGCACCGCATCGGTTGGCGATGCACCCATTCAACTTGCTGAGGATTTCGCTTTTGAGGAGACCATCCCTCTGGAAGAACCCAATGAGATTGATGAACTTTTCGATGAACTAAACGATGATGATGAGTTTGGTAACCTGGGTTTTGACGATAGGGAAGAGTACTAACCTGCTTCAATTATTCCTCCATTTTAACTTGGGTTGATTTATGTCCTCTCCCAAAAAATACTTGATTGTTCTTTTGGGGCCAACCGGAGTGGGTAAAACGAAGTTAAGCTTATATATTGCGAATCACTTTAACGCACCTATCATCTCTTCCGATTCCCGACAGTTTTACCGGGAGATGCGAATAGGTACAGCTTTTCCCACCGATTGGGAACTCGCGCAAGCACAACATTACCTTGTGGGACACAAGTCTGTTACTGAGCGCTACAGCTGTGGCATGTTTGAGCTCGAAGCACTCGACTTGCTCAAGCAAACCTACCTTAGCAGCAATTTTGCAATACTTGTAGGCGGTTCAGGGCTTTACATTGATGCGCTGCTCTATGGAATCGACAACTTTCCTACGCCTGACCCTGAACTTCGGAAATCGTTACACCAACAGTTAAAGAATGAGGGCATCGAGGGTTTAAGGAATCAGCTAAAATTACTCGACCCTGACTACTACAATCAGGTTGATTTGAAGAATCCGCAAAGGGTTTTGAAAGCAGTTGAGGTTTGCCTGCAAACTGGGAAAACCTACACATCGTTCCTTACGCGCCCTAAAAAGGAAAGATCATTTACGGCCATCAAAATCGGTTTAAACCGACCACGGGAGGAACTTTACGAGCGCATAAATAAAAGGGTGGATGAAATGATTGAGCAGGGATTGGTTGAAGAGGTGCGTAGCCTGATGCCTTACAGAAATTTTAATGCCCTTAGTACGGTTGGTTACAAGGAGATATTTCAATACCTCGACGGTGAAATAACCCTTGAACAGGCTATAGAGCTTATTAAGCGCAATACCCGACGATATGCTAAACGTCAGCTTACCTGGTGGGGACGCGATAACAAAATTACTTGGTTTCACCCAGATCAGACAAAAGAGATTATAGGTCATATTGAACAACATGCAAAATAGCGGACAAGTGGAAAAACCCAATTCAGAAATCTTTCTTGAGACTTTTACCGAGATAGAACGATCATTGAAAGAGATATGCAAAAACGAGTTTACTGCTAACTTCTCAGAACTTTTAAGAAAGACAAGAAAAATAAATCAGGTAGTAAGCTACTATGCATCTGACTTAAAGGAATTTGCACAGCTACGGAATGCCATCGTACACACAAAACGTAAGGATTTCATAATTGCTGAGCCCCACCCCGATGTTGTGCAGGAAGTTATTCATATCAGAAACCTGCTGCAAAACCCACTACTTGTGAAAACAGTAATGAAGTTAAATCCATATAGTGTATCGCCCAGTGCTTCGGTTAAGGAGGTTTTAACCACATTCGCCGAAAAGGGTTTTATGCGCTGCCCAATTGTGGATAACGGTAAAATTGTTGGCCTACTTACGGCCAAAACCATTGCCCGATGGTTGGTCAATAGTTCTGGAATTATAGACAGTACTCGGGTTAGTCAACTTTTAAATTATATCGACCATGACGATTACTGCATAGTATCGGAAAACATCGATATAGTATCGTTGATAGGCCTTTTCAATAATTCAGTTCAAAAAGGCGCATACCTTCAAGCAGCCTTAGTTACGCAGAACGGTAAACCCGATAGTTTACTTGTTGGTATTATAACCCCAAGCGATTTTCCTTCTATTATTGGGCAATTAAAAGTTAAACATTAGCTTTGTGCGGATTAGGGGCAATTAGCTCTGAAACCGTATTACATCAAAACCTTTGAACATGGAACAGGAAAAGAAAAAGCGCGAATTTCCGCATACCTATGTAATTATTTTTGCTTTAGTCGTTTTTGCAGCGGTTTTAACCTGGTTTGTTCCAGGAGGTGAATTTGCCAGGGAGGTAAAGAACGTTAACAGTATCGACCGTGAGGTCATTGTGCCAGGCTCCTTCCATCGGGTTGATAATCAGCCCCAGACCTGGCAGGTTTTTACATCTATTTTTCAGGGAATGAAGCAAACCTACGATATCATTTTTTATATTCTGATGATTGGTGGGGCATTTTGGTTGCTCAACGAGAGCAAGGCGCTTGATGTTGCTATTCTTTCGTTTCTAAACTTTACCAAACGTATTGAGCGGTTTAAGCCGTTAAAGGTGATTGGAGTTGATAATCTGGTTATAGCTCTGATAATGATTTGCTTCAGCTTTTTTGGGGCGGTGATAGGTATGAGCGAGGAAACCATTGCCTTTGTAGTGATTTTTGTGCCGCTTGCCATAAGTATGGGCTACGATTCCATTGTGGGAATAAGCCTTTGCTTCCTGGGTGCGGGTTTAGGTTTTGCAAGCGCCTTACTAAATCCTTTTACCATTGGTATTGCGCAGGGTTTGTCGGGAATACAGTTGTTCTCAGGTATTGAGTATAGGTTTGTTATATGGCTGATTATTAATACCATTGGTATTGGTTATGTTATATGGTATGCCCGTAGGGTTAAAAAGAATCCAAAGTTCTCGCCCGTATATGAAATTGATGAGTACTGGAGGCACAAGGCAGCCCATGAGGAAAACGGTACCAAATCAAAACCCGGTAAGAGTGCGTGGGCTACATTTATTGGTTTGGCTGTAGTGTTTGCTATATTTGCATACTACTACCCTGTGAGCCATTTGGTTGTGGGGCAAAGCATCATCTCTGTTCCAATTATTCCGATTGCTACGATAGTATGGATTTTAGTTGGAATTTTAGCATTGAGGCATTCGGTTCAGCTTTTCATAGTAAACATCTTACTGTTTACCATTCTGTTTCTAATTGTTGGTGTAATGGGATATGGCTGGTACATCAAGGAGATTGCAACACTCTTCCTGGTGATGGGGTTGCTGGCTGGGATTGCATTTGGTAAAAATGCAAACGACCTTGCGCGGTCGTTTATTGCGGGGGCAAAGGATATTATGTCGGCAGCGCTTGTTGTTGGTTTGGCAAGCGGTATTGTTGTTATTCTGGAGCAAGGGCGTATAATCGATTCCCTGCTGAACTACTCGGCCGAGGCTATGATGGGTTACGGTAAGGTTAAATCCATTGCCATTATGTATGTATTCTACAACCTGTTAAACCTCATAATTGCATCGGGTTCGGCCAAGGCTGCACTTACTATCCCATTGATGTCGCAGTTTTCCGATTTAATCGGTATAAGCCGTCAAACCACAGTCACCGTTTACCAGCTTGGGGGTGGTTTCACAAACCTGATTACCCCAACATCGGGGGTGATGGTTGGAGTGCTAAGCATTGCACGTATTCCTTACAACAAGTGGTTTAGGTGGTTCCTACCTTTAATGATAATTTTAATTATTGCAGGATTTCTGCTTCTGCTGCCAACATTATTTATTCCGCTAAGCGGGTTCTAATGTGAAAGCGGCAAAGTAAGGGGTATAGTGGTTAGAATTAGGACTCAAAAGTCACTATTCAGTTGGCAAAATTCAGTTATCCCAACTTGAGCATTTTACCACCCTGTATCAAAAAAATGAAATTTTTTTAATTTTTTTTAAAATTTAAAATACTGATAATCAATACTATTTTTTATTTTTTTAAAACCTCGTTTGTAGTCCCCAAAATATTTTGCAAGTTAAAAATAAGTTTTATACTTTTGCATTATGTTTATAAAACGATTGTAAAAACAGATAAAAAGATCGGCAAACGGTATAATTACTACCGCTTGTGCGAAAGTTACTGCATTGGGAACAAGGTCAGGCACCGTTCTATAGTCAGCATGGGCAAGCTCAATGGCCTCCTCGCATATCAGGTAGTTGCAACAATAAGGTATCAACTCAAAAACAAAGGGATACATCATGATTGGAAAAACATAGTTCGAATAATGAGCACCCAAAAGGAAGTAATTACAACCGTGAAAAACAGTAAAGGTAAAACAATACGAATTAAAAAATGCAGCGAGCCATCCGTTGAGGCAAAACGAATATATGATGCACTGAATTATAAAATGGTACCATTTTATATGAAAAAATCCGTAGTACCCGAAAACTGAAAACAAAACCCATAACTAATTGAGTAAGTGATGTTTATGATTTTTTAATAACAAGTTGGGTTAAGCTCTGCTAGTGAATATGATTCCTCTCCTTTGTCGCGTAGGACTCTTAATATTTTAACAGAATCCTGAGGACTTTTTACATTTTCTGGCATCGTATATTTCATGTTTTTTATTTTAGTTTTACTGTTTATTCGTGGTATTGCAGGCAACGGCTGGGGGTGTGACCAGTTTGGGGGCGCGGGGCTTGGGATTTATCCCCCGTTAAGAAG
>DSBV01000100.1 GCA_011045955.1 Bacteroidales bacterium | reverse complement strand
TATATCAATAATATACATCTCCTCAAACCACATTGCAGCTGCAAGTGAGCAGTTAAGTACCACTAGCCAACAGGTATCGCAGGGAGCTTCGGAGCAGGCCAGTTCCTCTGAGGAAATTTCAGCTTCAATGGAGCAAATGGTTGCCAATATTCAAAATAACACTGAAAGTGCCAAGCAAGCTGAAGCTATAGCCTTTAAAAGCGTTGAGGGTATCCGTAAAGGATACGATTCCACCACGTATGCTCTGAATAGCATGAAAAAGATAGCCGAAAAGGTTTCGATTATTGGCGATATTGCCTTTCAAACCAATATACTTGCGCTTAATGCAGCCGTTGAAGCTGCCAGGGCAGGCGAGCATGGTAAGGGTTTTGCTGTTGTGGCTGCCGAGGTTCGTAAGCTTGCCGAACGCAGCCGTTTGGCCGCCGAGGAGATTGATAGGATTACTCACGACGGCGTTAAGATAGCCGATGAAGCAGGTCGATTACTCTCAGAGATTGTTCCTGAAATTGAAAAGACTGCAAGGCTGGTACAGGAGATTGCTGCAGCAAGCATGGAACAGAATGCTGGCGCTGACCAGATCAACTCAGCCATTCAGCAGCTTAACCAGATAACCCAACAGAATGTTGCTGCTAGCGAGGAAATGGCATCGGGTGCTGAGGAACTCAACAGCCAGGCCCAGCAACTAATTGATATAGTTTCGTTTTTCAATATTGGCGAAAGGGAAACCCTAAAAACGTTGAGTAACCTTAGGAATGATACTAGAAAGATTGCTCAAAAAACAACTACTCCTAATACCGAGTTCTGGAAATCCAAGAGAACTAAGTCTAAACCTAAACCTGCCGAAGGTATCGATATAAAGTTATCAAGCAACAGCGACGACACTAATTACGAAAGGTTTTAGCAGAAATAGAGGCAGTAAGCCTCTTTTTTTTGTTAATTTAGTTGACAGGACTTACTTTATTCCAAATTTGTCAATTGAATTTTTCAATTGACGAATCGACTAACCAAATCTAATCATTCCGAAACTTCGGAATGAAAGATTTTGATAAGTCGGGGTTACCTCTGATAAGTCAATAGGAACAAGTTGTTTGAATGTTTTATTTTGTTTCTATTGACTAATCCCGGATTATTTTGTAAATTGAGAAAAATTCAATACTATGACAGCCATTGCTAAGATACTTGAAACCCGTGGAGTAATGGTTAAGGAGGAGAAGGTGAAATCGCTTTTAGAGCGAATATACTCCAATACCATGGTTCTGGAAAACTATGAACCATACCCGGGCTATTATGGAAAAAATGTGCCAACCGATGTAATCCCTAGGTCAATTTTTTTAATCCTGGTTAGGCAGTACGACCATATGTTTTTAGCTCGGACAATGCAAAAATTATCCCGTGAAGGTAAACATACTTGCATGGGAACATTTGGTTATATTGACCTGGATGATCATCGGTACTACTGTATTAGGATTAAAAACCTCAGGTGTTTTGAGGAAATACCCTTAATCCAGCATAAGCTTGCTGAGCATGGCATCGATTTTCGACGTAGCAAGCCTGTAAATAGCATGGCCCTTATTACCATTGAAAAAACATTTCTTGTTGAGCGATTCGATGATGGTATATACCTCGACTTAGCTGGCGATAACAAGTACTACATTGAAATTCCCCAGGAACTGAAGTGGAATGATTTTAAACAGATTACCACTAATGTTAAGAATAACCTGCAGAATAGTTTCTTTGACGCTGCATTAGGGTATTTCTGGAAGCTTGACGGCCCCCAGGATATTGTAAGGATTTACGATTTAAAAACAAACCTGGAACGAATTTCAGAAATCCGTTACAAATACCTGCAAGAAATAGAACGGTTCAACAAAACCCATTCATAATCAATCTAACGACCAATCAATTGGCTCTTTACCAATGGAGGAAAGGAGCCTGTTTGTTTTTGAAAAATGGTTGCAGCCATAAAAACCTCTGCTAGCCGATAGTGGCGAGGGGTGCGGAGCGGTTAATACAAAATGTTTGTTTGTATCAATAATGCGCGTTTTTGCTTGAGCATAGTTTCCCCAAAGAATAAAGACCAACCCCTTATGATGATCGGATAGCGCTTTAATGGCAGCATCGGTAAAGGTTTCCCAGCCCTTATTCTGGTGCGAACCAGCCTGGTTTGCCCTAACCGTAAGGGTTGCGTTTAAAAGCAATACGCCCTGTTTTGCCCATTTCTCTAAGTTACCGTGATTTGGAATGGGAAGCCCTAAATCGCTGTTTATCTCCTTAAATATATTCTGTAGTGAGGGTGGGGCAGGAATACCATTAGGAACCGAAAAACATAGTCCATGGGCTTGACCTGGACCATGGTAAGGATCTTGTCCTAAGATTACCACCTTTACTTTATTGAAAGGGGTATGATTAAATGCTTCAAAAATCTGAGAACCTGGAGGGTACACCATATACTTTTTCTTTTCCTCTATCAAAAACTCTTTTAGTTTGATAAAGTAATCCTTTTGAAACTCATCCATTAAAACATTCTTCCAAGTATCCTCAATTTGAGGCCTGATTTCGCCTGTTGCATTCTTCATGAACTGGAAATTTTAATTCAAAACAAAGTAAGTATATAGTAACCAATTTTTTAAATCATACGTAAAAAAATTAGTTCTATATTTGGGAAACTGAGAAAGTTAATTATTGATTGCTTTAATACAAAATTAGTTTAAACGGCAAAAATAAAAGCCATGAAGAAAGTTCAGGTTTCAAAAAACAAGGTAAAAAATTACCTATCGGAGCGACTCGCAAGGAGCATAGTAGATGCTGATGAAAATGCTTTGGTTACTGTGCTCAGGTACAACGCAATAGGTGGCTTTGAATACCTTTGCGACGAGGATTTATTCGAGTTTCTGTCCACTTCAATACCTGAATTTGATTTTGTTCAACTTGCTGGCTCCGATGAGGAGTATTTGCACCTGGCAGTTAAAAAGGAGTTTAGGGATGAGGAGGATGCAATAGTAATTGATATCCAGCGAGCTATTCAAGTAATTTAATCAAATGCATAAGTGTTTTTGAACCCATTGTAACAATTCACACGGTAGGTTGTTTCTTTTGTAAAAATTGAACGTATGAAAAATTTTGAGTTTTACAACCCAGTTAAAATCCTATTTGGTGAGGGTCAAATTGATAAGATACCACAAGAAATCTTACCATATCATACAATACTTATCGCCTATGGGAGGGGGAGTATAAAACGAAATGGTGTTTACGAAAAAGTGGTTAATGCTTTAAACGGGAAAAAGGTAATTGAATTTGGTGGTATTGAGCCTAATCCGCGGTATGAGACCCTCATGAAAGCCATTAAGCTTGCCCGTGAAAATAATGTCGACTTTGTACTGGCTGTTGGTGGTGGTTCTGTAATAGATGGCACAAAGTTTATTGTAGCATCCGTTCCATTCGAAGGGGAGCCGTGGGACATCGTTTCCAAAGACGTTAAGGTTGAAAATGCTATCCCTTTTGGAACAGTACTAACGCTTCCGGCAACCGGTTCTGAAATGAATGCAGGTGCAGTTATTAGCAGGGATGCTACTAAGGAGAAGTATGCCTTTAGTAGTCCTGCTGTTTTCCCTAAATTCTCAGTTCTAGACCCCACAGTGACTTATTCGTTGCCCAAGCATCAGGTTGCCAATGGTGTTGTTGATGCTTTTGCCCATGTGCTAGAGCAGTACCTCACATATCCTTCTAATTCCACAATTCAGGATCGATTTGCTGAGGGTATTCTGCAAACACTCATCGAGGTTGGGCCAAAAACTTTGGAAAATCCCACCGATAACAATTTAAGGGCTACTTTTATGTGGAGTTGCACCATGGCCCTTAACGGATTGATTTCCACCGGTGTACCTACCGATTGGGCAACCCATATGATAGGGCATGAGCTTACCGCTTTTTTGGGGCTCGATCATGGTGTTACTTTGGCTATTATTTATCCAGCGTTGCTAACTGAAATGGCAGAGTTTAAGAAAGAGAAGTTACTTCAGTATGCCAGCAGGGTTTGGTACCTAAGCGGAAACAATTTAACCCCAGAGCGAGCTATTGAGGAAACCGAGAAGTTTTTTAGGAGTTTGGGCGTAAAAACACGCCTACCTGAGCATGGGATTAGCCATACCGATATAAAGCCTATTGTTGACCGATTTGTTGCAAGAGGTTGGAAATTGGGCGAAAACCAAAACATAACACCTGATGTTGTTGAAAAGATTCTTAGACGTGCCCTAGAACCTTACAGGTAAAAAATAGCCTGACATCTCAGTCAGGCTATTTTTAGATCATTCATTTCTTAGTTTACTTTTTTCACAATCTCCATTCCCCTGCCAATTGCCTCCTGGTTCATGGGAATTAGATGATGGTGACGTTGGGGCAACGATTTCTCAAGACCTTTTTTTACGTTTTCGAGTTTCACAATGGGTTTAACTTTAAGGAAAGCCCCCAGAACAATCATGTTAAAGGTTTTGGCATTTTTCATGCGAGCGGCTTCCTCAGTGGCTTCAACCCAGTATATGTTAATATCGGTGCGTTGAGGGTGGCGAGTAATGCCGTTAGGGTCATATATCAGTGTGCCACCGGGTTTTACCATCTTTTCAAACTTATCGAGCGACTGCTGGTTGAGAATGATAGCTGTGTCAAATTCCTGAAGAATTGGAGAGCTGATACGTGAATCGCTAAGAATTACAGTAACGTTTGCAGTACCGCCACGCATTTCTGGTCCATACGAGGGCATCCAGGCTACTTCCTGATCCTGCATAATGCCTGAGTAGGCAAGGGTTTTACCCATTGAGAGAACGCCTTGCCCACCAAAACCGGCTATGATGATTTCTTCGGTCATTTTTTAATTTTTAAATGGATTAACTATTACTCGTCTTTCAAATCGCCAAGCGGATAAAATGGAAACATGTGTTCAACCATCCACTCGTTAGCTTTAACGGGCGATAGCTTCCAACCTGAATTGCAGGTAGATACTACCTCAATGAACGATGTCCCTTTTTTCTTTCCGGTATTCTCAAATGCCTTAGTAATGGCTTTTTTAAGTTTACGAACAGCAGCAGGTGCATGTCCCGACTGGCGTGTAACGTAGCATGTCCCTGGAAGCTGGGCTATTATATCGGTAATCTTTAAAGGATGCCCATTGAACTCGGTTTTTCGACCGTATGGCGTTGTCGAGGTGGGCATGTCAATAAGGGTGGTTGGAGCCATTTGACCTCCGGTCATCCCGTAAATTCCATTATTGATGAAAATAACCAAAATATTTTCGCCGCGGTTGCAAGCGTGTATGATTTCAGCGGTACCAATTGAGGCTAGGTCGCCATCGCCTTGGTAGGTGAATACATACTTATCGGGGTACAAGCGGTTGATTGCAGTGGCAAGCGCAGGGGCACGGCCGTGTGCAGCCTCATGCCAATCGATATCGATATAGTTGTAGGCAAGTACGGAGCATCCTACAGGTGCAACGCCTATAGTCTTTTCCTGTAAGCCTAACTCGTCGATTACCTCAGCAAGCACTTTATGAACCACGCCATGGGTACAACCCGGGCAGTAGTGCATAATATTGTCAGTTAGGAGCTTGGTTTTGGAGTAAACCAAATTCTCTTCCTTAATTATATCTTTAACGTCCATTTTATTAGCCTTTAATAATTTTTTCTTCTAAAGCCTTTAACACATCTTGGGGTGTTGGGATAGCTCCGCCCATTCGGCCATAGTGTTCAACCGCAACCTTACCTTCTACGGCTAGGCGAACATCCTCAACCATTTGGCCGGTACTCATTTCAACAGCAAGAATACCCTTAAGATGACCCAGCATAGCCTGAATTGCCTTGGTAGGATAGGGGAAAAGAGTTATGGGACGTAGTAATCCCACCTTTATCTCTTTCTCGCGAGCAAGGTCAACCACTTTTTGGCAAATACGGCTCGATGAACCATAGGCAACTAGCAGATACTCTGCATCGTCGCAGGCAATCTTTTCGAACCTAACCTCTTTTTCCTCAATCTCTTTGTACTTGCACTGGAGTTTTAGGTTGAACTGCTCCTGACGGTTTGGATCGAGGTCAAGCGAGGTAATAATGTTACGTTGGCGGTTAGGGGTTTTGCCAGTAGTAGCCCATGAACCATACTTGGCTACTATTTCCTCGTCGGTCATGCGGGGTTTATAAGGGCCAATCTGAACCTTTTCCATCATCTGGCCAATTATACCATCGGAAAGAATCATGACCGGATTACGGTACTTGAAAGCCAGTTCAAATCCCAGGTCAACATAATCGTACATTTCCTGAACCGATGCCGGAGCAAGAACGATGAGTTTATAGTCGCCATGGCCGCCACCCTTAACTGCTTGGAAGTAGTCGCTCTGGGCAGGCTGAATGGTTCCCAGTCCGGGACCTCCGCGTACAACGTTAACAATTAAACATGGTAGTTCAGCACCGGCAATGTAGGTAATGCCTTCCTGTTTCAAACTTATGCCGGGGCTCGATGATGATGTCATAACCTTTTTGCCGCAACCTGCACCGCCGTAAACCATGTTAATAGCGGCAATCTCGCTCTCGGCTTGTAGGACAACCATTCCGGTTTCTTCCCATGGCTTACGGGCCATAAGGGTTTCAAGCACTTCGGATTGTGGGGTTATGGGGTAGCCAAAGTAACCATCGCAACCACAACGTATGGCCGCTTCGGCTATGGCCTCATTCCCTTTCATTAATCTTAACTCTGCCATTTTCTTTAATGCGTTTTTTGTTTATACAAAATGTCGGTTTTAAGCCTCAGCTTCAGTTTTAACCCTGTAAACAGTGATAACCGTATCGGGGCAAACCAGTGCGCAGTTTACGCAGCCTGTGCAGGCTTCGGGGTTGGCCATGTAGGCGTAGTTGTATCCTTTGGCATTCACCTCCCTTGCCAGCTCAATAACTTTTGAAGGGCAGGCAACCACACAAAGGCCACATCCTTTACATTTCTCTACATCGACCACAATTGCTCCTCTAACTTTTGCCATATTGGTTAAATTTATTTTTGTTGTTTTACTATTTGGTTTAAACTTTTAATTCCTGTGATCCTGATTAAATTGTTTTAAACGCTCCTCCAGGTCAGCAAACTGCTTGCGTTGCACCTGCGATACGCAGGCGCGTAAGCCCTCACCCCTCTCACTACCGGTTATGGCTAATGAAATAGCGCTAACTCCATAGTAGAGAAGTTCTTCAATTAGTTGCTCTCCGGTTAAACCTGGGTACGATATGGTAAAATAAAACCCGTCGGCTAGGGGTTTATCCTCATCCATGTCGTAAACTATGGTAAAACCATTATTGGTAAATATTTTCTTCATTATTCTAGCCTTTTCACCATATTCCCGAACCGATTCAACGAAGTTGAAAGTTCCATCGTTGGCTGCTTTGAGCATGGCTGCTAAACCGTACTGCGTTGAGTGGCAAACCCCTGAAGATAGCGAATAAACAGCCCCGTAAAGCATGGCGTAGCCAAATTCATCGGAAGTGAAGTAGCGTTTTAGGTCAGGGAAGTGCCGCTTGTAAAGGCCATTGCTTATAACCAAAGTACCAATGCGCTGGCCCGCATAGGAGAATGCCTTGGAGCTGGAGATAAGCATTAACCAGTTTTGTGTATAGTTAGCCACAGTAGGTTGAAACGGAGGCTGCCCGGGTTTAGAAAGATCCTTGCGAAAGTCCATAGCAAAGTAGGCGAGGTCCTCAATAACTATGGTGTCGTAGGTAGTGGCTAGTTCACCAATTATTTGCAATTCCTTTTCGGTAAAACATATCCATGAAGGGTTGTTGGGGTTTGAGTAAAGGATTGCCGATATGTTCCCTTTTTTTAGGTACGATTCAAGCTTATCGCGGAGCTTATCGCCACGGAAGTTATATACATCAAAGGTTTCGTAGTTCATTCCGAGCACCCTAAGCTGTTGTTTTTGAACAGGGAATCCAGGATCGATGAAGAGAATGGTATCTTTTGCTGCGTTGCAACGGTTTACCACTAGGAAAGCAGCCATTGCTCCTTGCATGGAGCCCACTGTTGGGATACATCCCTGTTCATCTACATCAATATTGATGAAGTTTTTTACAAACCTTGCAATCTCTTTTTTTAGCTCTGGCACACCATCAATCATCGGATACTTGGATGCAACCCCTCGCTTCAACGCTTCAATCTCAGCATCAATACCTATTTGTGAGGGTTCCAGCCCAGGCACACCCATTTCCATTCTTACGTACTTTATGCCGGTTTCCTTTTCAATCTCATTGACAAGACTAACCAGTTCACGAATCGAGGCTTTGCCTACACTTGGTAACTTTGATTCCTTAATTTTTTGCTTTACCACTTCGTAGGAGATGGGCGTATTCTTCATGGTATGCTTTTTAATGTATTGATAATTCGTTTATTACAGGTAAAATCAACAATTCACACTACATGAAATAAGCACTACAAGTTTACAAAATATTTCTTTTAGTCTTTCATAAAAAATCAAAAAAAAGTAATAATTTGTTATCAATTTAAATTGATAATTAAAATAATATTGACAAAAAATGAATTTAAGCTTATAGAATGTAACAAAAAAGGAGTGCTTAGCACTCCTTTTTTTAACTACATTATTATTGAATTAGTGCTTTAGAACTTTATGAATACTTAAACCTTTCGATGTATTAAGCTTAACTATGTACATTCCCTTTGGTAAGAAACCAATATCAATCTTGCTGTTTTGATTGCTATTCTGGTAAACTACCCTTCCGTTTAAATCGAAAATTGTGATGGAAAAATTATTAATACCGCTAACTGTAATAAAATCGGTGGTTGGGTTTGGGTAAATTGTAGGTTGTAGATCATCATAATTGTCGTCTATTCCAAGAGGTGTCAGGTTAACAGTAACAAGAACGTCGGTATCCCAAATATCAAAGGTGCCAGTGTGCGTGTAGTAGTCTTTCACTTTTACTGTGTATGGTATGCTGTTCCCGAAGGGAATGTATGTGGATTGAGCGTAACCATTTAATCCCGTATGCAAGGTGTCTAAACCCTCAATAATAATTTCGGCATTGATAATAGGATCGCCCTTGGATGTAACGTAAAAAGTGGCAGTATAGCGTTCAGGGATTAGATTTACGTTGATTGTGCTATCGGAAGTGAGATCCATGAAAATTGATCTCCAAATATAATTGTAGAAGTAAACATAACCCATTATGTTTCCGGGAAGTAGGCCGTTGAAGGTACAGTTACCCTCGCTATCCGTTTTTAGAGTTCCATAGTCTGTTAAGTTAACCTCGGCATTAGATAAATTCTCATTCTTTGTGTTTTTTACATTAACAGTTAGGTTATAGGTTGTAGCCTGCTCCATTACGACAATGTATAGGGTATCTTTATCTTCAACTAGTAAGTCAATCGGATATTTCATTTTGTAGTTGGAAAGCAATACTCTAAGCGAGTAGTATCCTGAAGGTAGCATGGCGCTATCCTCACCATTTTCATTACTTGTTAATGTAATGGGGTAAACATTAATTCTAGCGCCGGGCAGTGGTACGGAGT
>DSBV01000001.1 GCA_011045955.1 Bacteroidales bacterium | reverse complement strand
CTCATCAACGCAATCGGGGCGAGTTCCAATTACCAGTCCAATGACTTTAGGGTGCGAAAGGGCTTCGTTGTAAAGCACTTTTAGTTTTTCAAGCGGAGCGTAGGTATTTGAATAGGCCTGGAAGTATGCAAGGTAGCGGTCGGCATGGCGGTAACGCACGGCATGGAACTCAATCCCCTCTTCAATTTGCTGGGTAATGGACTTTTGTGGTGTACAGTAGTTGGGGTTAAAGGCGTTGTTGTTGCAGTAAGTGCAGCCACCAATACCAACAGTGCCATCGCGGTTTGGGCAGGTGAAACCCGCATCAATGGCTAACTTTTGAACTCTACCTCCAAACTCTCTTTTAAAGTAGTTCGAATAGCTGTTGTAACGACGGGTATCGCCCCATGGGTAAAGTTTTGTCATGTTTATACCAAATAGCCTGATAAAGATAGAAAATTATGCCAAACAAAAAAAGGCCGGCATGACTGGCCTTTGTATGAGATGGAAACATACTAAATCTTTGATAGTTCCAGGTCGGGTAGGGGACGGATTTCCTCCAACGATGGACTGGGTGCGCTGGGGCTGATAATTTTACCATTGGCGCCAAATAGCACAAAGGTTGGAATGCCTTTGAATTGGTAATTCTTGGTAGCCTCGGAACCCCATGCACCATCGGCATGTAGCTGAATTCCGCCTAATTTCTTTTCGGGAACCATCTTGCGCCAGGCATCTATGTCGTCGTTAAGTGATATTTTCACAAAAGCAATTTTTTTTGCCCTTGTAGTCTTTTTCAAGCTTATGGATATGCGTAGTCTCACCACGGCATGGGCCGCACCAGGTTGCCCAAAAATAGATGTAAACCAATTTCCCATTAAAATCGGAAAGCGAAATGGTCTTGCCGTTAATGTCGGTATAGGTAAAGGTAGGGGTATTGTTGCAAGGGGCAATTTTCATCATATCGGTGTAAACCGATTGAACCTCCTGTTTGTAAACTGGGATGGAGCAGGCAGTAAGGTAGTTGTTGCAAATATCATTCAACTTCCTGAACTCGCCAAACTGGATCTCTCCCATCAAAAACTTTTTTTACATAATCCCTGATTTTGGGATTGGTGAAAATGCTGTCGATCATGCCGAAAATAGCAGGAAGACGTTCTTGGGCAGTTTTCGATCATAGTTCCTTGAAGTTCTGAGCCTTTTGAATTCTGAGTTGTGCGTATGTTTCAACAAGCGAAGCGTAATCGTCGTAGCTCAAATGCTTGCCGTAGTTCATATCTATATTGTCGAGTAATGAGTAATCGGCGCTGTCGGGGTAAATTCTTTGCCCGACAGGTAGGCCGAATATTCGGGGTATTGGCCGCATAAGAGTGGCATGAAGTAGCAAACCCGGTTGGCTTCCATCTCAGCATTGCTTTTGCTTTTGGTCTTTAGCGAGTCGGTTTTTGATAAGAGCGATTTGCTTATGGAATCAATCTTCACTCCAAATTCATTGGCGGTAAGTGAGAAAATATCGCGCCAACCGCGCCAAATGCTTTGAAGTTCCTTGCTAAGTGAGCGTAGGTTTTGGTTCAGTTCGCTATTGCTTCCGCTAAAGGTAATACCATCGGCATTGTTGTCATCAACCTCAAAGTAACTACTATCGCCAGGTTCAAGGTAAAGGGTTGTTTAATTCGGCCCGACCGCACCTTAAGCATCGCAGGATTGGCAAGGTTTACCTCATGAACAAAAAGTCTATTGTCCGTTAGGGGTATGGTGTCAATAGCTTCGGGGCTAGTGATAATTACCTTGTTGTTGGTGCCATTTATGTATCGGCCTGCAAGCTTGGTCGGTTTAGGTTCCTTTGAGCCACATGCAACCATAGCGGGTATGGTTAAATAGATTTAATGCTTACGCATCGTAACTGGTTTTAGTTAAAATACTACAATTTTGGGTAAAGTTATCAATAATCACATAATATTTCGATTTATACCTCATCGTGTCGGTTTAATTGGAAATACCATAAATATGCTTTTACATCAGTATAGCCCATGTCTATCAGCAACTTTTTGTATTGCTCAACCTGTTCCCTGTGTTTGGGGGATGGTGAACCAAATTTAAAATCAATTACAATGGCATGGTTTTCACCTGTAAGAACTCGGTCAGGACGGTAGATACTGCCATCGGTGTTAATGATTGATGCCTCATTTTTTACCTCCCACATTTCGCTGAACCACTGCTTGTAGGGCTCCTGATTCAGTATAGAGTTTAAACTGTTGTAAACATTTTGCCTTTGGTTTGCCGAAATGTTTCCATTTTCAACAGCCCAATCTATCGCTCCATTCAAATCGTTCAAGGTGATCATGCGCGATAGTATGGCATGCATGGCAATACCATGCTGCAAATCGCTTTCGTGGCTTAATTCTCCCAAATCCACTTTGAACTGCCGGGCAATTTTACCTTTCATAGGGTTAATGGGGTAATGCTCAACTGTTTTGGTTTTCCCTTTAGTTTCGCCTTGGGTAGTTATATTGTTTTTCTTTACACCATAAGCGTAAACAATCTTTTGCTCCGTAGGTATGGTCAACTCATTTTTTTTGGGTAGAAATGCCTTAAAGGTATTTTTTTCGTTATTTCCTTTGGTTTTAGCCTTTTCGTTGGTGCCAAGGCTTTTATCGGTTACCACAAGGTACAGCTCATGCTTGGCGCGGGTAAAAGCAACGTATTGCAGGTTGATATCATCTATTTTTTTATAGTGCTGTTCTACCTGGTAGTCGGCTCCAAAGTAGGTTTGAACTAATGAATTTTTCGATTTAATTGGGAACAACGGATATTTTTTAAGGATATCGTTAGGTGTTTGTGGTGGGAGTTTATACCACATTACACCGTCTGGTTTTTTGCGTTGATTTAACAGGTCGGGGTAAGGGAAAATGATTACCGGAAATTCTAATCCTTTGGATTTATGAATTGTTAAAATGTTTATAGCAGTTTCGTTTTCAGGCATTGCAAGTGCCTTGCTTTTTCCCTCCCGTTCATACCACTCAATAAACTGGTATAACGATGAAGTGCCTCTGTATGACAAGTTAATTGCAAACTCATGCAGCAGGCTTAAATAGGGCAGATGGTCTTTAATATCGATATTGTTGCCATACAGGTATTTTTCGATAATTGCTTCAACCATGTAAACCAGTGGGTTGAAACGGATTGTGCTGAGCCATTCCAATGAAATAGGATTTTTTGGCATGAAAACGCTTGTCCAGTCCTTTGCTTCGTTTTGTTTTTTTAGCAATGCCATTTCCTTTCGGAACTGGGCCTGGGCAAGCGTATCGTTGGGGTTCAAGGCAATTTTAAGTGCGGCAACGCACAGCCTTACTGCTGCCGATGAATTTAGTGTAAGCGCATCCTGCGATACTATTTTGATAAACCCTGATAGCTGGCTTTCGCTCTTGTTTAGTTTAAGCAGAAGCTCGGCCAACTCTCGTCCTTGGTCGTTTTTGCGTACCAAAAACGCAATATCACTAGCTTTGTAACCCCTGTTTTTCAAATCAATGAGTATGCTTTTAATGTGATTAGTAAAGGTATCGTCCGCTTCATTGGTTTTTGGTGGGACAAAAGCTACCTCTACGTAGCCCTCCGGTTCAATCTTTTTTACATCCTGCTTAACGTCGGAATAGAGATTTTTTAGTTTAAAGGAAGGATTGACATTTTCCGCGGTTTCATCTTTTTCGATTGTTTTTTGAAAGAAGTGGTTGTTGAATTCAACAACTGTTTTTGCGCTCCGGTAGTTTTCGGATAATTTTTTAACCTGTGGGTAAAACTGTTTTTCGGCCTCAATACCGGCCATAATACGCCAATCGCTATTTCGCCAGCGGTAAATGGATTGCTTTACATCGCCTACCACCATGCTAAACCCGCCGTTTCCTATGCTGTCGGCAATGAGTGGTGTAAAGTTTTGCCATTGCAGTTGCGATGTATCCTGAAACTCATCGAGCATATAGCTGGTGTAGCGTGTTCCAATTTTCTCATAGATGAATGGCGTGTCGGTTTGCGAAACAAACTCTTTTAGCAACGCGCTGCTGTCCGATAGGAGCATTACGCCATCGTCGTTCAGTTTTTCCCTGAGTTTCTGGTAAAGTTCATTCAGAACATATAGGGTTGGTAAATTCTCGTTTATGGCCAACGCTGTATTGTATAGCCTATAATTTTTTTTAAGGTAGTCGTAAAGATGTTTGTATTCCGGTATTAGCTGCTGTTTAACAAAATTGCTAAGTAGGTTGATTTTTCCCTTGGTCAGCCAAACCGATATATCGAAAAGCGCATCTTCCGCAATGCTTGTAAATTCTATGGGTGTAAATCGTTTTAACTCCGATAGTTTCACTATCATTGGAATAATTCCACCGGATTTCCTGAAAAAGTCGCGGAAATTGCTTTGGTTTATTCCATGCATCCCTGAACTATATATTTGCTCCAGAAGGCCTGCGGCTCTTGTTGTTATCTCCTCGTATGTTTCGGATATAATTCGGTTTACCTCATCTTTAAGCGCATTCAGCGTTTTCTTATCGTGCATTTGGCTCCGTTCGTTGGAGCTAAGCAGTTTATACTGTTCTTGGAACAGCAATTTTCCCAATTCAATGAGTTCATTCTGAATGTTGGCCGATTTGTTTTCGTCGAGCCTCTCCTCAATTAACCTCTTTACATGGTTAAATAGCTCGGGGTATTTGGTAAGCTCATCGAGCAGTGCATCGGTAGCCTTTTCGATATAGGGCTTGTGATCCAGGATCAATTCATTATTACTGTGCTGGCCTAATTCCCAGAGCAGGGTTTGGATAATGCGCTGCACAAAGCTATCGATGGTGCTAATGCTAAACATTGAGTAATCGTGAAGAATGTTCGAAAGCGCTGCTTCCGCACGACTTCTTATTGAATCTTCGTCTTTGCCTGTTTCGGCTTTGAGGGTTTGAAGCAAATCGGGCTCTTTGCTCATTTTCAACTTGTAAAGTTTATCAATAATGCGATTTTTCATCTCAGCTGTAGCCTTGTTGGTAAAGGTAACCGCAAGTATTTCGCGGTAAGCCTGCGGATTTTCAATGAGCATTTTGATGTATTCGGCTACAAGTCGATATGTTTTTCCTGAACCCGCCGATGCTTTATAAACCAGTAAACCTGTCATATGTGAAAATAAAATTGAATTTGGAATTTAGAATTTTGGGGACGCAGAAAATTATGCATCAATTAGTTTTTAACTTCCTCTAACTTCCTCATATTCTTAGTGCCTTCGGGTAATGGTTAACTACTCTCTTTTAGCTATTCACCTTCCCTAATCCTCTTCAAATATAAAAAAAGCCGCCCAAAAATAGGCGGCTTAACACAAAAATTCTCGGAAATTATCGGAAAACCAGTACGTTATCGCCTAAGTAGTCAACGGTTATGGTTTGATCCTTGTTTATGGTTCCAGCTAGCAGCTGCTTTGAAAGTTCGTTCAGGATTTTCTTTTGCATTACCCGCTTGATAGGGCGGGCGCCGTAAATAGGGTCAAATCCTATATCGGTTATCCACTCCACTGCGCTTTCGGTAATATCAATGCTGACTCCATTTTGAGCAAGCATCTGCTTTATACGATCGAACTGCAACAGCACAATTTGCTTAATCTGTTCGCGGTTGAGCGGTGTAAACATTATTATCTCGTCCACGCGGTTCAGGAACTCAGGTCTGATGCTCTGCTTGATTAAATCAAATACCTGAAGGCGAGTGCGTTCAAAAATTTGATCGGCATTGGCATTGCTTAATTGAGCGTAATTTTCCTGAATGATATGCGAACCAATATTTGATGTCATTAAGATGATGGTGTTCCTGAAATCCACGGTGCGTCCCTTGTTATCGGTTAGCCTACCATCATCAAGCACCTGAAGCAGGATGTTGAACACGTCGGGATGGGCTTTTTCAATTTCATCGAGTAGAACCACCGAGTAGGGCTTATGCCTTACGGCTTCAGTGAGCTGGCCACCCTCATCGTAACCAACGTATCCTGGGGGTGCACCTACCAGCCGCGATACCGAGTGGCGCTCCTGGTACTCGCTCATATCGATACGGGTCATCAGGTTTTCATCGTTAAACAGTAACTCGGCTAAAGCCTTGGCCAATTCGGTTTTACCAACGCCGGTAGTTCCCAGAAAAATGAACGAGCCTATGGGGCGTTTGGCATCCTGCAGGCCTGCTCGGCTGCGACGAACTGCATCGGCAACAGCAGCAATGGCTTCATCCTGCCCTACCACGCGCTTGTGCAACTCTTCCTCAAGGTGAAGTAGTTTTTCCCTTTCGCTCTGGAGCATTCGACTAACCGGAATACCTGTCCAACGCGATACTACCTCGGCTATATCCTCGGCATCAACTTCCTCTTTAATTAAGGCAAAATCGGCCTGAACTTTTTTGAGTTCTTCCTTAAGCTGCTCAATTTCAGTTTCGGCTTGCTTTATGCGCCCGTAGCGGATTTCAGCAACTTTGCCGTAATCGCCGTTGCGTTCAGCGTCATCGGCCTCAAACTTCATCTGTTCAATTCTTTGTTTGAACTGCTGAATGCGATCAATTACAATCCTTTCACTTTCCCATTTGGCGCGTAGTCGCGTGCGTTCCTCGTTCAGTTCAGTCAACGTTCTGGATAGTTCATCGAGTTTATGCTTTTCTCCCTCGCGCTTAATAGCTTCGCGTTCAATCTCCAGCTGTTTGATCCTGCGTTCCAGTTCGTCAATCTCCTCGGGAACGGAGTTCATCTCGAGCCTCAGTTTCGATGCAGCCTCGTCAATTAGGTCAATAGCCTTATCGGGCAGAAAGCGATTGGTGATATACCTGTGTGATAGTTCTACCGCCGCAATAATGGCCTCGTCTTTAATACGCACCTTATGGTGATTCTCGTAGCGCTCCTTTAGCCCCCGCAGTATCGAAACGGCATCGGCGGGTTGAGGTTCATCGATAACGATACTCTGGAAACGGCGCTCAAGGGCCTTGTCCTTCTCAAAATACTTCTGGTATTCGTTGTAGGTGGTTGCACCAATGGCGCGTAATTCGCCACGTGCCAGTGCCGGCTTAAGGATATTGGCGGCATCCATGGCGCCTTCGCTCTTTCCAGCACCCACAAGGGTGTGGATCTCATCGATGAATAGTATTACCTCGCCTTCCGATGCAATTACCTCCTTAACCACCGATTTTAAACGTTCTTCAAACTCGCCCTTATACTTGGCTCCGGCAATAAGTGCCCCCATATCGAGCGAGAAAATCTGTTTGGTTTTCAGGTTCTCTGGCACATCGCCATTAACTATTCGGTGTGCTATACCTTCGGCTATAGCCGTTTTGCCAACGCCGGGGTCACCAATCAGAATGGGGTTATTCTTGGTTCGGCGCGATAGGATTTGGAGCACCCGGCGGATCTCCTCGTCGCGCCCGATAACCGGATCGAGCTTGCCAATCCGCGCCATTTCGTTTAGGTTGATGGCAAATCGGTTCAGCGCGTTGTATGTATCCTCGGCGGTTTGCGAGTCCACCTTTGCGCCCTTGCGAAGCTCAGCAATGGCTTGCTTCAATTCCTTTTCGGTAATACCTGCATCCTTCATCATTTGGCCAACCTGATCGCCAGCAGCAATAAGACCCAAAAGGATGTGTTCAACTGACACAAACTGGTCGCCCATTGCCTTGCTGTATTCAAGGGCTTTCTGCAAAACCCTGTTAGCTGCATTGCTGAGGTATTGATCACCCCCCGATACTTTGGGCATGGAATCGAGCATTCGGGTTAAAACCGCATCGAAAGTGCCCGAATTTACCCCTAACTTGCGAAGCAGAAACCCGGTAATGCTCTCACCCTCGTCCAGTAAAGCCCTGAGCAGATGCGCAGGTTCCACAGCCTGATGGCTATAACCCTGAGCAATCTCTACCGCTTTCTGGATTACCTCCTGCGATTTAATTGTAAAATTATTTAGATTCATATCTACCTCTTTTCTTTTTTTTCTTGATTCAAAAGAAGAGCATCAAAAGGCTTGCCGTTGATTGAAATGTGTCAATATGGCCGAAAGTGATGGGTTTGAAATGCCAAAATGGCATTGAGTGTTATTTTTTACACTGGTGGCGGTAGTTTGGTAGGGGTAAGTTTTGATGAAATATTGTACGCTACGCATTTTACTGTTTAGAACGAAACTGTTGCAGTAGCATTTTTTATCTAAATGATAGTATAACGGATGGCGGTATGGTTAGTTGCCGATTTCGAAGCACTTTCCTATCAAATTACAACTACTTTTGATGCGAGCTGTGCCGCTCGAATACGAACTGCACCGGCAATTAACTATACCGCATGTTATGTGGTCGGCTTTTATTAATTTCATTTAAAGCTCTTTTACAAATCCAATCGTTTCTTTGAGTTCTTTTTTATGTGCTTCAAGTGTTAATTTAGGTAAAAAGGATTTTAATAGAGCAATCGCAAAATTCTTTGGCCTTGTCGAAAACAGTTCAGATTGAACTCTTTCATTTTCCCGAAATATTTTCATAACAAGTCTCAACTGGTCTGTATTTAAGCAATCAAAGTACTTGTCAAGAATAATATGACTTTTTGAACGTCCCCAGTAATTGCCACAATATATACTAATAATTTCCTGATATACTTCAATAAATGCAACCGCTGGAACAGAAGTGCCTAATTGTTCTAAGGTTTTTGTTGCTGTTTCTTCATCACTCCAGCCATAACTTGTGTCTTTTGCTTTTGCTAATTCTTGAGCTGCTCTTCTGAAAATTCTCGCTCTTGTTCCATCTGGTATATAGTGCACAGCATCAAGCCTAACGAGCATTTCAAAAACTCTTGTTTTAGCTCCATTGTCGTGGCTATCATCGGAGTTTGGGTCAAGAATGTAAGTATGATATTTTAGAGCAAGTGTTTTTCTTAAATCTTCATTAGCAAATTCCCAAACAGTTGGAAAAAGTTCAATTACATTTGTCAAAGATGGTTCTTCGCCTTTAGTAAGCAAATCAGTGAAGAAACCAAAGGATATTCGAATATCCTGTGGTCTAAATGATTTTATTTGGTCTTTTAAAATATCTATTTGGTCTGCAGTATGAGTTTGATTTTTAATTGGGTCAAAAAGTGAAGAAATTGAGTGTCCAGGGTCTGGAAATGGTTGGTTAAAAAGATTTTTTTGAAGAAGAAGCATTAATCCTACTGCATCTTCAAACTCAACTCGATTATCTGAATCGTGAGCTGGTGATGCGTGATTTCGCATCCAATTAATCATTTCCAAAGATTTACCTGCTTTAGGGTTTAGAAGACCAAGTCTTGTTGCACCTGCAATTATAACCAAGTCATCAACATTGCTCCATCTTTCTGCAATGGTTTCGCCATCTTTATCATATTTCTTTCGACCAGCTTCGTCTTTTACAACAGATGCCCAGAGTTCTACTCCGTATGCTTCAACTTTACGTTTTAAATTATTCACTGCAGCATTCCAAATTGCAAGTAATGAGTAACTGTAAAACCCCGAGCTAAAGAGCCCCTTTGCTTCATTGATATACTCAATTTCTCTGTCAACCAACAATGGAAATTCCTTTCTTACATCAATTTCGCTATTAATTATTTGTGGTAATAATGTTTCCATATTTTGTCATAATTTTAAGATACTGCTGTCTTTTTAAGCTGCCGCATAACGTTCCGCAAATATGATTAGTTGCGGATTGCGGGTTGCTTTCCTGTCGAAAAGCACCGAGGCCGAAGCGGGCTGAAAACCTTGATTATCCGCATCGAGACCGCAATTAATTATATTTTGCTGTTATGGCACGTATTTCTTTTCATCTCCTTAATGTCAATAAACAACTGGCAAATACTGGAATTCCTAAGGGT
>DSBV01000093.1 GCA_011045955.1 Bacteroidales bacterium | reverse complement strand
GTGTAGCAATACCAAAAAGCGAAATAAACCCGATTATTGCCGGAATACTAATAACTCCCGAAGTAAACCATATGGCAAAAACACCACCAATAAGCGCTAAGGGAAGGTTCAATAATATTATTCCAGCCAAGCTGAAAATACGAAATTCTAGGAAAAGAAGCATAAAAATTATCAAAATTGAAATGAGAGAGGCAATTAAGATCGTAAGCGATGCTCGGGCCTCGCTCTCGAACTGTCCACCATACTCTATCCTATAGCCCTCAGGGAAAGCAATGCTCTTATCAACCTTGCTTTGAATATCGTTAACAACACCACGCAGGTCTCGCCCTGCAACGTTGGCTGAAATAACCAACTTACGTTGAACATTTTCACGACTAATCGTATTCGGTCCGGCAGTTGAAATCACATCGGCAACCTGGTAAAGAGGAACCTTACCATACGTGGGCGAGTCAATAAGTATCGATTTAATCCCCTCAATGGAAGAAGTGTAGGTTGAATCCAGCTTAACCACCAAGTCGAAACGTTGCTGCCCCACGTAGATATCGGCAAGTTTTTCACCTCCCAGAACAATATCAATAAACTCATTGAACTCCTCGAGACTAATGCCGTATTCTGCTAACAGTGCACGGTTGGCTCTAATCTGTATTTGAGGCACCTCAACCTGCTGCTCAACGTTTACATCAACCAAACCATTAATTCCTGCAATTTCAGTTTTTATTTGGTTAGCCAGGGAGTAAAGTTTAGTCAGGTCGTCGCCAAATAGTTTAATAGCAATGCTTGCCCGCGTGCCAGTAAGCATATGGTCGATACGGTGGCCCAAAGGCTGCCCAACAGTAACCGCTATACCCGGAATGCGGGCAAGCGATGCTCTAATATCGGCAAGGAACTCATCGTTGCTGCGTTCATTTAGCTGGTAGTTAACATCAATCTCGGAACTGTTGGTAGCCTGAGAGTGCTCATCAAGTTCCCCCCTACCCGTTCGGCGGGCTGTTGATGTTACCTCGGGTATTGCCAGAAGCACTTTTTCGATGTAGTTTCCTACCCTATTGGTTTCATCAAGCGAAGTGCCCGGCGGAGTAACCACCGATAGTGTTAAAGAGCCCTCATTGAACTCTGGTAGGAAACTCCGCCCCATACCGAATAAGAGCATAACCGACAAAACAAGTAGCAACAGGGTACTACCTAACACTAACCTTTTTTTTCCGAGAACCCATTGCAACGACTTTTCATACCCTTTCCTGAGCTTAGCAGCCAACCATTTCTCATTCTCGTTTTGCTTGAGGTAGCTTTCACCAGATAGTAACATCTGTGCAAGCACAGGGGTAAGAGTCATAGCAACAAGCAACGACATAAATAGCGACACAATGAATGAAATACCAAGCGGCTTAAGCATTCGCCCCTCCATGCCACTCAAGAAAAATAATGGAACAAAGGCCACAATAATAATCAAAGTTGCATTCAGGATTGAAGCCCTAATCTCACGTGAAGCTTCATAAACAACCGTAAAACTCGATTGCCTTTCGTGCTCAGGTTTGTGCCTGTTTTGCCTTAATCGCTTATAAACATTTTCAACATCAATTATGGCATCGTCAACCAGTGAACCAATGGCAATAGCCATACCGCCAAGGCTCATAGTATTGATGTTGATACCAAGCAGCTTCATTACCACAAATGTAGCTAGTAGTGAAATGGGTATGGCGAGCAGCGATATGATTGTAGTCCGAAAGCTACCCATGAAAAGAAGAAGGATAATGGTTACAAAGATTGCACCCTCTACCAAAGCTTGCTGAACGTTACCAACTGAGTGCTCAATAAAATCGGCCTGACGGAATATCTTGGTATTAAGCCTAACGTCGGAAGGTAACGACCTTTTTAAATTTTCAAGGTTTTCTTCAATCTTTCGGGTTACCTCAATGGTGTTGATGTTGGGCTGCTTTGAAATTGCCAGTATTACTGCTGGTGTAGCGTTACTCGATGCGTATCCCATTTTAGGTGCAGCACCAATGCGGATTTCGGCCACATCGCTAAGTTTTACTGGCAATCCATTTCGAGTAGCAACAAGCGTTTGGCCAAGCTGCTCAATATCGGAAGTACGCGCTATTCCTCGGACAACATACTCGTTGCCATATTCCCTGATATTAACCCCATTGGAATTCATGCTTATAAACCGGCATGCATTGGCCAGCTCATGCATACTAACGCCCAAATGAAGCATGTGCGCGGGGTTTGCCACCACCTGGTACTGCTTATAATCGCCACCAATAATGGTAACCTGCGATACCCCTCCCGTGGCAAGGATAAGCGGCTTAACCGCCCATTCTGCCATAGTGCGAAGCTCCATCATGCTTGTGCTATCGGCTTGGAGGCCAATAAAGAAAATCTCCCCCATAACGCTACTCTGTGGGGCAAGCATTGGCTGGCTAACGCCCAAAGGCATTTGTTGGGCAATAGTGATTAGCTTTTCGCTAACAACCTGACGTGCCCTAAAAACATCAACCCCCCAATCGAACTCAACCCAAACAAATGAGAAGCCCTGTGCCGACACCGACCTTACACGCCGAACGTCGGTGGCACCATTCACGGCGGTCTCAATTGGGAATGTAACCAACCTCTCAACCTCCTCGGCTGCCATGCCGTGCGCATCGGTCATCACCACAACTGTGGGTGCTGTAAGGTCGGGGAACACATCAATATCCATATTGGATACCGTACGTAATCCTACTACAAGAAGCACGAGAGTGCTAATAAGTATGAGGTATTTGTTTCGTAGCGAGAAACTTATAATACTATCGAGCATAACCAATCTGTTTTAGTGAACATGACCCGAGTGGGCATCGAGGACACCTGAACTCTGCGCCATCTTTACATACACGGCACCCCGGGAAACAACCCGGTCGCCCGGCTGCAATCCAGAAATTACCTCAACCCTTTCGCCATCGGATACTCCAAGTTTTACCTCACGTTTCATAAAAGTCTCGGGCGTAACCTGTAACATCACAAAATGGTTACCCTGCTCCTCCAGGACTGATGAAAGCGGAACAGTAAGCGAGTTGTCCTTGGGTTTGCAAAGCAGGTAAACATCAACCACTCCCCCTACAGGCAATACCTCATCATTGGGTAATTCCAGAACAACCGGAATTAAATGATTTTCCGGAGATATTGTTCTGCCCACTGCTGTTATCCTGCCACCTGATGATTTAAGGCCAACAACCTTCCCGGAAGAGCTAGCCCTGATATTTGCATCGGTAATTGAGCTCAATAAATTCAGGAAACGTGATTGAACGTAGCACTGAATCGTTGAAACAGATAGTTTACTCAGCTTTACTAAAGGCTGACCGGCGTTTACATAATCGCCATTTGATATGTAAACCTTCAGAACTTCAGCATTAGCGGGGCTAATGATTTGTTGACCATCGGTATTGTAACCATTCTCCAATACCCTATAGGCAGTGTAGGCAACCTCGTATTCACTTTTTGCCCGTTCGAGCTCAGCAGCCGAGATTACCTGCAGGGCAGCCAAAGCATTTTGACGCTCGAAAGCAGACTTGGCTAGCTCATATCTACTTTTTGCCTCAGCATACCGCATGGCAAAATTATCGTCGGCCATACCCCTGGAAGATATGCTAAATAGAACCTCTGACTTGCCAACCTGCATTCCTGGCAAAATTGACTTTCCGGCAAGGTTTACCACACCCGAAATACCCGCTACCAAAACCAGCTCATCGGATTGCGCGGGAAATATTTGGCCCGTAGTACGTATAACCTGCCCAATGGGCTGCGGAATAACACTTATCGTAGCAAAATCGACTGCCCACGACTGCTCCTTTGTAAACTTTATGGTATTAGCCATATGGGAATGCTCCTGCGCATCCTCCCAATCGTGCTCGCAATGGTATATTGTGAACTGACCTAAGGGGTATGATCTTTTTACACCATCCAAAACCAAGCTGAGCCAGGCTTGGGCTTTCCCATTTACATCAAAGAGCAAATCAAACCTGTAAAAACCAGTAGTTCCTGTCTCGGTTGCGGTAAAAGAATAAAACTTGCCTCCGGCATTTACGCTTAGCGTTAAGGTGTCAACCTTAAAAGGCTTGAAGTTTTTTAAACTGGTTATGTGTGCAGCAAGTTCAACCTCCTTACCACTAATAATTGGACTGCCAACAATGTAAAACTCTAAACTATCGGTGTAAAGAGTAAAATGTGCAACCTCCTCGGTTGCATGCTTGGCCAGTGCATGCGAATGCCCTTCGTGTTCATGGCCATCGTGCTTTTGAGCACCCCCGCATGATAAAAGAAGCAAAGCAGTAAGTGCTATCAGAAAAAAATGTTTATTATCCATTCCAAATCGAATTATTTTATGAAACAAATGGTTTAAGAAAAGCAGGTTAGTAAGCTAACCGCCATCCAGCAAAAAACTAAATCGATTTAGAATGGTGGTGCCCTGAGCGAATGGCTACTGATAATTGGCGTTTGCCAGTGTATATATGTATCGTATAAGAATATACTCTGCGATAACTCCAGCCTAACAGCTATATCTATCCACCTGCTCAGGTTTGTATAAAAATCCTTTACAAAATTGAAGTTTGAAATTACTTGCAAAACATTGATAAGCCTGAACTTTTCAGCTTGGGCAAGGTCGTTCAGCAGGTTACACGACGGATTGTGCGGATGGCTCTGCAATGAACTACTATGCTGATGCTGACTACTAATGCCATGCTGGCAGCACTCCTCAACTTGTCCAACAAAGCATATCTCTCCGTTGTGGTGATGATGTGGTACAAGCGAGTGAACAACCATCATCGCAACGCCAAGTGCAAAAAGTAATATTGATATGCCTCGTCTCATGCAGTGCCAATTCTGTGCAAAGTTATTATTTTCGATTTAAATGCACACTAAAGGTTTAATTATTGGTTTAGCCAAAAAGCATATATTTGCATCAAACAAACGTGCACCATGTTCATATCATCCACTCCACAATTAACCCTGCTCATCATTCACTCCATGGTGTTTGCCATTGCTGTTATCTATCTAGTTATCAGCAAAAAAAAATTAAAGAAACGTATTTTGCAGTATGAGCAGCAGGTTTTGCTCTCGCAAATGAATCCGCATTTTGTTTTCAACTCGCTTACTGCCATTCAAAGCTACATTTTCCGCAACGAGCCCCACACCGCCAGCAAGTATCTTGCTAGTTTTGCAAAACTTACCCGGCTTATTCTTGAAAACTCGCATTGTGAGTTGTGTAGCTTAGCGAGGGAGATTACCACCCTCAAACTTTACCTGGACTTACAGAAGTTAAGGTTTGAAGGAAGGTTCGATTATTCCATAACCATTGCAGAGCAAATTGACCCCGATGCAATCCAAATACCGCCTATGCTTGAGCAACCTCTCATTGAAAATGCCATTGAGCATGGCTTTTCTGGTATTAGCTGGGCAGGTAAAATAGAGATTCGCTACTCCCTAGCTAAGCCAAAGCAACTGGTAATTGAAGTGGAAGACAACGGTATAGGAATTGAAAAATCGCGCGAAGTTCAAGAGAGTAAAGGGAAACAGTACAGGTCGTTAGCTACCGAAATAACCAAGGAGCGTATTAAAAACTTCAAAAAACTAGGGAATTCGGGAATCAAGCTAAATATTACCGATAAATCGACCTTAAGCGGGAATACCTCGGGAACTATAGCCCAAATTGTAATACCCCTAAAGTAATGGTAAAAGCAGTTATAGTTGACGACGAGATACATGCGCGGGAATCGATATCCCGAATGCTTAATGTATATTACCCATCTATAACCGTTATAGGTAAAGCTGAAAGCATAAAAAGCGCCTACGATTTAATAAAAACCCAATGCCCCGATATTGTATTCCTCGACATGCAGCTAACCGATGGGCATGGGTTTGACCTTCTGAAGATGTTTGAGGATATACCTTTTAAGGTGATAATTGTGTCGGCACATCAGGAGTATGCAGTCAAAGCCTTTAAATTCAGCGCTGTAGACTACCTACTCAAACCTGTTGACCCCGAAGACCTTGTTAAAGCGGTGGATATTGCACTGGCTCAAGCATTTAGCGATAAGCAACAGGAGCGGCTCAACGCATTAATTGAAAATACCAAGAATATAGGCAAAAAGGAAAAACTACTTGCGCTCAGGAATTCCGATGGCACTTACATTGTTAACACTTCAGAAATTGTGCGATGCGAACCCGATAATAATGCTACCATATTCTATCTTGTTGATGGAAATAAGATTAAGGTGAGCCGAACCCTTAAAGAGTTTGACGAAATGCTTAACGAGTGCGGATTTTTGCGTTGTCATCAATCGCATCTGATAAATCAACGACATATCGAAAAGATTTCGCGCTTCCCTAAGTCGCGAATTACCATGAGCAATGGTGATGTTGTTCCTGTATCGTTTAGAAAAATAAAATCAATTTGATTTACTGTGCTCTATAAATTTCTTAACATTAACTTAACATTGGGTTAATACAAAGGTAAAAATGTTTTTTGCTAAATTTAATCCCTGAAAGGATATTTTTGCCAGGCAAAATAAAAAACCATGGAAACATATTACTTGTTTATTGTAGGCATTTTATTCCTGCTTGCCATATCGGACTTAATGGTAGGGGTGGCAAACGATGCTGTTAATTTTCTTAACTCTGCTATAGGCTCCAAGGTTGCTCAACGGCATTGGATACTACTAGTAGCTTCAGCCGGTGTTTTGGTGGGTTCCATTTTCTCAAGCGGTATGATGGAAGTAGCCCGAAAGGGTGTATTCCGACCTGAGAATTTCTACTTCTCAGAGATAATGATCATCTTCATTGCCGTAATGATTACCGATGTTATCGTGCTCGACTTTTTCAGCACTTTTGGTTTACCAACCTCAACAACCGTATCGTTAGTATTTGAGCTTTTGGGTTCTGCCGTCGCCGTTTCCATTTTCAAAATATTAAATACTGAAACTGAAACCATAGCTAACCTTGGAAACTATATAAATAGCGGAAAAGCATTGGCTATTATTTCAGGTATATTGAGTTCAGTGATTGTTGCTTTTATTGTAGGTATGGTTGTTCAGTATTTTGCCCGCTTACTCTTCAGTTTTAACTATCACAAAAGTTTGAAATTCGTGGGTGGCATTTGGGGCGGTATTGCCATGACTGCCATTACATATTTCATTGTTATGAAAGGATTAAAGGGTGCCCCAGTTATCTCAAAAGACACCATTAACTATATATCAGAGCACTCCTTTAGTATACTGTTATACAGCTTTGTGGCTTGGACATTGATTTTCCAGATATTTGTGAGCGTTTTCAAATTCAACATGCTTCGTTTTATTGTACTGATGGGCACATTTGCCCTTGCCTTATCGTTTGCCGGAAACGACCTGGTTAACTTTATTGGGGTTCCCATGGCAGGTCTTAAAGCCTACCAGATTCATGCTGCCAACCCCGATATTGCACCCGATACGCTAAGAATGACAGAACTAGCAGGCGAAGTATCCACAGACTTCATTTACCTCTTCATTGCCGGGTTAATCATGGTAATAACTCTATGGACATCGCGTAAGGCAAGAACAGTTACCGATACCGAAGTGGGCTTAGCCCGTCAGGATGCTGGTATGGAGCGTTTTGGGAGTACACAGTTTTCAAGAATAATTGTGCGAATAGCCCGAAGGTTTGCAGAGCATGTCGATAAAGTTACACCCCGTTTTATCAGAAAATTTGTGGTACATCAGTTCGATACAAGCAAGGCACCCAAATACTCAAACCCCAAGGAAGCACCATCGTTTGATTTGGTTCGTGCCTCAGTCAACCTAGTTATGGCAAGTATTCTCATTAGTTCGGCTACAGCGCTTAAACTCCCGCTCTCAACCACCTACGTAACCTTTATGGTTGCCATGGGAACATCGCTTAGCGATAAGGCATGGGGCCGTGAGAGTGCCGTATACCGCATTACTGGGGTCATTACCGTCATTGCCGGATGGTTTTTTACCGCTTTCATAACGTTTACTCTCGCTTTTCTTATAGCCACCGCACTCTTTTACGGAAAAGCACCGGCACTTTTCATTTTAATTACAATTGCAATTGGACTTATAATAAAATCAAATATCCTTCATAGAAAAAAAACACAACTACTGCTTGCAGAGGAATCCATTGATGAAGCAAGCATTGTGAACCGCTGCACCAGTGAACTCCGCAAGTACTTAAAGCAATCGATTAAGGTTTTCAATAGAACCATTGATGGGCTAACAACCGAGAACCGCCGACAGCTCAAGGAGGTAAACGAAGAGGTTGAGGCCCTGAATATGGAAGCCAAGAAGATGAAGTATAACGTTTACTCGATACTCAAGCAGCTCGAAGCCGATTCCATTGAAACAGGTCATTACTACGTTCAGGTTATTGATTACCTCCGTGAGCTTGCCCACTCGCTTGAGTTTGTTTCACGGCCAAGCCTTCAACATGTTGAAAATCAACATAGAGGATTAACCCGCGAACAAACTGCAGAACTTAAAGAATTAAGTAATCAACTTTTAGACCTCTTTGACGATATCCTGGAAATGATTAAGCAAAACGATTACACCCGCGTGCCTGATGCCGTAAAGAAACAGCAGGACATTCTCGAGGATTTGAACAAAATACGCAAGAAACAGGTAAAACGTATTAAACAGGGTGAAACCGGAACTCGCAACAGCGTGTTATATTTAGGCCTGCTCAATGAAATTAAGAACCTGCTTTTACATACCATAAACATCCTTAAAGCACAACGCGATTTTATTCTGAACAATATTGAGTAGCGAAGAGGATGAGCTCCAAAAAGTTTTGAAGAAACAGAACGCTGTTAACACGAATTTCATAGATAAGGCCAAACAAAATTAACCTTTTTGATCCGTGTTATCAGTGTTCTAAATATTGCAATAAACAGATAAGTTAAACCACACCATGATTTTTAAAATGCTCCTCGTAGGCCTTGTCGCTTTTTAGAATGTGATTCCTTAACCAATCGCTCAGGAAACCAAGTGCATCAGGAGCAACCGTTCCTTTATTAGATGCAACATCCTTTTTAAGTTCAGCTACTTTCAGCTTGAAGTACAGATGCTGCTCAATATGCTGAGGTGCCAACGGGTAGTTAGTAATCCTAAAATACGACTCCTCTCTCCCAAAATGGAAAACAGTATACCTTTCCAGCTCTGAAATAATACCATTAATTACTTCTTTTCCTTTACCCTTTTTCATTGACTCAAAGAGTTGGTTAAGTAAATCGAAGAGCTTTTGGTGATCCTCATCAATAAGTTTAACACCAACACTATACTCGGGTTTCCAAATTGCTATTTTCATATCTGTCATGTTTTACAGGGTTGTTTATGATAACCTGTGTTAATTATAAGCAAAGATAAAACTTTATTTTTAAACTGTATTGGATTTTCTTTAAAAATTTCAGGTTTAATTTCAAACATTTTTCAATGGCATCAACAGGCGTTTTTATATTAAGTTCTTTTCTTAAACTGCCGTGTCTTCTATAAAGTATGTAATACATCAAAAACTTCAATAGGTCTTTTTTGCATTTTCTCCTTACTATCATATTCGGTTCTCTTAATCGTGTTGTCTTTTATAGTTTAGTTTACTCTTTCAACCATGCCATTTGTTTTCGGAGTGCTATGTTCAATGTTGTTATCAACACATACAACATCTAATTTAGATGGTTTTTGGCAATAATGCCCTGTTTCAGATTTTATCAATTTGTTGGTAAATTCAAGACCGTTATCAGTAAGAACATGCGTAATTCTAA
Source organism: Bacteroidales bacterium (assembly GCA_011045955.1). Lineage (GTDB taxonomy): Bacteria > Bacteroidota > Bacteroidia > Bacteroidales > Tenuifilaceae > Tenuifilum. The sequence goes on along the minus strand of DSBV01000093.1, from coordinate 61 downwards.
ACGGAAAAAATGCCAAACATTTCTTCATAAAATCCTCAGCATTTTCAGATGTTTTAGCCTC
>DSBV01000086.1 GCA_011045955.1 Bacteroidales bacterium | reverse complement strand
GTCTATGAGTTTTACGCTTTTGTCCTTAATCTCCTGTATGGTATGCGTGTTGTGATACTTTTTTAAAACCGTTTTGTAGTGGCTCAGCAGGCGGTAGTACAGGCTCTCAAACACGCGCCAATCGCGCTTCCTGTTCCCATCGCTCATGGTGGAGGGGGCGGGGCTCTGCTTGAGCCCAGGGTCGTCAATGTACACCTCGCTCACACCAATCCCTGCCGATATGTCGTTTAGGCTCTGACACTTATTGAGCTTTCCGAAAGTTAACGCAACAAGCTGGTCGTACGTCCTGTACTTACTGCATTCTTTGTCCGTTTTGATACGTTCTGGTGCAGCTAACGAGTATCCAGCGGGGAACTAAAACGGGAATTTGTCGAGTAAGTGGCTTTTTGCTATTTTTGTTTCGCCTGAGGAGGCCCATATTTTAAAAAGTTTTTGTTGATCTCAAAAATAAGGGATTCTGAGGGCTTTTTAAAATTTTGGACTTTCGGATGCTATTGCTATTATGTAAATGAAGACAACCCTTGGGTGTCATTAACCAGAAGTTATAACGATCAGGTTAACGGCTATACAATTAGGCAAATCGGAAATGCTTTAGTTGGTCAAACAACGTGGAATGGTTGGAGAAATAGAATTAAAAAACTCATATAACAATGAAACAGAAAACTTTGTTAATGATGTTTTCCATTATTGGAATCTTCAGTAGCATGTCGTGCCATAAGATAGTTGATGAAAAAGAAGTTCATCACCATACTTTTGTTAATCAATCAGGCTACAACATTAGAATATTAAAGTATTACAATAATCTTTACAAAGATTTTGTAATTAATAATAATGAAGGATTATCACAGTGGATTGAACTTACGATGGGGGATCAAAGCGATGATGTTTTAATTGCTTATGGTGACTCGGCAATTATTTTCTTTAATGATGAGCGTTCGGCCAAGTACAATCTTTTAAAAGAAAGTAAATTCAATTTTCTAATTCCCTCAAATCATGAGTTCATTTATAGAGAAGGTAACGAAAGTTATTTTAAATATACATTTACGGTAGATGATTACAATGCTGCAACGATAGATAAAATGACAACCCAATAATTATGATTGCCTGTTAATCCGCTTAATATAAGGCTATACCCTGTTTACGTTGAAATATTAAATAAGCAGGGTATAGAATTACATGCAAGTTTAGAATTGGTTAATCGGTGTTGTTAACACACGCAAGAAATAGATTTTGTTAGTCGATTCGTCAATTGGTTTTTTCAATTGACGGATTTGGGTTAAAGAATTTTAGTTTTACTTTTCACTTTTCACTATTCCTCTAACTTCCTCTAACTTCCTCATATTCTCAATTCTTCTTTTCACAGCTCACGTTTCACGGATTAAAACTTCCTCTAACTTCCTCTATCTCCATTACATTCTATCTATTCCGACTCATTCCGGCTCATTCCGACTTATTTCGGCTCATTCCTTAAAATTCTTGTCACTTGGGATAATTGTAGTTTTTACTGCTCCACATCCTTCATTGTGAGCTGAATCCTTTTTCTGGGAATATCAACCTCAATTACTTTAACCTTTACGTGTTGGTGCAACTTAACCACATCGAGCGGGTTTGAAACGTAACGGTTGGCCAATTGCGATATATGAACCAGCCCATCCTGCTTAACGCCCATATCAACAAATACACCAAAGTTGGTGATATTGGTTACAACACCCGGTAAAACCATACCTGGTTTAAGGTCATCGATGCTGAAAATACCGTCGGCAAACTCAAATACTTTTATGGCTTTTCGGGGGTCGCGTCCGGGTTTTGAAAGCTCTTGCATAATGTCGTTTAGTGTGGGTAAGCCTACCTTGTCCGTTACATATTTTTCAAGTTTGATTTTAGCCCTTAGCTCCTCGTTATTGATTAAGTTATCAACTGAGCAGCCCAAATTGGCAGCCATTTTCTCAACTATGTGGTAGCTTTCCGGATGAACAGCGGTGTTGTCGAGTGGGTTTTCGGCGTCGGCAATTCTTAGGAATCCCGCACATTGCTCAAATGCCTTTTCGCCCAGGCGCGGTACCCTTTTTAGGTCATCTCTACTTTTAAAAGCCCCATTCTTTGCCCGGTATTCCACAATATTTTTCGCCAATTGTGGTCCAAGCCCCGAAACGTATGTGAGCAGGTGCTTGCTGGCGGTATTAAGGTAAACCCCAACGTGGTTAACGCAGCTTTCCACAACCTGGTCAAGGCTGCCTTTCAGTTTGGTTTGGTCAACATCGTGCTGGTATTGGCCTACCCCAATTGACTTGGGGTCTATCTTAACCAGCTCTGCCAAAGGGTCCATTAGGCGACGGCCAATTGAAACCGCTCCCCTAACGGTTACATCGTATTCCGGGAATTCCTCCCGTGCCACTGGCGAAGCCGAGTAAACCGATGCGCCATCCTCGCTTACCACAAATACCTTAACATCGCGGTTAAATCTTATCCGTTTTATGAGCGATTCGGTTTCGCGGCTGGCAGTGCCGTTGCCTATGGCTATTGCTTCAACTTTGTATGTATCAACCAAGGCCGATATCTTGCTCATGGCTTTGCCCTGCTCACTTTGTGGTGGGTGCGGAAAAATGGTTTCATTATGTAGTAGGTTCCCTTGCGGGTCAAGGCAAACCACTTTGCATCCCGTTCGGTAGCCTGGGTCAATGGCAAGCACGCTTTTTTGCCCCAGGGGTGGAGAGAGCAAGAGTTGCCTCAGGTTTTCGGCAAAAACCCTTATGGCCTCATCGTCAGCTTTTTCCTTTAGCGTGGCGGTAAATTCGTTTTCAATTGATGGTTCAATAAGCCTTTTATAACTATCGGTTAAGGCTAACTTTAATTGCTCAGCAGCTTCGCCATTTGAGCGAATGAACACTCGTTCCAACTCTTCAATTACCGGTTCAGCGGGGGGAGCGATGTTTACACGCAGGTAACCTTCGTCCTGTCCGCGCCGCATGGCCAGAAACCTGTGCGATGCACATCGCCTTACTTCTTCCTCCCAGTTAAAATAGTCGGAATACTTAATGCCCTCCGTTTCCTTCCCTTTTGCCACTTTCGACTTAATGATTGCCGATTTTCGAAAATGCCTTCGGACTATGTTTCGCGCTTTCTCGTTTTCGCTAATCCATTCGGCGACAATATCGCGAGCCCCGGCAAGTGCTTCATTTGCGTCGGCCACCTTATCGTTTATAAAGGTTTCGGCCTTAGCAAGTATGTTTCTTCCCTGTTGTTTAAAAATCAGTAAGGCTAAGGGCTCTAATCCCTTCTCCTTGGCTATGGTTGCCTTAGTTCTTCGCTTGGGTTTGTAGGGCAGGTAGATGTCTTCCAGTTCGGTAGCGTTATAGCAGGCAACAATCCTTGCTCGAAGTTCATCGGTTAGCTTCCCTTGCGCTTCAATGGTCGATAGTATGGTCTCCTTACGCTTATCGAGTTCAACATACTTAGCGGATAGGTCGCGGATAGTTGTAATTTGTGTTTCATCAAGGTTGCCGGTCATCTCCTTGCGGTAGCGGCTAATGAAAGGGATAGTTGCACCCTCGTCAAGTAGTTTAATGGTGTTCGCAACTCCTCGGCTATTTATGTTGAGCTCTGCCGATATAAGTTCCTCGTGTTTGGTTTTGTTAACTATCTCCATATATCAAAAATTACGTGGCAAAAAAACGAAATAATATCAATGCTTGCAAATGAAAAACGGCTGCCGTAAAGGAAGCCGTTAATCGATCTGTCTTTTGTTGTCTTACTCACCGCAGCGGGCATTGGTCATGTAGGGGTAGCGATAATCAGTTGGGGGGTTAAGGTTTTCCTTAATGGTTCGTGGACTTGTCCACCTAATAAGGTTGAAGGGGCCGCCGGCTTTATCGTTGGTGCCGCTTGCACGTGCACCTCCAAAGGGTTGCTGCCCAACAACCGCTCCAGTGGGTTTGTCGTTAAAGTAAAAGTTTCCGGCAGAGTATCGTAAAATCCGGCAAGCCTTATTCAGGGCTTCCCTATCGGACGAGAATATGGCTCCAGTTAGTGCGTATGGTGATGTTTGGTCGCATATACTTAAGGTTTCCTCAAACTTTTCGTCGGGGTAAACGTAAATAGTTAGTACTGGCCCAAAAATTTCCTCTTCCATGGTAACAAAATGAGGGTCGGTTGTTGCTATGATTGTTGGTTCCACAAAGTAGCCCTTGCTCTTATTGCCTTTGCCTCCGGCAATAATCTCTGCAACATCCGATTGCTTTGCCTTTTCAATGTAACTCATGATGTTATCGAACGAGGCCTCGTCAATCACCGCATTAACAAAGGTCTCGTAATCGGTTGGGTCGCCCATATTGATTTTGTGCATTATACCGAGTATCGTTCTTTTAAATTCCGGCCAAATCGATTCAGGTATGTATGCTCTCGATGCCGCTGAGCATTTTTGCCCCTGGTACTCAAATGCTCCTCGAACTGCAGCAATTACTGCTTGATTGATATTGGCGCTTGGGTGAACAAAAATGAAATCCTTACCACCAGTTTCCCCTACAAGTTTAGGATACGAACGGTATTGGCCTATGTTGCTGCTAACCGCCTTCCAGAATGTGTTAAAGGTAACGGTTGAGCCGGTAAAATGAATGCCGGCAAGCATTGGGTGGTTAAATATAACTTTGCCAATGTGTGAGCCTTTACCCGGTATAAAGTTGATTACACCATCGGGTACGCCTGCCTCCTTGTAAATCTGCATAAGTATGTAATTTGAAAGCAGTGCGGTTGATGCCGGTTTCCAAACCACCGTGTTGCCCATCAACACAGGTGCCATATTCAGGTTCGAAGCAATGGCCGTGAAGTTGAAGGGACTTACGGTAAAAATAAATCCTTCCAGCGGTCTGTATTCCAGCCTGTTTATAGTTCCGATTTCAGATATTGGCTGCTGGTTGTACATCTCAGATATATAATGGGCGTTAAACCTTAAAAAGTCGATGGTTTCGCATGCTGCGTCAATCTCGGCCTGATATACATTTTTCCCTTGACCTAACATGGTAGCAGCATTTAGGGTTGCCCTATACTTTTTTGAAATCAGCTCCGCTACTTTGAGGGTTATACTTAGGCGTTCAACCCATGATACCTGCGACCAGTACTCATGGGCCTTGAGTGCAGACTCAATGGCCATTTGTGTTTCCTCAGGTCCTGCCATGTGGTATTCGGCCAGAACATGGCTATGGTTATGTGGCATTACAACCTTACCCTTGTTGCCCGTTCGAACCTCCTTGCCTCCAATAATCAGAGGTATCTCCATTATCTCCGATGAAAGCCTTTTAATCTCTTTTTCAAGAGCCTCCCTTTCAGGCGAGCATGGAAGGTAGCTCAACACCGGCTCGTTTTTTGGTAAATCGTACTTGAAAATAGCGTTATTCATAGTTTTGTATTTATTTATAATGATTTTAAATAGATAACAAATCACCTCAATAAATGTTTTAGCTGTTTTTTTTAAATTTTTTCTGATTTAAGTCATGTTGAAAAAATGATGTTTTTACCTTATTTTTGAAAAAAATCAACTACTATGTTCAAGACCAATGAATATTTTGATGGCAAGGTTAAATCGATAGCCTTTGAAACTGCCGAAGGCAGGGCGACTGTAGGCGTTATGGCTCAGGGCGAGTACGAGTTTGGCACCTCCACCGTAGAGTATATGACCGTTATCTCAGGTCAAATGGAAGTTATGCTTCCCGGTGAGTCGACTTGGAAAACCTACAAGGAATTTGAAACCTACATTGTTCCCAAGGATGTTAAGTTTAAGGTTCGTGTAAATGGCGATACCGCTTACCGTTGCCTTTACAAGTAACAAAAATAAGGGGAATGATCTCCCTTTTGTATATTTATCGATAGGAAAACTGTTGCATATCAGTTGGGGTTATGGCAGGAACTAAGGGATCAAAGTACTACGATGTTTTTCTCGACTACTCAATAGTGTTACGTGAGCGTAACACTAGCCAATCGATTCTTACACAGGAACAACTTTGTTTACTGTTGAACATCGATGAGTTGGAATCAATTGCTGCATCGGCAAAAAAGATGGATATCAGTTACCGCAAGGCATGGGAACTGGTTCGTAGGGCCGAGGAGGAACTTGGTTTTCCCCTTGTGAGCAAGTCGCGGGGTGGCAGCGAGGGAGGAAAGTCAGAACTAACAGCCGACGGCAAGCAGCTTGTGGAGGCCTACCGCCAACTCCGAAACGAGTTCGACGATTCCGTGAAGCGTGTTGTGAAAAAATTCTTCCAAACCATTAATCGTTAACCCTATGCGAGGCTCAGTTTTGCTTGTAGCCATATTGTTTTTTTTTATTGGTTGTTCCCACTCAAACATCGATAATAACTCCATTACAATATTTCATGCCGGTAGCCTATCGGTGCCCCTTAAAGCCGTTGCCGATAGTTTTAAAAAGCATAATCCGGAGGTTACCATTAATCTTGAGGCGGCAGGAAGTGTAGAATGTGCCCGCAAAATCACCGATCTTAACCGCCAGTGCGACCTGTTTTTCTCTGCCGATTATCAGGTCATAAATAATCTATTGGTTGCTAAACATGCCAACTTCGTAATCCCTTTGGCAGGGAATCGAATGGTTATTGCCTATTCGCCCAAATCAAAACTTTCCAATGCCATCGATTCGTTAAATTGGCCGTCTATCTTACTTAATCCCAAAGTTACCTATGGGCGAAGCGATCCCAATGCCGATCCTTGTGGCTATCGCACTGTGCTTGTGCTGCAACTTTCCGAAAAATATTACGGTAAAAAAGGCTTTGCCGATTTGCTCTTGGCAAAAGATAATCAATTCATTCGGCCCAAAGAGGTCGACTTATTAGCCCTGCTCGAGACCAGAGCCATCGATTACCTTTTCATATATGAGTCGGTGGTTAAGCAGCATGGATTGCAGTATATTAACCTGCCCGATTCTGTTAATCTGGGCAACTTTTCTTTGGCTTCGCACTATGGTGCCGTACAGGTGAAAATTAGAGGGATTAGCCCCACCGATTCAATATCTATTGTGGGCGAACCTATTGTTTATGCTTTTACAATCCCAAAGAATGCCCCAAATGCCCGGTTAGCCCTTAGGTTTGCAGAGTATTTGCTGGCTGATACCGGAGGAATGAGGGTAATTACCCAGATTGGACAACAGTCGCTTATTCCGTTTAACTGGTCCAGCTGTAGTTCTGTCCCTGCCGATTTAAAAGAATTTATTCGCTAAATCATTGTTGATGATTAAACAAGGAGTAAATAACTTTTCAACATTTCATCTTGTCCTAACCCTTTTGGGCGCTTTTATCCTTCTTTTCATTGTTGCGCCATTGCTGGGTATGATTATTGATACACCTTTTAAGACCTTCATCGCAACAGCCACCGATAGTCAAGTCTTAAAATCGATTTGGCTTTCCATTTGGGTCGCCATGGCAACTTCACTTCTGTTTGCAATTCCAGCTATACCATTAGCATATGTTTTGGCACGTTACAATTTCCCTCTGAAAAACCTGATAAACGGAATAATCGATTTACCTGTTGTTATCCCTCATTCCGTTGTTGGTATTGCCCTGCTTGGATTTATAGCCGGCGATGGTTTGCTTGGTAAAACGTTCGAAGCTTTTGGTGTTAAGCTGCTGGGGACTCCTTTTGCCATAGCATTGGCAATGGCCTTTGTTAGCTTGCCCTTCCTTATTAACTCCGCTCGCGATGGTTTTTTACAAGTGCCAGAGAGGTTGGAGCAAGCGGCACTCGTTCTTGGGGCATCTCCCTTTCAGGTGTTCTTCACCATATCGTTACCGCTGGCATGGCGTAATATTGTAACCGGTCTTGTTATGATGTTTGCCCGCGGCATGAGTGAGTTTGGAGCGGTTGTTATTATTGCATACCATCCTATGGTTGCTTCTGTTATGATTTACGACAGGTTTACGGCCTTTGGTCTAAAGTATGCTCAGCCAGCTGCGCTCCTTTTCCTTTCTGTCAGCCTTGTCGTATTCATTTCGCTTCGTTTCTTCTCACAAAAAAGGTAAGTCATGCTTGTTGTCGATCAAATATCAAAGCACCTGCCCACTTTTTCGCTAAGCGAAGTAACCTTTAAGGTTTCTCACGCCGATTATTTAATGCTTCTCGGTCCTTCGGGGTCAGGTAAATCACTTTTACTTCAAATAATCAGTGGGCTTGTTAAACCCGATAGTGGGTGGTTGCTTTTTGACGGCAACGATATTACTTATGCACCAGCTGGAAATCGTAATTTGGGCATACTATTTCAGGATTTGGCCCTTTTCCCTCATTTAAATGTTTTCGATAATATAGCATTCTCACTAAAGGTAAAAAAACAAAGCGGAAGCATTGTCAGGCAAACCGTAAACGAACTGGCAGCGCAATTCTCAATTTCCCATTTACTGAAACAAAACGTAGCTAGCCTTTCGGGCGGCGAAAAGCAAAGGGTAGCGCTTGCCCGAACGCTTGCCTCAAAGCCTTCAATTCTCCTGCTCGACGAGCCCCTTTCGGCAGTCGATGCACAGCTACATTTGGATATTATGGGTATGCTTAGGCGTATTAATCGCCATGGCACTACTATCATCCATGTAACCCATAACTACGAGGAGGCCATTTCACTGGCCAGTAGGGTAGGGGTGCTAAATCAGGGACAACTCCTACAAGTGGGCGACCCGGTTGAGGTGTTCCAAAACCCCCGTTCCGAATTTGTGGCTAAGTTTACTGGAGCTAAAAATTTTCTCAGGGTTAAAGGATTGAGCGCAACCTCTAATGGTCTGGTTTATGCTGAACTGCCTACCGGCAAAACAGTCGCTTTTTACGCTGATACTATTTTTCCACATGGTTTTGTATGTTTCCCTGAGGATGGTGTTGTATTATCGACACAAGTAGAGAATCAGAGCGCATTGAATGTCTTCCGTGGTCATATAATCGATATTTTTGCCCAACGATTTGGCTATGAGGTAGTAATTGATTGTGGATTCAAGATTTCGGCTCTAATTACAAGGGAATCGCTGGAAAAGTTGAATATTTCTGCTGGAATCGAGATTTTTGCAGCGGTAAAGGCTAATGCAGTGAGGTTTATTCCTGAAATTTAGTCCGGAAAACTATTTCCGTAACCTGTATTTAATACCATTCTGGTATACAACATGTATATAACGTGAGGTGAAAAAAACAATCATGAACACAATTGCATAGTAGCTTAAGGCTATTACAAGGAAAAAGGTAGTTGAAAAAATAAATAACCCAAACAGAAAATCCATAAATGAAAGTAGAGTTCCAAACCGCAAACCAGTCTTAAAAATGGAACTGAGGTAATCATAAAGAATACTGATGGCTAAAAGCGATAATTGAACCCACATGGAAATGGTAACGATATCGGTTCCAAAGCTGTTTGCCGAAATGCCCTTTGTAATACTTTCAATGAAATAGTCCTTCCAGTAAAGGTAGATAATGCCCGATAGTAAACCAACTACAAAAAATGTTACATACGATACAATAACCTCCTTGGTATTAAAATCGTGCAGTTTCTTTAAAAACTGTTTTGCTTTAATGACAAGCTCTTCAGCTATTATCCACATAAACAGTAAAGCAAGGGAAATAACCCAAAATTTCCAATTTTGCCAATTTGCCAATCTCTCAATTAGTTCCAGGGCTTTGGGTGTGCTGGGATATTCTATCTTTTTTAGGTATTCGGTGGAAACGTATCCAGTAGCATACCCATTACGAACCATAATCCAGTATTTGTCCGATACAACTGCAACCACAGTATCACCTTGCCTAAGGGTGCCAATTATTTCAGAGACGGTTGAGGGTGACGAACGCACGTATAGCGAACGAGTAGTTACCACATACCGGTCGCGCATGCCATAATTCCCCGGTTTAACACATGCCGTTAAGGCGAATAGGCAAAATAACAGCAAAATATACCAAGTTGACTTGTAGCTCATTATGTCTCAAACCATTTCCAATGCAAATGTATCACTTTGCAACAAATAAACCATTGTAAATAGCACTTTTTAATAACCTAAATTCAACCAATAAATGCAACTTTCGGTGAGGATGACATCAATATTTTTTCAGCAAAGAGAGGGGAAAAAATCCCGTTCTCTTCCGCTGAATGGAAATAAGCTCTATATTCGTCCTCCGTCCAAAAAGTTGTAATATGAGCCATATCACCAGAGAGCAAAGATACACCATTGAGGTGTTACTATCAAG
>DSBV01000065.1 GCA_011045955.1 Bacteroidales bacterium | reverse complement strand
ATCAACAGGCAAAAAGGTTGATATTGGTAGTATACCTTTAGACGATGCCAAAACCTTTGAGCTTTTCTCACGAGGCGAGACCACTGCCATCTTCCAGTTCGAGTCGCCCGGGATGAAAAAGTACTTACGAGCCCTTCAGCCCAACCGTTTCGAGGACCTCATAGCCATGAACGCCCTTTACCGTCCGGGTCCCATGGATTATATTCCCAGTTTCGTAAACCGCAAGCATGGTCGTGAGTCCATAGTTTACGATATCCCCGAGATGGAGGAGGTGCTAAAAGATACTTATGGAGTCACCGTTTACCAGGAGCAGGTGATGCTACTTTCCCAGAAACTTGCCGGCTTTACCAAAGGTCAGGCCGACGCCCTGCGCAAGGCAATGGGGAAAAAGCTCAAAAAGGTAATGGATGAACTTAAGGAAAAGTTTGTTGAAGGCTGTCTTCAGAAGGGTTATGATAAAAAGGTAGTGGAAAAGATATGGTCCGACTGGGAATCATTTGCCGAGTATGCATTTAACAAGTCGCACTCAACCTGTTACGCATACATTGCCTACCAAACCGCCTACCTCAAAGCACATTACCCAAGCCAGTTCATGGCTGCCGTGCTTAGCCGTAATTTTTCCGATATCAAGAAGATTACAACCTTTATGGATGAGTGCCGCCGCATGGGTATTCAGGTACTTGGTCCCGATGTGAATGAAAGCCAGATTAAATTTGCCGTTATGCCAAACGGTGATATCCGCTTTGGCTTAGGCGCTATTAAAGGAATGGGTGAGAATGCAGCCCAAAACATTATTGACATAAGGACTAAAAGTGGAAAGTTTAAAAATGTATTCGATTTCTTTGAGCGCGTCAACCTACAAACAGTAAACAAGAAAAACCTTGAGGTTCTTGTAGTTGCTGGTGCCCTTGATAATCTAATTGATTTTGATCGTAGTGTGCTTCTGGCCACCCATCCAAAAAGGGTTTCGTATCTTGAACTGCTCATGCGCTATGGAATTAAAATACAATCGGAAAAGAATAGTCCCCAGCAATCGCTTTTTGGATCGGTTCCCGGCTTTGAAGTTCCTAAACCTGTACCGCCTAAGGTAGATCCCTGGCCAACTATTGAAAAGCTGAACAAGGAAAAGGAGGTGATTGGTATTTACCTCTCAGCCCATCCGCTCGATGGGTTCCGGTTCGAAATTGAGAGCCTTTGCAACGTTTCCATTGCCAACCTAAAGGCCAACATGGAGCAGTACCGCGACAGGGATGTAACCATTGCCGGCATGACCATAGCCTCGCGTATCGATACAGCAAAAAATGGGAAGCAGTACGGGCGCATAACCCTTGAGGATTACACCGATTCCATGGATATCATGCTCTTTGGCAAGGACTTTGAGAACTACCGTAACTTTTGCTTTAACGGCTACTACATCATGGTCAGGGGTAAGGTTCAGCCCAAAACCTATAGGCCCGAGGAGCTTGAGTTGCACATCAAATCAATTAACATGCTTTACGATGTGCGCGAGAAGATGATTAAAAGCATAACGCTTAATATTCCACTCGATGAGATTAATGATATTTTCATTGATGACATCATGAAGTACGTTCAACGCGATAAGGCAAAGATTGCCTTGAAATTCAAGGTTTACGACCCCAAATATCAGGTTGCTGTTGATATGTTTTCCAGGGCATACCGGGTGAATATTACCCCAGAATTCATTAATTACCTGCACGATAGCGAGATTAACTATAAAGTTGCCATGGAGTAAACCTTTTATTAAAATTTTGGTTTAATTTTGTAATCGAATTATATATTGATAAATCTAACTTAAAACATCTTTACTATGGCATTAGCAGTAACCGACGCAAATTTTGATGAGCTTGTGCTCAATTCGGGTAAACCTGCAATGGTTGATTTTTGGGCTGAGTGGTGTGGCCCCTGCCACTTGATAGCACCCTATGTTGAGCAAATGGCCGAGGAGTACAAGGATAAAGCAGTGGTAGCAAAGGTTGATGTTGACAGCAACCCTGGAATTGCTGCACGCTATGGCATCCGCAATATCCCAACGGTGCTTTTCTTTAAGAACGGACAAATGGTCGATAAGCAGGTTGGTGCTGTACCCAAAAGCGCTTTTGTTGCTAAACTTGAGGCTTTACTGTAAGTATTTCAAACTTCATACAAGCCGGGTGTGCTTTACCCGGCTTTAGTTTTTTTAATTGGATAGCTATGCGAATTTGTGTTTACTGCGCTTCCAGCTCAAAGGTCGATACTAAGTACTTTGAGGCAACTAAGGTTTTAGCTAAGGATTTTGTTAGTAAAGATGTAACAATTGTTTACGGTGGTGGCTCCTATGGGCTTATGGGCTGCCTTGCCGATACTGCCCTGGAGCATGGCGGAAGGGTAATAGGTGTCTTGCCCCGATTCATGGAAAAGGTGGAGTGGGGGCATAAGAACCTAACGCAACTTGTGCTGGTAAAAGATATGCACGAGCGTAAAAAATTACTCATTCAGGACGTTGATGCCGTTGTCGCCCTGCCAGGAGGTTGTGGTACCCTTGAGGAGTTAATGGAGGTTATTACCCTCAAACGGCTAGGTAAATTCACTAAACCCATTGTAATACTAAATACCAATAACTTCTACTATCACCTCAAGGAAATGCTTCAGAAAATGATTGACGAACGCTTTATGCGCAACGAACATAATGCCATTTGGCAGTTTGTCGATAATCCGGAAGATGTAATCCAAGCAATTCTGAATGCCCCCCACTGGGATTCCGATGCAATTAACTTTGCGGCGGTTTGAGGGTTTATACAGACTTAGCTATTCAGTAATTACTCGTTCCTATACACAAACAATCGGCTATCGCCAATTTCATCGTACGATACCATTTTACCCTTGAGGGTAGGGGCTTTAATTCCCTCGCCGAAGAACTTATTACCCACAAACATTCGGGCTTCGTCCCAGAGGTTTTTTTGAATAAAGCTATTGATGAGCATGGCGCCGCCCTCAATTATTACGGAGATTATATCCCTTTCCGCTAATTCCTTAAGTATTTGAACTTCTACGCCTTTTACAAAATCAATGGTGATAATCTCCAGGTTATCGATTCCAGTAAATTCATTCTTTCGCGCTAAAGCGCTGCTATTGTTTCCAGTAACTAGTAGAGTTGGCTGGCTTCCATCAAATACATTGGAGGTAAGTGGCAAGCGCAGCTTGCGGTCAATAACCACTCGTACCGGGGAACGCCCACTCCAGTTCCGGATGTTGAGCTGGGGATTATCCTTTTCAACCGTGTTAGTTCCAATAAGCACAGCCTGTTCCTCGCTGCGCCAGCGGTGAACAAGTGAGCGTGCCAACTCATTGGTTATCCAGTTAGAGCCTACGGGTTCGTTGGGCTCACGTTTTTTATCAATAAAACCATCCATGGTTTGAGCCCATTTCAAAATTACGTAGGGGCGGTTCTTGGTGTGGAAGGTGATAAATCGCCGGTTTAGCTCAATGGCCTCATCCTCAAGTATCCCAGTTGTAACCTCCTTGCCGTTTTGCCTGAGTATCTCAATTCCTCTTCCGGCAACCTTTGGGTTAGGATCGGTGGTGGCAATTACCACGCGGGGAATTTCGTATTCGATTATCCTATCGGTACATGGAGGAGTTTTGCCGAAGTGAGAGCATGGCTCAAGCGAAACGTATAGGGTCGAATCCTTAAGTAACTCCTTATTCTGAACCGAATTAATTGCATTCACCTCAGCATGGGCTTGTCCGTACATGGCGTGAAAACCCTCTCCAATTATTTGGTTATTATGAACAATAACGGCACCAACCATAGGATTTGGGGCAACATTACCCTGCCCTCCCAAGGCAAGTTCAAGGCATCGGGCCATGTATTTCTGGTGAACCTCGGCATTCTCCATAAAAAATGTAATTTTGTTTATTACAAAGTTAAGTAATTTTTATGGAGCGTAACACCCTTAGCGGCATTCTTAATCATCTCTCCAACCAGCTTGCTGGAAGTTTCAACCCTAACGAGATTCAAACCATCAAAAAGTACATTGTGGAGGCGGTGTTGAATGTACCCTACCATCAGGTATTTTTAAACACACACCAAAAGGTCAATAGCGAAAAAGTATCTGAGGTAGAGCAAATTATTGCCGAACTATTAGCAGGCAAGCCATTACAGTATGCTGTTGGGTTGGCGTACTTTTCCGATTTGGCCCTTAGGGTTACGCTGTCGGTTCTGATTCCCCGCCCCGAAACCGAAGAGCTGGTATCGTTGATTGTAAAGGAAAATAAAGTAAACAGTCCCACTATTCTTGATGTTGGAACAGGTAGTGGTTGCATAGCACTTGCATTAGCTAAGCATATTGCCGATGCCAAGGTTACTGGTGTCGATATTTCCAACGATGCCCTTTCTGTGGCCAAAGAGAATGCTGCAATTAACAAGCTATCAGTGAATTTTCTTCAGGTTGATATTTTACAACCCGCAGCGCTTGACGGTTATACCTTCGATATCGTTGTTAGCAATCCTCCTTATGTTAGGGATTCGGAAATGAAGTTTATGAATAGGAATGTTCTAGATTACGAGCCATACATTGCCTTGTTTGTGCCCGATTCCGACCCGTTGAGGTTCTTCAGAGCAATTGCTTTACTATCGATTCGTTGTTTATCGCCCTATGGTTGGCTTTGGTTTGAGATTAATGAGGCTCTCGGTTCAGATATCGTTAAACTTTTGAAATCATTTGGATTTGGTAATGTTTTGCTGATTAACGATTTTAGAGGCAAACCCCGATTTGTTAAGGCCCAAAAGAGTAAACCATGATTAAAGGCGAAAACCATAAAGCATTAACACCCCAAAAGGCTTTGGAGCGGTTACAGTACCTTTGTGCCCGACAGGAGAAGTGTACTCACGATTTGGTGCAGAAGCTTAGGCAGTGGGGGTTTGCTCAAGCAGAAATTGATAAAATAGTTGGCAAGCTCTCATCCGATGGGTATGTGGACGATAACCGATTTGCCCGACTTTACGTTAGGGAGAAGAGTCGAATAAACAAATGGGGGCCAATTAAGCTAAGAGCTATGCTTGTTTCAAAGGGTATTGCAAAGGAAATAATCGACCAGGTCCTTAATGAGCTTGACAATGCCGAAAATCCGATTAATCTTTTCGGCCTCCTTAACAAGAAAATGCCCCAGGTAAAGGCTAAAAACAACTTCGACTTGCGTAGTAAGTTAATTCGGTTTGGGGCCTCACGGGGATTTGCCCTGGATGATGTGATTAAAGTGGTAAACCGATTACTCGGGAACGATGAGTAGTTGCTTGCTCAAATTTTTATCACTTTTACCGCTCCAAGGTATTTCCCATTGTGGTAGGCCGTAATAACGTAAATACCTTTTGCAGGTTTTGTGCTTGGTAACGATATACAAACGAGGTTAAACTTGCCTGCTCACTCATTTGCCACACCTCAAAGCCTGAAATGGATGTAATTTATAGGGTGATTCGACCTGCTTCGGGTAGTATTACTCTTAGGTCGAGGTATTCGTTGAACGGATTTGGAATTGCCGAAATCATAATAGGATTGGGCTCGTCCTTGCATACCCCGGGTAAATTGGCATCAAGCCACAAAAGCCTGCTGGAAACAAAGTTGTTCAGGTAGTTAACCACTTGCTCGTAGGTGTTACCCACGAATGCGTTAGGCCAAACCCTAATACCAAGCGAATTAAAGGTGTTATAGTTTCGTATTCGGGCATTTTGTATAAGCGTTGTCATGCTGTCGATAATGGTATGGACACCGGTGCGGGTTAGTAATCCACAGTTTTTTAGCTCTTCCCATCGGCAACAAGCTATATTATTAAACTTATCGTCAGTGGTAAATTTATCTCACCAAAAGGGTGGTTGGTAGTAATTGTCGGGGCTAATCGATTTGTAAACCCAACCCTGCGGCGAATCGCCCCCGTAGTAGTTAGCATTGCCAAAGGCAAGGTCGTAATCCCACATTGGACCAAAGGTTAACTTTTCTCCTTTACTATCCTTATCCTTGTGCAGGAAAGTGCTTATGCGGTAGGTATCAATGTTTTTAGTTAATTCATTAACCCAAAGTAATCAACAGCCGATGCCATATTAACGTAGCGGTAGTAGCCCAGGAAAGGGTCGTTCCAGTACGGTGAGTTTAGGGTATTCTCAAAGGTGGTGATGTAGTTGCGGATATAATTTTTTTGAACTGGTAGAATATTTCCTGGTTTAGTGTAATGCCAAAGGATGTTAATGGGCTTCCCGTTGTGTGTATAGGGCTATACCCAACCGAACTCATCAAAATCACCCTTATCAATTTTAACTATGTAGTCACCAGTTAAATCATCGCTCGAAATATCTTTTTGCATAAGTTTTGTTATGTTCACGCGGTTTTTATCGCGACGAATTTTTTCAACCAATAGGTAAAGCCCTGCATACTGCTCGTTAAGCACAAGCTCACAGAAAGCCGTTCTTGGGGCGTATCGTCCCATGCGCCTACCAATTTCGTATGCCAATGCATTGCGAATTAGCGACTTGTCGTTATGGGGCCGTAGAGCACCCAGTTGTTTCCGGCGGGCATGCCCATTAGCGCCGAGTCAATATTCTCAACCTGGGCACTTATTAGCTCCACATTATAGTTTTTTTTCGGCCAGTCGTTCCAAAGCGACGATTGTCCCCGATACTCAAAGTGAATTGATCCGTTATAGGTGAATTCATTGTCGGTAATGCTGTTGGGCATAGCCCGTTTATCAACAACCTTCGTGGTTGCTACTATCTCGTTGTCGGATTGTACGGTTTGCCCATGAGTGTCAATAATCACAATGGGCAGGTTGCAACTGAGTGCGGTAACGGGTGGTTTAAACCAGTCGGGGGTGGGCCAGTAGTATGAATTACTTACCGTAATGCCTACCGATAGGTATGGGGTAATGGTTAAATCCGATGAGCCAATACTTGTATTGTGAACCTCAATGGCCAAAATGTTATTGCCACTCCTTAATACGCCTGCAAGTAACTCTTTTTTTATCAGAAAATCGGTTGGCTTACCGCCTGTGTACATCACAGCCTCATGGTTTTCCGACGAAGGGGTGTCCCAGTTTACATTTGCGCCCTGCAAACCTGCCGAGCGTGCTATTTCAACGCCATTAAGCCATGCAATAAAGGCGTCGTTGTAATCTATGCTTAGCACAGCCATTGCTATCTCATTGATATCGGGAATATTAAAGGTAGTTCTGATGCTTACCGATATGAAGTTGGAAACAGTTGTGGCATCGTCGTTGTCGCCATAGCCAAACCTTTTGGGACCTAATGACCACTGGCTATCGTCAAAGTCAGGTAAATTCCAACCCGGAGGCGTTGGGGTTTCATTTACCCTATACCGCCAATTATCACTTGGGTAAATGGCGGTATCCCAGTGATTTATGTTTTGGGAGAAGACGCTCTGTACGAAAAGAAGGAGAATTAGAAGGTTAACTCGCATTTAACAAGAACTTAACCTTCAAAAATACTAAAAGGATTGAGAGAAATACTACGATGAAAGAAAAGTAGTAGTATTTATATTGATTTTAGATATAAATTTATTCTTTTGCCCAAAGCGCA
Source organism: Bacteroidales bacterium (assembly GCA_011045955.1). Classification (GTDB taxonomy): domain Bacteria; phylum Bacteroidota; class Bacteroidia; order Bacteroidales; family Tenuifilaceae; genus Tenuifilum. The sequence goes on along the minus strand of DSBV01000065.1, from coordinate 3,218 downwards.
ATACTGCTTAAATAGCCATGATAATACCTTTCGAGTTGCCATTAAGTCCATGTGTAAAAAAATGAAGGCTACCGTGAAGGTAACCTTTCATGCTATAAGTTCTTAACCCTTTTCAAACTGAGCAGTTTAGTAATCCAGTCTGGTATGGGGTTATGGGGATCGCGCTTATCCATGTTGATTTGGATGCCAAGGGGTTTAAATAGTGGTAGCCGATGGGTTTCAACAAACTCAATGAGAGTGCCATCGGGATCTTCGATGTACGAAAAGTGCCCTGCGGCTTCACCCATATCAAAACTACCTTTATTGTTGTGTTTTACGTTTGAGTTCACGGTGAATGGGAATCCTTTTTCAAGACACTCCGTTTCAAGGTCGTTCATGTATTTGATGTCAAAGCACAGATGAATAAATCCTAAATCGCCCCAGTAACGGTTTTTAAAAATCTTATTGGGTTCGCGGTCGAGTGCTTGAACTAATTCTATTTGCGATTTACCGAAGAAATTGCTGAAACTACCTTTACGGTTCTCGGAGTGGGTGAGTAGCATTCTACGGAAATTACCCTTGCCTCCTGGGAGTTCCACCATATCATCAAAATTTCCAGATTTGTCGTATAAAATGGTATCGTATCCCAGTATATCACGGTAAACCTTAAGTGCATTTTCAATATCGCTGACGCCAATAACGGCTCCGCCAACCCCAGAAACTGGCTTTTTCTCGTTTTTGAAAATGCAGCTATGGCTGTATATTTCGAAAAAATTACCAAATGGATCTTTGATGAAGAAGTGTTCATCGCCATTTGGATTTACAGCAAACAGGCTAGCAGGAACCCCCATGTTTTCAAAGTATTCATGGGCTTTTTTAACATCGGGGCATTTGATTTTAGCTGCAAAAATTCCATGATCGCCAAGTTGTACCTGAAACTCGGGCATTAGCGGAGTGCGGCTTTTGTATTGCCAAATTTCAAGGCCTCCGCCGCCTTGCATGTTAAGAGCAAGCGCTGCATGGCGCTGTTGTGGCTGCCCTCCGGTATAGGGGAGCATCAGTTCAGCAACTGTATTATCTTCAAAAATACGAATGTCAAATCCAAGATGCTCCTTGTACCATTTCCATGCCTCGGAGAGGTTTGATACTCCTATTCCAACCTGTTGGATACCGTATATAATTTTCGACATAGTGTTTATGTAGGCTTGATTTTGGTTACAATTCTGAAAAAGATGCTGGGGAATAGGCGCTTAATGTGCACTATCAAAATCTCACTTTTGCCTATGTAAACCTCCGGTTTTCGTTTTTTAATGGCTCGAATGTACTGCCGGGCGCATTCTTTCGCACTTAGCCCATTTTGCTGACCGGGGTCCATTACGCCATGCTCCTTACCCTTCTCGTCAATGGCTCTGAGAGAGATATTGGTTTGAATGCGGCCCGGATAGGCAATGGTTACCGATATATTGTGTGGTTTCATTTCGGCACGGAGGGTTTCAAAGAAACCCTGAATGGCATGTTTTGCTGCTGCGTACGATGAGCGTAATGGAAATCCAAACTTTCCTGATATACTGCTTGTGGCCGCAATAAAACCTTCGCCGGCTTCAATCATTCCGGGTAAAACCGCTTTGGTTAGGATTACGTAGGAGAAGTAATCAATCTCCATTATTTTCCGGTCGATATCAACTGGTGTATCCTTAACAAGCGAACGTTGGCTAATGCCACCGTTGTTAATGAGCAGGTAAATTTGTTCGTAAGTATTAATGATGGCCTCGGCCGTGGCTTTAACCTCTTCAGGATTAGAAAGATCAAAAGGGTATTCCTGGCAGAATGAGGTGAACTCGCGGCACTCGTCGGCCACTTGGCTCAGTTCCTGAGCATCGTTCGATGATATGATGAGGTGTGCACCCTCTTGGGCAAGTTGAAGTGCTAATTCCTTACCAATGCCCGATGAGGCACCAGTAATCCATACTAATCGGTTTTTAAACGAAATCATTTAACATCAAATTAGCAATGGGTAAAATGACCCAATAATTTTGATGTGTCAAATGTAACACTTTTTTACAAAGTGGAATTTGCAGCGTGGTATTCTTTCCGCGAAGTTTTCTTACCGTTTTCATCAAAAATTATCCACGTTCCGCTCTTTTCGCCATTGGCATAGGTCATATCGTAGCGGAGTGTTCCATTCTCGTCCCACACATACTATTTACCGTGTTTCTTACATTTTACAAAGTTGGCCTCGGAAACCTTAATGCCCTTTTCGTTCCATTTTTCCCAGTAGCCATCCTTTTCACCAAGGCTGTAAGTCCTTATTTCCTGAATTTTACCGGTTGAATAGAATAATTTCATCTCACCATTGGGCAAGCCATTTGCAATAGTTGCGTCAACCTTTATATTTTCGTTATTGTAGTATAAGGTATATCGCCTGGAGTAAGGATTTCCGTTACTATCATAGTACTTACCATCACGTTCAATTACGTTGGTTTGCGCAAGGCTAACCATTGCGGTTAATGAAAAAAGAAATGCTAAAAATGCCTTTATTATATCCTTTTTTTCTATGAGTATACTATAAAAAGGGTGCAAAAAAATTCCCGATATTCGGGAAGTTTTTTGGATTTTAAAAAATGTGTATGTTAGTATGTGGTATTTTGGCGATCCCAGTTGTACCAGCCTTCGGTCCAGTTTTGGGTACCAAAACCTCCACGGAATGTAACTGTTTCAAAACCAGTAAGCCCTGTAAACGATGCTCCGTTATGAGCAGGTGATCCTGCCTGAGGCATTGGATTTACATTGCCCCAGTTCCAGGCGTTGGTAAGTTTAAGGTCAGTATTTTCGGTATAAAGGGTGTTGTTGCCAGCGGTGAACATGGTTTCGTACAGTTCCTGGGTTAAGCATGTACCATCGGTTTTGGCGTTGTAGTTCTTAATCATACCAGCCATTAAGCAATTTTTAATTTCGGGACCATTTGTGGCATTGTAAAGGGTCATTGAAGGGCCTTCGAGGGAGATACCGGTGTTAAAACCAGCAATAATTGAATTGTAAAGTGTAAAGTTTCACCACGTTGTTAATGAAACCCTCTCTCTCTTAGCGAAGTGGAGCGTAGCGAAACGAAGCAAAGGGAGAGAGAAGTAGCCAATTAAATGATAACTTGCTTAATTATGTATTCATTAAAAACAAAAATATGAAGCAGAATTATCATTCAAACACAAGTACAAATGTACACATACGTTTAGAAATTAGCT
>DSBV01000012.1 GCA_011045955.1 Bacteroidales bacterium | reverse complement strand
TACTTCCCCTTTTGCGATGCAACGCTTCCCCATTGCTCTTTGGATTATACAACACGTGCATCGCCAAATACTAGGAATACCTCTAAACCCAGGGTTAAAACCCTGGGCTAACTCTATTTGCCTCTACGGGGCGATTTTTTAGAGTGAACGCACGCGTCGGAAGACGTGCGCTAACGACGAGAAAGAATTCACATTTAATCTTGAATACAGCTAGTGCGAGACAGTTTCCTACTATTGCAGGACTGGTTCTGGAATCTGGAATCTTGAATCCCGCTAATGCGGGACAGGCTCTTTAACCTTTATCCTTTATCCTTAATGTGATTCCTCGCAGTTGCTCGGAATGACAGGAGGTGTTGTTGGTTGAAAGAAATTTCAATAGAACGCAGAAAACACCTATTGAAATGAAATGCGCTGGTACATAGCCAGCGAAACACTAAACACCAAACACCAATATAAACCTGTACTCTCCCAAAAAATCCGGCAGCTAAAGCCTGCTATGTTACTACTGTACTTTATCAACATTTCCCGTTAGGCGGAGTACTAATGTTGAATTTCGGGGGTCGTTGGTAATAACGGTAATGGTTTTGCCCTGTCGGCCGGAGTATCCAGCTGTGCGGAACGAGGCAGATATTTCAATGGATTCACCTGGCTTAAGCACATTCTTGGATGGGTTTACTGTTGTGCAGCCGCAACTTGCCTTGATTTTGCGAATAATTAAATCGCTTTTACCTGTATTTTTGAGAACAAAATCATATTTTACAACATCGCCCGATTTTACAGTTCCAAAATCGTACTGCAAGGTATTAAACTCGGCTTTAGGTGCATTCTCCAAATCTTTTTGCGAGAGGTTTGAAAAGTCCTCCTCAATGCTTGCTGTAATGGTTAGCGGACTATTATTAATAGCCTTGTCGTTTATTGAAATGGTAAAGCGGTCAACCACAAAACCCCACTCTTCACGCTTGTCGGGATTATAGATAAGAACAATGGCTCCAAGCTGATTTGGTTTAACCACTTCAGGAACCACCTTTACCTGCATGAAGTTCATTCCCTGGATATTCGCCTTTACTGTAACGGGTGCGCTTGATTTGTTAATGAACTTAATGGTATCGGTGTATGTGTTGCCTAAGAATATCCGGCCTAAGGGAAAATGAATCTTTTCGAATTTCAGTTCTTCGCCAATTGGTGTTCTATAAATCTCATCAATAGTTTTTACTCGCGGAGTAACTTCACCTTTGATTTGGAGGATAACCGTTGGGGTTTCGGCATTGGAGTATATGGTTACTGTTTTTGCAAATGGGCCAGGCCGCCCGGCTGGGTTATAGCCAACGGTAATTTTCCCTCCCTTACCGGGGGCTATAGGCTCCTTAGGCCATTCGGGAGTTGTGCAACCACACGAGGTGGCCACCCGCTGTATGATTAAAGGAGAATTTCCAGTATTGGTAAACTCAAATGAATAGTTGGCTACGCCATCATCCTCCTTTATCTTGCCATAATCGTAGGTGCTTGTTTTAAAACTGATTTTAGGCGCTGCATTCTGCGCTACAACTGAAAATGCAAAAGCAGCTAAAACTGAAATTGATAATATCTTTTTCATGATCAATATTTTTGAAACGTTTACAATTCTACGTGCAAAATTATAAAATGGGTTACTAAATTCGCTCTAAATGTAAATGTTTTATCTTCAATATATATTCCAAAAACATTACTAAATTTGTTAAAAATGTTTTAAAATGAGTATTGCACATCTTGTTTTGCTTATGCTTATTGGGCTAACGGCAGGTTTTGTAGGTGGAGCTTTGGGTCTTGGTGGAGGAATAATCATTGTACCAGCCCTAATCTATCTGCTAAATTTCACCCAACACGAGGCACAGGGAACAAGCCTGATGGTTTTGCTTTTCCCCGTCGGTATTTTTGCTGTGGTTAACTACTACCGCGCTGGATTTATCGACTGGAAACTTGCGTTGCTGCTAATGATTGGTGTAGTAATTGGAAGTTACTTTGGGTCAAAGTTTTCCATTAATATCCCCGCTGCAACACTGCAAAAAATTTTCGGGTTCTTCATTATTTTACTGGGCATTAAAATGGTGTTAGAGCGATGATTTCAAACAGCGATATTGAAAAAAGGATGGTGGAATACCGTCGGCATCTGCACCAGAACCCGGAACTATCGTTTCAGGAAGAAAAAACAGCAACCTTTATTAAGCAGGTACTGGTAGAGGAAGGTATTAGGGTCGAAGATTTTGGCACACACCATAACTTTGCAGCAATTATGGAAGGAAGTAGTGCCGGAAAAACCTATGGTTTGCGGGCCGAACTCGATGCTCTACCTATCACTGAGAGAAGCGGAGTTGATTTTTCATCCGTTAATCCCACTGCCATGCATGCTTGCGGCCACGATATGCACATGGCTATAGCCATGGGTGTTACACTAAGCCTGCATAGGCAACGCGAAAACCTAAAAGGCAGGTTTGTGGCAATTTTTGAATCGGGCGAGGAAGTATTGCCTGGTGGGGCTCAAGCCATAACCCAATCCAAACTGTTCAGCCTCCTAAAACCCGATGCCATGTTCGGCGTTCACGTACTCCCCGAACTTGAGGTTGGCAAAATTGGTGTATGCCCTGGCAAATACATGGCCTCGGGCGATGAGGTTTACATTACTATCGATGGAAAAGGTGGGCACGCCGCCCTACCCCACCTGCTTATCGATCCGGTTGTGTGCGCAGCTGAAATTATTCTTGGCCTACAAACGATTGTAAGCCGAAAAGCTCCCGCGCTTATCCCCACCGTGTTATCGTTTGGACGAGTTGAAGCGCTGGGAGCCACAAATATTATACCCGATGAGGTTAGCATTGCAGGAACCTTCCGCACCATGGACGAAGCATGGCGTAACGAGGCTCATAGGTTAATACAACAAACAGCAACTGGCATTGCCGCATCGCACGGGGCAAAATGTGAGATTGAAATCCGAAAGGGCTATCCATCCATTCATAACAACCCTGAACTTACCCAACTGGTTAAGAAAATTGCTAAAGAGTTGATTGGGAATAACAATGTGATTGACCTTGATCCCCGTACGACCACCGACGACTTTTCCTACTTCAGTAACCTTATACCATCGGTATTTTTTAGGGTTGGCACGGGCTTTCCGAATATCGATAACGCGCAACTCCATCGGCCCAATTTCAATCCGGCCGAGGAGGCCATTGGGGTAGCCCATAGCCTGCTTACAAAAATTTTACTAACCCTCATGACCTGATTTTATAAGACTTCATAAAAACTCATTGGCGTTTGTTGTTATACTATTACAATCACTCACTTCTAATGCACAATCCAAGTTCAGCAAGGTAGAACGCAACGATTATGCCTGCTTTACAAACTACTACAAGTCCGATGGAGTTTGCTCATACGAATTTACCGATATCATTCAGGATGGCTTAGGCCTAATGTGGTTTGCTACCCACGACGGCCTGATGCGATTCGACGGCAGCCACTTTAAAACCTACGTGGGGGGCAACTCTAATGGGCAATTGCCACATAGCTATGTAAGCTCACTTGCGCTGGACAAGCAGAAAAACCTATGGGTTGGCACCAAGGAGGGTTTATGCATATACCGCCCGCAATCCGACAGCTTTGAACGGGTCTATTCCATATTCGGTAAACCGCTGCAGGGACACCGTTGGGTAAAGAATATTTACGTTGATAGCAAAGGAAGGCTTTGGGTTGATAGGCACAATGGAACCCTCAACTGCATTGACTTCAATGCTAAAACCGTTGAAACCTTTCAGCATGAATACACATATAACGACATTTACCACTTCCATGCCATTACTGAATTTGGCGATGGGGTAATGCTCGGCGGCAGTTCAACCCACCTTACCTGGCTTTCAAGAAATCCCGACAAATGGAATAAATATCCTAAGGTTGATACCATAATAAGTAATGAAAAAATAACTGGTGCCGGAACAGCAAATTTTTACGACGATGGTTCCAATTACATCTGGCTTGCAAACTACGCAGATAATGCATACCTTATCAACAAGAAAACACTGGAGCGAATTCCATTACCCCTACCATCGGTTTACACCTAACACAAGCATGACCCATTGCATCTTTGAGGATGCCGATGGAAATAAGCTTTTTGGTACCGATAAAGATTTAGCCATACTTCCACCTGAAAGTAAGGCTTTCAGCCTAATTGATACAAGGCATGGCTTACCCTCACCAGTGGTTACAGCGGTTAACCAGGATAGGCTTGGCAACTATTAGATTGGAACCGATAAAGGGGTTGTTCGTTACAGCAAAAAACTTAAAAAGGTTGATATCAAGGGTACCCAGTATGGGTTTAAAGATAGACTTGTTACAGCCATTGACCGTTGGGGTTTCGACACGTTAGCAGTAAGTAGAAACTTTGGTGTTTACCTTTTTAACCCCTATGCTCCGGGCAATGAAATTCCCCTTCAGAACATTAAGATTATTTCGTGTATTACCGATTACGATACCCTTGCTAATTTCCCTGACCCAAATTCCAAAATCTATATAAGGGCAAGCCATAAGTTGCTGGAAATCTCCTTCATAGCAACCGACTACACATATCCCGGTAAGTTAGAATATACATACTGGATCGAAGGTTTTGAGGATTCCACAAGAGCCCATAAAACCTTTACCCCCATTGCCCATTACACCAATCTACCCTATGGCAAATATACCTTTAAGGTTTACTACTCCCGTCCCGATGGTACAACTTCGCCAAACCCAATATCTATCAAATTAGTGGTGGGTTTGCCTTTCTACTTTAAGCCCTGGTTTTTTATTGTTTTCCTAATCTTGTTTGGTGCAATGGTTTACATCTATGAGGTTGAAAAAGTAAAAAGGGTAAAAAGGAAAAGGGATGAGCTTGAGCAAGCCGTTATAGAAAAAACTAAAGAGATAATCTCGCAAAACGAGGAGTTGAAAAGTCAAGCAGAACTCATTAAACGGCAAAGCAATAGCTTACGCTTGAAAACCTATCAATTAAATGAGAGCCTTGAGTTTTCAAAGCCGCTGCAGACCAACCCAATGCCGAGCGATGCAAATATGGCGGCTATCCTGGGGGAATACTTCCTGATGTATAAACCCAAAGATATGGTTAGCGGCGATTTTTACAGGCTAAAAGGCAACCCCGATGAGTATCCCTTAGTCGTTGCCGATTGTACAAGGCACTGCGTACATGGTGGATTTGTGAGCATGGAGGGCATAACTTTACTTAACAAAACTACTACTTACTCAATGGTAAAAATCCTGTCGATTTGATAGTTGAAGTAAACAAACACTTTACACAAACCATAGGAAAAGAGCTTCAAGACCAGGCTTCTTCAATGGCTGTGGAAATGGGAATTTCAGTCTGTACGGTAAACAGGAAAGAACTAACCGTTAAGTTTGCCGTAACGCATAGTCCTCTCTACCACCTTAAGCGGGGTGAAAATTCTACCGTAATTGAAGTTTACAAATCGGCAAGGGAAAGCCACTAGGAATTGCTGGTTTACCTCCAATCTACCACTTGTAAAAGTAACTGATGAAAAGGGTTATGTATTAACATTTGCAACCAATGGCATGTTCAATCAGAAATCCAAAGCCGATAAGAAACGATTTGGACGAAAGCAGTTAGAAAAACTACTCCCGGCAAATGCCAATGGCAACATGGTGGCTATCCATGAATTACTTGAGCAAAATTTCGAGGTCTGGCGAGGCAATGCCCAACAAATCGACGATATTACCATAATCGGATTTAGAGTATAGCAAAAGAGCCCCTGAAAGGGGGCTCTTAGCACATATAAGAATCACACTTTGCTTATACAAAAATAATTTGAGTTCCCTCACCGGCAGCCAATTCGTAGAACTGGCCAATGGTAATAATATCCTTTACATGCTCGCTGAAATCCTCTTTCTTAAGTCCAAACATCTCAACGGCTAGCTTGCAGGCATAAATCTCACCTCCTCCCGCAGTAATAAGTTCAAAGTACTCATCTACCGGTGGAATATCGATTTTTTCCATTTGGCTCTTCATCATAGCTGAAACACCAGCTTCAACTCCGGGAAGCATGCCTAAAATGGTAGGGAATGGTAATCCGCCAGGCATACGTAATCCGGGGTTACCCACGGTAGCGGTGTGTAACTTTTTCATCTGCTTTTTAGTGATAGCGTCGAGGCCAAAAAATGTGAAAAACACCTTTGCCTCAATACCTTCCATCACAGCGCCATTTGCCATAACCAGGGCTGCATAAACATCCTCGAGGTTTGCCTTGGCGCAAATTATCATCACCTTCTTAATAGGGTGATCTTGTGCATTTGCCATAATCTATTGATTTAAAAGGTTAAACACAACTCGATGGTTTAGCAATTCCGGCAATACGGCTGGCCTTTTTCAGGGGTGCCCCTGGAAACAACTCGTAAAAGCCTTTGGTATCAACCATACCCGATTTTCCAATGGTACGGATAGTTAAAACTTCACCCTTAAGGGTTTTCTCTCTAATGAACTCAATTACAGCAAAATGCTTGTCGGTTAGTTCAATGCCTTCCTCCTTTGCTATTTCAATAGCAATCTCTTTTGTCCATTGATTAGGATCGGTCAGGTAACCATCGTCGGTTACGCTAACGGCTTTGCCTGCATAAACTTTTTCTGCCATAGCTTTATTTGCTTTTGGTTAGTAATTAATTTCTAGTTTTCCCTAATTCGCCCATAATTCGGAGTGTAAACGATAGAGTGCGGCGAACTTCGGGTTTGCTTAGTTGACGGGCAAGTCCAGTCAACGATTTATTGTCAATTTTTTCGTCCATTTCCATAGCCAAAAGGGTTTGGGTTACCTCGGCCAAAGCATTCATTACCTTGGGTTGGGTTAAACTACGAATCATCAGTCCAATGGCCGGCATGCTCTCACGTAGGCGAATAATATCCTCCTCGGAAACATGCTCCTTGAACTCGGCGGCAAGTAAGCCAAACTGCCTGAAGTAATCAAAGTAACCCTTCTGGTCCAAATCATCAAGAGCCTTAGTAAACGCAATCCCAGCATCGTGAACCACTGGCCCAATATCGTGAAGGAAATCCATTAAGCTCTCAAGCATGTCCATGAGTTCGCCAAAGGTTTTCACATTGCGGAGCAATTTAAAAACCAAATAGCGAACATCTTCCCCATCAATTTTAATGTTCTGAACAGTAAGCTCATCCACAGCCGTTTGAAAAGCATCCTTAACTACGATGTTCAAATCCTCCACCAAATCTTCAACCACCTCGCTGCGCTGCTGCTGGTTGGCCAGCAACTCCAGCACAAGGTCCATCTTGCGGTTGAGCTCATCAATTTGTTGTTGCAAATTATTTTCCATGGCTAACCAATTTTAAAGTTCCTTACCAGCCATAGTCATTTGCGATTCAAGCGGGAGTTCTTTACCCTTTAGCAGCAAATGCCAGTATATCCAACGGAACATAACCTTACCATAATGGTTAATGCGGGTGTTTTTAAGAAGGCCAAACGGGCCTATTCCGGGTAGTGGATATGTTCCTGGAAGCGGTTCGGTCTCATAGTTAAAGTCGATAAGCGAACCCTTTCCGAATCCGGTTTCGATATAACAGTTGGAATGCCCATCGAATTTGGCAATCAATGGGCGCCCCTCTATGGCAGCCATAAGGTTCTCGAACAGCACATCCGATGCAAAGTGAACCACTGACCCTGCCTTTGATGTAGGGATATTACTGGCATCGCCAAGCACAAATACATTTTCCCATTTCTCGGAACGTAAGGTGTACTTATCGGTAGCAATGTAATTCATATCATCGCCCATACCGCTGCGGGCCACCCAATCGGCACCCATGTTAACGGGAATAATGGTTAGCAGGTCGAACTTAACCTCGCGGCCATCATATGAGATAATCTTTTTGTTTTCATCATCAACCCGTTCAAGGTAGAAGTCGGGAATGATGTGAATATTCTTTCCCTGCAAAAGCTCACCAAGCATTTTTGAAGACTTTGGCTTGGTAAATGCACCCGAAAGAGGTGTAGCATAGTAGATGTTCACCTTATCGCGAATCCCTTTTTTAACAAAGAACTCATCGGCCAGGAAAGCAAACTCAAGGGGTGCAACCGGACACTTAAAGGGCAATTCTGCTATATTGATTACCATATCGCCACCCTCCCATGTCTTTAAAAAGTTTTGCAAGGCTACGGCTCCCTCGTGGGTGTAGAAATCGAAAATGCTTTTTCGCCATTCCCTTCCAAGCAAACCTGGAGTCTCTGCGGGATTAATATGGGTACCAGTGGCAACTATTAAAAAGTCGTACTCAAGTATTTGACCATTAGTTAGGTAAACAGTGTTTTTATCGGGTTCTACCCGATCAATCCCGTTAATGATGAATTTTACGCCCGCGGGAATAAAACTTGCCTTAGGTTTAACCACGTCGTGCTTGGTGTAAATGCCAAAAGGAATAAATAGAAAACCGGGCTGGTAGTAATGATTTGGATCCTTATCCACCACAGTAATACTCCACTCATCGCGTTCTAAAACCTTACGGAGCTCGTTGGCCATTATGGTTCCACCTGTACCTGCTCCAAGAATCACTATTTTCTTCATATGTCAACTATTAAATTTTGCTTAACTGTTAAAGATTTATCAATTCAAATTACGTAATTAGTTACAAAAGTTTTAGATTTACAGCTGTTGATAAAAATCAACTCTGATATATATCAATATATGTAGATATGAGCCAAGATTTTCGTCCGGACCATATATGCGCTAAATGTGGTTTCCGTTCTTCGGTTTTTTCAAAATTAACCGATGAGCAGCTTGACCGGCTTACATCAAATAAAACCTTCCACTTTGCCAAAAAGGGAGAAATTGTAGCCAAGCAGAATACCCCGATAAAAGGATTCATTTTCTTGCGTGTAGGGCTTGCAAAACTTACCCGTACTAACCCCGATGGCCGTGAACAGATAATTGGCATTGCAACCCCCAACGATTTTGTGGGCTTACTAAGCATTTTCTCCTCAAAAAACTACCAGTATAACATAATAGCTATTGAAGATTGCGAATACTGCTGCGTTGACTATAATCTTGTAATAAACCTGATTAGTACCAATGGAGATTTTGCCAAAACACTACTGGAAAAAATATCACAGGTATCGGACTTGATGATGGGCACCCGGCTCGATCTTGAACTTCGTCAGCTTCGGGGTAGAGTGGCTTTTATCATCTTTTACTTTGGGAACGAGGTGTACAAATCACATAAATTTAGCCTTCCCATCTCCCGACGCGAGATTGCTGAACTAATTGATATGCGGGTTGAGAATGTTGTGAGGATACTGTCGGAGTTTAGGCGCGATAACATTATTCGTATTGAGGGAACCACCATTGAAATTGTTGACCCCGAAAAGCTACATTGGATAAAAATGCATGGTTAAAATCTATAGCCCCTTAATTTTTCGGGTCAGCTCCGTGGAAAAAACAAAATCGTTCAGTTCCTTATTATCACTATCCAGAATATTATCCTTGCTCCCCTCCCACCATTTTTTTCCGTTATAAATAAAGATAACCTTATCACCAATGCCCATAACCGAGTTCATGTCGTGGGTATTAACTATAGTGGTGATGTTGAACTCCTCGGTAATTTCCTTAATTAGCTGATCAATTACCACGGCTGTTTTAGGGTCTAACCCCGAGTTGGGCTCATCGCAAAACAAGAACTCAGGATTTAGTGCTATAGCACGGGCAATTGCTACGCGCTTCTTCATGCCACCGCTTATCTCGGCTGGATACAGATGATTTGAGTTGATGATATTAACGCGTTTTAGGCAAAAGTTTACCCTATCGAGCTTTTCCTCGTGGCTCATGGTAGTGAACATATCTAAAGGAAACACAACATTTTCCTCCACCGTAGCGGAATCAAAAAGAGCTGAACCCTGGAAAAGCATACCAATTTTTTGACGTATCTTCTTTTTATCTTTAAAATTTAGGTTGTCGAACCGGGTGTCGTTGTAGTAGATTTCGCCAGAGTCAACCTCATGCAGCCCAACAATACATTTAAGCAAAACGGTTTTACCTGAACCGCTTTGACCAATAATCAGGTTGGTTTTCCCCTTCTCAAAGGTGGCGTTTATGCCTTCTAAAACCAAACGCCCATCGAACGATTTGTTAAGATCCCTAACGGTTATCACGAGAGTAAGAGTTGGGTTAGAATAAGGTTAAACAAAAGAATAAAAATGCTACTCATAACAACAGCCTGGGTACTGGCTCTACCCACCTCTAGCGAGCCACCTTGAACCCTATAGCCATAAAAAGCAGATATTGTGGTGATTAAAAATGCAAAAACCACCGTTTTTATGAGCGAATAGGTTATGTAATACGGAATAAAGGCGTACTGAACCCCATCGATATACTCCTGGGTTGAAACAACGCCGGTAAATACCCCAACCAACCACCCTCCGGCAATCCCAACTATCATACTTAAAACGGTAAGGAAGGGGTTGAATAGAATTGTGGCAATAACCTTAGGCAATATAAGAAAACTTGCTGAGTTAATACCCATAATCTCAAGGGCATCAATCTGATCTGTAACCTTCATTGTGCCAATTTCCGATGCAATATTGGAGCCAACCTTGCCGGCCAGTATCAAACCTATAATTGTTGATGAGAACTCAAGCAACATGCTATCGCGGGTGCCAAGACCTATAAGGTAATTTGGAATAAATGGATTTTCCATATTATAAGCGGTTTGTAGGGTGATTACCGCACCCATAAAAACCGATATAATTGTAACTATGCCTATTGACTGTAGCCCAAGCTTATCAATTTCCTTAATCATTTGCTGAAAGTAAACTTTACCTTTTTCAGGTTTTGAAAATACCTTTTTCAGCAGGAGTATATACTCCCCAAACATATCAATTGCAATAAGCAATTTCATAGGTAGTCATTTAGTTAATCAATGATAAACTCATTCAACAAAGTTAATGGTATCTCCAAAAATAAGTAGCATTTTGTCACAAATATTTCGGGCAATGATAAAAATGTTGTGCTTTGTGCCGGTTAGCAACTAATATCAAATAGTTG